>CAJTSU010000067.1:0-6906 GCA_910579055.1 uncultured Mailhella sp. | reverse complement strand
AAAGCTCCGGCCGGGCCTCCTGCCGCCGCGCCGGCCATGCCGGTGACGGCGGAGCCGAAGAGAACCAGAGCAGGGGCTTTCAGCCCGTGCGCCACGGCGACGCCGATACAGGGGCCGGACATCTCCATGGCGAGCCTGCCCGCGTCGACAAACGCCGGAAGGCCAAGCTTTGTCCCGGCGGTTTTGAGAATAAGCCCGATGATCAGCGACGTGAAAAGACCGAGAGCCATGGAGCCGAGCGCGTCCACGCCGTAGCGCCGGACAGAAAAGATAATGTCCTTGCGGCGCAGAAACGCGCGTACCGTGTCATGGAAATGTGGTATGGAAAAGTTCATGATTTCCTTTGCGGCTTGAAACAGGGGAAAGCTTTCTGCATCTCCCCATAACTGTCGGAAAAAGGGCGGCGTCGGCTTCTGGGCGGGCGCATGATAATGCGCCCGCCCAGGGGTAACGGAGGCTGAACCTGGGGAACCGCTGATTAAAGCGTTTCCCTAGAGCGTTTTGTGATTGAAAGTATCTACCAGTCAGGATCCTGTGTTCTGGCGCGCAGGTTTCACGCCTGAAGCCGGAGCTCAACGCCGCAAGTGAATTGCGGCTACTCCGTCGGAGCGGCACCCTTAGCCGTTAGCGCGTAGCGCTTTACGGATAAGGAGAGCAGAGATGAGCCTCGCTCCGCTCGACTCCGAGAGCATTTCAATGACAAAATGCTCTAAACGGATTCAATGGCGATGACGCGTGCGGCTGAACCGTCGGTGCCGAGCAGTTTGAGCGGCAGACACACAAAGAACACGCGTTCTTTGGAAATGGCGCGCAGGTTGGTGCACCATTCGATAAGGATGATGTCCCGGCTCAGGAATTCGCGGTGGGCGTAGCCGTCATAGCCTGCCCCCTGCTTGCCGCCGGACTGTTTTACCGGGCTGACGTCGGTCATGAAATCCTGGGCCAGCGCTTTAATGCCTTTGGCTATGAGCCAGTCGCAGGCATCATTTTCCAGATAAATCATTTCGTCCCAAAAACGGCGGGTGCCCCAGGCTTCTTCCGTCCAGCCGGTGCGGATGATTGCGATATCTCCCTTGCGCAGATCCGGGTCAGCCTCTTGCAGATCCGCCGCGCTGACGCCTTCGCCGGGTTTTTTGTGGGTCATATCAATGATAACGGCTTCTCCCACCACCATATGGAGAGGGAGTTCATGATTGGCAAAGCCGTGTTCAAAGCAGTGACGCGGCACGTCGATGTGGGTGAAACTCTGGGTAGTCATGGATACATTGGTAGCAAGAAAGCCCGTCTGCGCCACGGTGGAACAGATATGGAAAGAGGTCAACGGTTCCTCCGCGTTGCACAGGCTCTTGCGCGGGAACTGAATATATTCCTGGGCAGGGTCGATGGTCAGGCTGAGGTCGATAATTTTTCCGAGCATGATGTGTCTCCTTGAGCAGGCAGGGTAAAAGGTGAGGAAGGGGGGGCGCGTCCCGCGAAGCCGGGTTTGTCAGCAGCCTGGTTCGGTTCCGGATGCTCATTCTGGAATTATTTCATCAATCCCGCTTCCTTGTAGGCGCGATACGCGCCGGGGTGCAGCTGGTCAGGGGTGAAGCCGTAGCACAGCGCTTCTTTGGTGATCAGTTTGCCTGCGGAATGGTAGGTTCCGAATTCTTCCACATGCTTGATGATGGTAGCGACGAAACGGTACGCCACGTCTTCGGGCATTTCGAGAGAAGCTCCCCAGAAATTGGGCGTGCCAAGGGTCAGGAAGTCCGCGTCCTGCCCTGCAAATGTATTGGCGGGCACGGTGACGATGGTATAGGGAATGCCCGTTTTGGCGATGACTCTTTCCAGGGCTTCCCGGCTGGAGCCGAACCAGTTGACCTTATTGAAGGATGCCTGCACTTCAATGGCGGCCGGGCCGGGCACTACTTCTCCGGTGACAGGATTGCTCAAAATGTCGGCTCCGGCCGCGTCGGACAGTCCGTCCTTGAAGCTGGAGAGGGCGCTGGCGTTGCCCACCCACTGCACATTTACCTTGTCGGCCAGCCCGTATCCCGCGTCGATATGGTCAAACAGAAAGGTTCCGTAGACATCCTGCGATTTCTTGCCGATAGCCACGGTTTTTCCCGCGAAGTCGGGTACAGATCTGATTTTCGGGTCACGGGACATAAAGCAGCTGTCACTGTCATACATGGAAAAGAGCACGCGCATGTCCGTGGCGATGGGCTGCTTGAAGGGGGCTTTGCCGTTCTGCGCCTGCCACATGGAAGTTAGTGTCCCCATGATGATCATGGTTTTGCGGGTTTCGGGATCAGCGGCATGGAGCTTCTTCAGGTTGTAAAACATGCCGTAGCCTTCTTCCTGAGTGATTTTCAGGCCGCTGTCGGACTTCTTGATGATGTCCTCGCAGGCTGATCCCATGATGTAGCCCGTTTTGCCGAAGGGCGCGCTGATGACAGTCAGGGTGTCGTTGGCCGCCGGTGCGGCGGAAGCGCCGAACAGCAGTACGGCGAGGGCCGGGACGAAATGCTTGAACAGGGAAGTCATGATGATCCTCCGGGACTTGGGTTACAGGTTTGCGGGGGAAAACGCCTTTGCGGCCGATTTCTGCCAGAAGATATAGGCGGCGAGACAGAGTACGCCTGCGCCGAGGAACAGCGGATTCAGCGTGATGACGTAGGCGCCAAGCAGGGCTGCCGCGGCGCCGGACAGAGCCCGCTGGGAGCCGGATGCGTCGGTCATGCAGTAGCCGTAGGCAGTAAAGGAGAAGCAGGTTACCGCAAGCAGGGCCGCCCCGATGCTGAGCAGGGTAATGAGCGGATCGTCGCCGCGCAGGAGCAGAGACTTGTTGGAAACGAAAAAGAAGGGCAGGGCAAAGCCGGTGGCCGCCATTTTCAGCGCCTCCCATCCGGTGCGGGAGTAGCTGGAATCAGCAATGGAGGCCGCGCCCAGTGAAGCCACGGCCACAGGCGGAGTGATGCAGGAAATGACAGTGAAATAGAAGCAGAAGAAATGGATTTGGAAGGGATCAACCCCCATTTTTACAATACCGGGAACCACAAGAATGGCGACCAGCGCGTAGGCGGCGGAACTGGGAACTCCACAGCCGAGAATGATGCACAGGGCCATGGCCATGATCAGGGTAAGAAGCAGACTGCCCTGGCTGACCATGGCGATAACCTGGGTCAGCTTGGTGCCGAGGCCGGTGCTGACCACTACCTGTGCGATGATTGCCACAGAAGCCACCACAATGGAAATCTTGGCGGCCTGTATCGCCCCACTGGTCATGCCCGCGATGAAATCCCTCATGCCGGGACGGGTGGTCTTGCGGGCGAAGCCGATGCCCAGCACCAGCAGGGTGGACCAGAAGGCGGTGAACCCCGGGCTCATCTGCATGATCAGCATCACGGTCAACATGGCCAGTGGAATGACGAAAACACAGGCCCGCTCAATCAGCATGCGCATGTCCACAGCGGCGGAAATGCCCTTTATCCTGTCCTTGCGCGCGATGAGTTCCACATTGATGCCGACGGCCACGAAATAGAGTACCGCGGGTACGAATGCGGCGATCATGACAGAGGGAAAGGGCACGCCGAGAAAAGCCGCCATAAGAAAGGCCGTGGCCCCCATGATCGGCGGCATGATCTGACTGCCGGTAGATGCCGCCGCTTCAATCGCCGCGGCGATTTCCGGCTTATAGCCAAAACGCTTCATGGTGGGGATGGTAAACGCCCCGGTGATCATGACGTTGGCCAGTGCCGAACCGGAAGCCATACCTACCAGCGCGCTGCCGATGACCGCGGTCTGGCCGGGGCCGCCTTTGCTTACTTTACTGCCCAATTTGCCCATTTCCAGAAAAAAGACATTGGCGCCCATGATTTCCAGACAGGAGCCGAACAGCACCAGCAAAAAACCGAATTCCACGATCATGCCGAGAATATTCCCGAAAATTCCTGAGCCAAAGCCGAGGCAGATCGTTGAAATGGCCGCAGCAAAGGCTATGCGCGTATGATGCAGAGGGCCGGGCAAATAGTGGCCGAACAGCATATATGCAAGAGCAATGCCCGCGATGGTGGGAAATATTTTGCCCCACGCGGCCAGCGTGCATCCGAGTATGCCGATCAGCAGCAGACAGCCGACGGGAATGTCCAAGCCTTCTGGAAAGCCGATACGCATTTCCAGGTCGTCAAAATTCATCCACATGTACGATGCGGAAACGACGAAGAGCGCTACCATGACCAGCCACAGCAATTTCAGCGCGGGCTTGCCGGTTCTGGTGAAATGATACAGGGAGAGCAGACTCCCCACCAGCCCCACATGGACGATTTGATTCTGCATATAGGACTGAAACAGAAACTGGGTGATCGCCATTTGATAGAGAATGAGCGCCCAGGCGATGAACGACAGAATAAGATTTGCCGGTGCTGCCATGTTGCCTCCCGTGCAAGGGGTTCCGGACGGGCCGCGGAGCCGGCCCGTTGAAGCGGTGCCGTGCCGCAGCGAGTAAATCTATTTTTTAGAATGATTATCGAAAATTTAGATTATGTCAATATATGCCCTGATTTTTTGCTGAAAAGGAACAAAGAAATATATGCAACATAGTGAATTAACATAAATAGTTTGATATTTATTCCTGTGCCGCGGATGATTTGGCAGCCAAGGCGCTTTGATGTAGGAAAGAAGCTCGTGGTGCGCGGCTGTTGAAGACGCAGTCGCCGGAGCGCGTCAGGCAGGATGCTCCGGAATTTGCGCTGCCGGGAACGGGGATGCCATGACGGAAGATTTCAGCGGAGACTATATTTCCTGGCTCAGGAGTTTTTACCAACTGGCGGAACTGCGTTCCTTTTCTCGCGCGGCCGAGTCTGTAGGCAGATCCCAGAGCACTGTCACCTATCAGTTGAAGAAGCTTGAGCAACGACTCGGCGTCGAACTGGTCAATCGTCGTGCGTCGCCGCTGGAACTGACTGCTGCCGGGGAACAATTGTACATGCTGTGCCAGCAACTGTTCCGCCTGCTCCAGCAGGTCAGCAATCAGGTGAACGGCGGCGCAGAGGTATGCGGAAATATCGTTATTGCTGCGAATTACGGCATTACAACGTATTACTTGCCGCCCCGCCTGCTGGAATTCAAAAAGCTGTATCCCAAGGTTTCAGTGGAAGTACGCCCCCAGCCCATTGGCGACCTGATGAAGTCGTATTACGCGCCGGATGTGGATATGCTTCTTACCCAGCAAAACGTCCTGCCGGAAGGTGCGCAGTGTTACCCGCTGTTCTCGGCGGAAATGGCCCTGGTTACGCCCGGAAGCTGGAATGTTCCCATCAGCGATCCTCCCCGGCTGGAGGATTTTGTACATTTGCCCTTTGTGGCGTTCTGGCGCGATTATCCGCTGGACGGGAATGTGGCGAGAGTGATCGGCGAGGCAGGTTACACCCTGAATATTGAGCAGTATGCAAGCTTTTTTCTGCCTATTCTCATGCATGTGTCGCTTGGACGGGGCGTTGCCGTTATGGACGAATTTCAGGCCCGTACGCCGGGTTTTGATGTGAAGGTGCATTCCCTGTCCCGTCTTTTCGAGCGTCGGGTTTACGCACTTTCACACCGCCCCCGGCAGTACCTTTCCCCGGCCGTGCAGAAGTTCATTGCGTTTTTGCTGGAAAACAGGGAACAGGTGGAAACGATCGAGAAAAAGATTGCTTTTTCGGGGCGCTGACGCGTACCCCGTCGGGGGGAAATATCCCCCCCGATCCCTCTCAATAGGGCGCGGAAGAAAGCGGGGGGCAGGAAGACTTGGCCAGCTTTCCCCGGTAGCGTATTGGAAAAAGCTGGCCACGCTATGCCCGCCGTTTTTTTTACCTGTCAACTTTGCAGGAGGCAGACTGTCTTTTGTGAGACATTTGTCATGAGTTTGGGGCCGCCGCAACCAAAGCTGGATTCAATATTGACTGTTCGTTTTTCAAACGCTGCCGGATAAAAGAATCAACGGTCATCCGGTTTACGCCAAATATTTTGGCAATTTTCGTTTTGGGTACCTTTCTTTGCAAAAGTGTACGAATGGTTTCCTCCTGGCCGGATAACTTTACCTTACTTGATTTGCGCCCTTTAGGCCGCCCCAGCACAACGCCTTCAGCACGTTTGCGTGCAAGGGCCTCCCGTGTACGCTGGCTTATGAGATTACGCTCAATCTCGGCGGAGAGGCCGAAGGCAAAGGCCAGAACCTTGCTCTGGATGTCCTCACCAAGCCGGTAATTATCCTTGATAGTCCAGACTTTGCATTCCCGACTCATGCACAGATTGAGGATTTCCATTATCATGAAAAGGTTCCTGCCAAGCCGTGATAATTCGGCGCATATTATCAGATCATCTTTTTTCACCTTTTTGAGCAGTTTGCCAAGCTCGCGTTTGTCATAGTTTTTGACGCCGCTAATGGTTTCCTCAATCCAGCCGTCAACATGGAGATTATGGTTTTTTGCGAAATTACTAATTTCGAAGCGCTGGTTTTCCACTGTCTGCTTATCGCTGCTTACCCGAATGTAACCATAAACCATTTTTTCGTCCCGTCGTTAAAAGTTTGCGATAGGGCGAGTTTTTGGAATACAAAAAGCAGTAGCAAGGGGAAATGCTATAAAGTTTTGAGCGATTATGTTGAGCATAACAGCGTATTCACCCGATTTGAGGTTGGACAGTCCTGGGCCATTCTTTCGCCTATTGAACAGTCGATAAAACGTAAAATTGAGGCTGTCGGGAAGCCTCTTAAGGACTGGGATGTAAAAATTTATCGCGGCATCCTGACAGGCTGCAATGAAGCCTTCATTATTGACGGAACCAAAAAAGACGAACTCATAGCGAAGGATCCAAAATCAGCCGAAATTATACGACCGATTTTGAGGGGCAAGGATATCAAAAGATACGGTTATGACTTCCATG
>CAJTSU010000066.1 GCA_910579055.1 uncultured Mailhella sp. | reverse complement strand
GGTAATCCATCCGCCACAATTTTCCGCCGGAAGCGGAGAGATAAAGGTACAAGCCTTCAGAGTCGGCCAGTTTTGCCGGAGTACCGTCGGACTTCAAATTCCTGAGCATGGTGTCGGTCAGTGGCATGGCTAAAATCCTTTGCTGGCAAGGGGTTGCAGGGTGACGGTATTTTTCGGGCCTCGTTTCCTCCATGTGGGCTCATACCGCTGCAAATACCGTCATTTTTGTTGGTTCTCCCCGTTTCCCACGACACCTCGCTGGACATACCATTGCCCAAAAAGCCAAGTCCCGCAAGGCTTTTTGAACCTTGCGGGACTTGATTGGATTCTTACTTGGTGCCGAAGGGGAGACTCGAACTCCCACTCCCTTGCGAGAACTAGACCCTGAACCTAGCGTGTCTACCAATTCCACCACTTCGGCACGGAGAGATAAATACCCAAAAATATTTCTCTTGGCAAGTATTTTTTTCGAGGGTTCTGCAGTAGAAGCGTGTTGGTGGTGCTGTGCGTGACGTGTGCTTTTGCTCCGGCATGGGCGGCAACGTTCGTTGCCGCAAAGCGGCCCGTGTTCCATACGGGCAAAAGGCAACATGTATCTTATGGTCGCTACGCTCGCGCCTCCGGCGGTCAAGGTTATTTTCAACACGGTTCCACAACAGAGCCTTATAAGTAAAAATGGCAAGATACAAAATGTTCGCTCTCCACTTCAAGGCGAGGTACCGGAGAGGAACAACGTGGCATGGCTTTGGGGCAACGTTCGCGGAACAAACATCCCGTCCCACGGGCCGCAGGAGGTGGAACCGTGCCGGGAATGGTGGGAAGACGCCTGCGATTGGGTTCCTCCATGTCCGGCAGGCAGGCGAGCAAGCCCTGCGAATACGGATGCAAAGGGCGAGCAAAAAACGCATCGCGGGATGTGTATTCGACAATCTCCCCTGCATACATGACCGCGATCTGATCGGCCATATCGGAAACTACGCCCAAATCGTGTGTGATCAGGGTTAAGCCCATATCCCGATCATGCGCCAGCCGTTTAAGCAACACAAGAATCTGTCCCTGAATGGTTACATCCAAGGCTGTAGTCGGTTCGTCGGCGATCAGAATTTCTGGTGAACACGCCAGTGCCATGGCGATCATCACACGTTGACGCAATCCCCCGGAAAGTTGATGCGGGTAATCAGCCAAGCGCTCGACCGGAGCAGGAAAGCCCACGGCAGAGAGAAGTTCCACCACCCTCTCCTGTGCCGCAACATTTGAAATCTGTTCATGCTGCAACACGGCTTCCCTTACCTGCTTGCCGATGGTCAGTACCGGGTTGAGGGAAGTCATGGGCTCCTGGAAAATCATGCCGATTTTTCTGCCCCGGATCGTACACAGTTGCCGTTCACTCATTGTCGTCAGCGTGGCGTCATTCAAGCGCACGCTGCCCTCGGTAATACGAGCATTTTCGGGCAGCAATCCCATTACAGCCAGAGCCGTCATACTTTTGCCACAGCCGGATTCTCCCACAAGGCACAATGTTTTGCCCCGTTCCAGGGAAAAAGTTACCTGGCGGACAATAATCAACCCCTCAATGGAAACCGTCAGATTGCAAACTTCCAGCACGCCGTTACCTCGATATTTCCATAAAAAGTGCTCAATTCAGCATGTCCACCATTTTTTGTCCACCCCACAGGCAAATCAGGCCGATGACAATCTGGCCCGCTGCATTGAGCATCCCCATCAGCCATTTGCCTTCACCAAGAAAAAGGTGAGTGTCGAAGATAAAAGTGGAAAATGTGGTGAAAGCCCCCATGAAACCTGTGAGCAGAGTCAGGCGCACAACATCTCCAATCAGTTCAAAGTGCTCGGCCAGTCCGATAACAATGCCGAAAAGAAAGCAGCCAAGAACATTGACCAGAAAAATGCCCCAGGGAAAGGAAGCGCCAAACAGTCCTGTCACGATGGAAGAAAGCAGATAACGGGCGACAGCCCCCACTGCTCCCGCCAGTCCGACCAGAAGGATCTGTTGCATTACCCCCGCTCCAAGGTCGTTTTCTCCAACTCAAGAAGACGAATTTTAATATCCAGACCACCGCCGTAGCCGACAAGTTTGCCATCTGCCCCGATAACCCGGTGGCAGGGAATAATAATCGAGATGGGGTTACGGTTGTTTGCCATGCCCACAGCCCGCGAAGCTTTGGGATTGCCGCAGGCGCGGGCGATATCGCCATAAGAACACGTCTGACCGTAGGGTATGCGCTGAAGCTGTTCCCATACAGATCGTTGAAACGTGGTACCTTTCGGCTGGAGGGGGAGGGAAAAATTTCGCAACTGCCCTTGAAAATAGGCTGTCAACTGGCGTGCAGCCTCTTGCAACAGGGGCGTTTCTCTTTGTTCGGCAATACCAGAAAAAAAAGCGCCAAAATGCAGTTGAGTTACCGCATCCCCCTCTTCCACCAGCGTTATGAGCCCGATTGGAGTCTCAAGGCCAAAATGGTATGCACTGTTCATCAAAAATTCCACTATGGTTTGGAACCTGCCCCTTCAGGGAGAAACGTGAACTTGCCAAAACAGCGGATGTGGATTGAGCCATACAAGCCCTGCCGGTTATTGCGGGTCGTACTGCGCAACGAAGGCAGACTCCATGCAGTTGTGGATCTCCTGCCTCGCCAGTTCAAGAAAGGCGGGAAATTTTTCCTGAGCTGCAGGGGAAAGTTCCATGCTCCACGAGGTAAAATCCTGCGGCTCCATACCGATAATGGTAAGGCGCGGCCTCTTGCCGTGCAACTTTTCTGCCATGTCCAACGAATCAAGAAGATCAATATCATGAATGGAAAGCCTGCGGCTTTCCTTATGCACCAGTTGCTCTTCACTGAGACGGTACAGGGAACCAGGTTCCTTGCCTGCGTGAACGATATCCAGAATGATCAATTCTTCATAACCTTCAAACAGATAGAATACATCCTGGGTGAACGTGCCCGCATCCAACAACTTCACGCACTCCGGCCATTCTTCCTTGAGTAATTGATGCACGGCGTGAACCCCGACACCGTCATCGGTCAAGAGCAGGTTTCCGATGCCAAGCACAAGAATATTTTTCATGACTTCCTCACAATTGATAACATTGTGCATGATTGAGAGGATCAGGGCAAGCTCGACGCATATGCGCCGCGCTCACAGGTAAGGGCTGAAAATCCAGGCCGCCGCATTGCGCAACTGGCGCGGCAGTGACAGATGCGACAGTTCTTCCAGCGTCACTTCACGGGATTTCGCGAGAATGGCATCCGCATACTCCTCCAGTTGCGCGCATAACTCGCGGGAGAACACTTCAACATTGAGTTCAAAATTCAGACTGAGGCTGCGCGGATCAAGATTCGTCGATCCCATGCATACATAGTTACCGTCAATTAAAAACAGTTTGGTGTGTGCAAAAGGAGGTGGTTGCCGAAAAACGCGTACACCGCTGTCCAGAAGGAGGGGCAGAGTTCTTTCTCCCGCCCATCCGACATAGGCATGATCCAGTTTCTCCGGCAGGAACACACGCACATCAACACCTCTCCCCGCCGCGCTAGTGAAGGCGCTGAAAAGTTCCCTCGTAGGGAGAAAATAGGGGGTGAAAACCGTCACTCGCAGTTTCGCGCAACTGACGACCCCGCACAGCAGATTCTGCATGGCATCGCTGGGCGTACCGGGGCCATCCATCACAATGCGCGTGTCCATGTCTCCCGCCGGAGGCGGCAACAGAAGCGCTCCGGTGTCATCCTGCCCGGTAGCAAAGGCCCAGTCCATCAAAAAAGCTTCACGAAGGAGCCCTGCCACCGGTCCTGTGCATAAAAAATGCACATCCTGAATCTGCCTGAACCGTCGCGCTCCAAATCTTTCATACAATTGCGCGTCATGCAGATTGCCGTCACCGATATTCATGCCGCCGGTAAATGCCGTACCATCACAAACCAACACCTTGCGGTGGTTACGCAGATTGATCGAAAAAGTGGGAGGAAAAAGATGGGGAGGAAGAAAGGCTTCCACCTTCACCCCTCCTTTGCGCAGTTGGCTCCAGGCGGGGGAAAAAAAGGATCCCATGCCGTCCAGCAACACTCGGACATCCACACCCCGCTCAACAGCGGAAGTCAGAGCTTGCGCAAAAACTTCCCCGGCCAGCTTGCCTTCAAAGATATAGGTACAGAGGAAGATTTCCCGCTTTGCCCGGCGTATGGACTCCAACATTACAGGGTATGCTTCATCCCCATTGAACAAGGGGCGAACGTTGTTGCCGCCAAGTAACGGCAGAGAACTCCGCTTCCCCTCTCCTACCCGGGCGATCGGCTCATGCACCGGATCAATCGATGGAGTTTCAAATACCTCATTTTTCCACAGGTCGGCATTTTCGGAAAGGAATTTAAGGCGTCGGGCCGCCCGATCGCTCATCAAACTTGCAGCCCGGCTGTCTACACGACTGATTCCAAACAAGAAATAAGCCAATGATCCTATAAACGGAAGCGAAACAACAGCTGCCGCCCAGCCGAGCGCAGATTGAGGACGTCTGGCCTTGAGCAGCGCATGAACCAGCGCGGCGGCGGCGATCGTATATCCAACGGCGAAAAAAATGGGGATTATCCACCGCCAGGGCAAAGAAACAAGGTATTCCAGCATGCGCCTCGCTCCGATTATCAGTAGAAGTAGCGCATTCCCTCTTCCGTCAGTTCGATATCCTGCGCGATGGGGTCAATGATGCGGCAATAGCCATAATTCAGCCACATATCAAGAGCGTTCAGCAAAATCTCCCGGCTGAAGCCTTCCCTTACGGCTTCCTCAAGAATAACCGGAAAACGCCCGGAAGGCAGGGGACGAGGCGCGCTTGCCACGCGCTTGAACAACCACTCCCGCGTCTCGTCAAAAGTGGCCGGGGCAGTTTTTTTCTTGACAGTCATGGCGTTCTCCCGGTCTGTTTAGAGCAGTTCAATATTGAAATTGTGCATATTGAGACAGTATGTTCCGGCCCACAAATTTCACGCCTCTGCCGGAGCTCCACCCCGCACATGAATTGCGACTGCCCGGCCTCGCAATTGAGTATTGCATATATATCCGATAATGCGGGAACAGGGGGCATGATGCCCCTGTCAGGATCCGCAAAAAACAGCGTCCCCCAATAACTTAGAATACTCAAGTATGGCGTTTGCGGTACAGTTTCAGCAATATATCGGAGGCCGCAGTTCCTCCAGCCTGTTTTTCACGCTCACGTGCGGCACTTTGCAACAGATTCAGGGCTTCTTCAACATGTTCCACCCAAATACTACCTGCGCCGTACAGCATGAGCCCCGGAGCTTCCAACGGGCCACGAACGCCCAGAACAGGCACGCCACATCCACGGGCAATCCCCACTTCCACTCCGGCATCTTGCCCTGAAGAACCAAGGTAGACGATAATATCCGCATTCCGGCACGCCTCTTCACAAAAGGCGAACACCTCGCCGCCGTGGTCGGCATCCATCCACATCCGCCGTTCCGCAGGAGTAAGCCCCTCGGGCGGCTTGGCCTTGGCCGTCCAGTCCAGAAGTTCGAAATCCGAAGTATTCAACGCACGGCCGAACAGGCGCACAGCATGCAGATTTCTGAACGAACTGGCAATATAAAGGCGTATAGCGCGCACTAAACCTCCCACGCCAGAGGCACGGACAGCCAACGTTCCAACGCCTCCATCTGAGCGCGCACGGAGTCCGGCCCGGTACCTCCCGGCATATTACGGCGGCGCACAGCAGTATCATAATTCAGCACAGCGTAGACGTCTTCACTGATCAACGGCGACAGAGAGCGTAGAGCTTCAAGCGAAAGCTCTTCCAGCCCCACCCCCTGTTCTTCGGCCATGGCCACGGCCCGCCCAGTAATATGATGAGCTTCACGGAAGGGCATACCCCGCATGGCGAGATAATCGGCCAGTTCCGTTGCATTCAGGAAGCCCGCACTGAGCGCCCGGCGCATCCGCGCAGCATTAAAGCTCGTAGCTCCCAGCATATCCGCCATGAGCGCAAGAGAATCTCGTACAGTCTTGTTGGTATCCAGGAATGGAATCTTGTCTTCCTGCAAGTCTCGATTGTAGGTCAGCGGAATCCCTTTGAGCGTCGTCAGCAGGTTAATGAGGTTGCCATACGCCCGCCCGGTCTTGCCGCGCATAATTTCAGCCACATCGGGATTCTTTTTTTGCGGCATGATTGACGAACCAGTGGAGTGGGCGTCGGAAAGAGTGACAAAACCAAACTGGGGATTCGCCCACCAAATGAGTTCTTCACAGAAGCGGGAAAGATGCATCATGGTCACAGTGCCGCAAAACAGGGCTTCAAGGGCGAAATCCCGATCGGCTACAGCGTCCATACTGTTGGAAAAGGTTCCATACATGCCCAGTTCTCCCGCCACAAAGGAAGGATCCAACGGATATGTGGTTCCCGCAAGAGCCGCCGCGCCCAGCGGGCTGATCCGGACGCGTTTTTCGCAGTCGCCCATGCGCTCGACGTCCCGTCTGAACATCCAGGCATACGCCAGCAGGTGATGCGCCAGACTAACCGGCTGGGCGGGCTGCATATGCGTGCAGCCCGGCAGCAACACATCGGCATGTGCCCGCGCCTGTTCGATATACACGCCGCACAGCTTGCGTGCTAGGAGCATCCAGCGGCGCAGGCTGTCAGAGACATAGAGTCGGAAATCCAGACAAACCTGGTCATTGCGGCTACGGCCGGTGTGCAGCTTTTTTCCGACATCACCCACGATTTCCGTCAGGCGCGTCTCGATATTCATATGCACATCTTCCAGTTCCTGCCGCCAGGGAAAGGTTCCCGCCTCAATTTCGGCGCGCACCTGATCCAGTCCGGCGACAAGCTGTTTCGCCTCCTCTGAGGTGATCACACCCTGCCTGCCAAGCATGGCTGCATGGGCTTGGGAACCGGCGATATCCTGGGCATAAAGTTCGCCGTCGAAAGAAATGGATTCGGTATAGGCTTCCACCGCTCCGCTGGTACGCTCCTTAAACCGGCCGCCCCAAGGTTTGTCGGACATGTGCTGTTCCTCGCGCGAAGTGCGTACTCCGCCAGGCTGAGTGAAAAAGTGTTCCAATCCACAGTCAATCCATCTCGACGGCTGACTCCGCTGTCGAATGGATAAGGGGCCTGCGGATTGCCCCTCCCCTTTCGGGGAGGGGATAAGGATTTCATCGGCTTTGCCGTTTTGTCAAGTTCGCTTTTCCCCTGAAGGGGCGAGGTTGCAAACCATAAAGGAATTTTTGATGAAGCTTTTACGGCGGCGCGATACCCCTTGCCGGGGGAATTCCTTTTGGGGTGTACCCCCTCAAGAATGTATTGATTTACTGATGAAAGCGCTTCACGCGGTCGGCATAGCCCCGGGTGCGCAAGCCCTGGAGGCGGATAAAGCCCGCAGCGTCTTTGTGGTCATAGGTGGCGCACTCTTCAAAGGTCGCCAGATCGTGACAGTACAGGCTGTGCGGAGAATAACGGCCAACAGGCCAAGCCGTGCCTTTGTACAGCTTCAGGCGCACGCTGCCGGTAACTCCCTCCTGAGATTTGTCGATAAGCGCCTGCATGGCTTCACGTTCGGGAGAAAACCAGAAACCGTTATACACAGCGGCGGCGTAACGGGGCATGAGCGTGTCGCGCACGGCAAGGGCTTCCCGATCCAGGCAGATGCCTTCAAGATCCTGATGCGCCACATGCAGTACGGTACCGCCGGGAGTTTCATACACGCCGCGGGATTTCATACCCACAAAGCGGTTTTCCACCATATCCAGGCGTCCGATTCCGTGTTTGCCCGCAATCTTGTTGAGTTCCATCACCATTTCCATGGGGCTGAGTCGCTTGCCGTTCAGTGCGACGGCATCGCCCTTTTCAAAATCAATGGTGATATATTCCGGTTCATCAGGGGCTTTTTCCACCGGCACAGCCATGATATAGCTTTCCGGGCCGGGTTCTTCCCACGGATCTTCCAGTTCTCCGCCTTCAAAACTGCAATGCAGCATATTACGATCCATGCTATAGTGCTTGTTGGAAGAACTCACCGCAATGTCGTGCTTTTCCGCAAATTCCGTCAGTGCTGTGCGGGACATGAGATCCCATTCCCGCCACGGAGCAATCACCGTGAGTTCGGGGGCCAGAGCATTAATGGCCAGCTCAAAGCGCACCTGATCATTCCCCTTGCCTGTCGCTCCGTGCGCAATGGCCTGCGCGCCTTCGGCCTTGGCAATCTCCACAAGGCGTTTGGCGATAAGCGGGCGAGCAATGGAAGTGCCCATCAGATAACGGCCTTCATAAATCGCCCCGGCGCGCATCATGGGGTAGATATAATCCCTTGCGAACTCCTCGCGCAGGTCTTCAATATAGACCTTGGAAGCGCCGGTTTTCCGGGCCTTGGGTTCAACACCGTCAAGGTCGTCTTCCTGCCCGAGATCAGCGGTCACGGTAACCACTTCATATCCATGCTCGACCATGAGCCATTTGAGAATGACGGACGTGTCCAGACCACCGGAATAGGCCAGCACAACCTTTTTTATTTTTGCCATGATGTTCCTCACTGCGGCTTCAGGCCGCGTTATGTTTGCGCAGAGCGGCCATGTGTTCCAGAACCGCCGCCTGACAAGCAATAAGACAGGCCCGACGTTCTTCTTCCCAGGCGGAAGAAGCGGTATCGGGCAGGAAAGAAAAGAAAAGCGCCTCGCCAAGTTCACTACAGGCGGCTTTGCGCAGTGTGTCGTCCACCAGCAGGGGATGTCGGGGACTCAACGAAGATTGACCGGCAAGCCAGGGCACGGCAACAAGACCGTGCGCGCCTCCGACTACCAACGCGGGATCATGGGAAAGAAAAATCTTCCCGCCCGCATTCATGGCAAAGTCGAGAGGTTCGGAATGAGGTTCTCCGCCGGGGGGGAAACTGAAAAACAACTCGTGCCGGAAACAAAGGCAGGATTCCAGCCATGAATCGGCCAATCCGGCAAACTCGCCTGCGGCATTACCGATCCAGCAGATCCGCATGGTATCCAGCCTGTCCGCATCATGCCCGAAATGCCGCACCAGCGCGAGCAAATCCCCTAATACGCGGCAGGGAGACGCCGTTTCATTCCCACCATTGACGAGAGATGCCCCCCGCTCCCCGCTGGAAAACGCCAAAAGTTTTTCCCGAGAAAGCCCGTCTCCCACAATGATATCCGCCTGGGACAGGTCATCCTTCTGCGTACAGCCCGCCAAAGCGATGCTTTGCCGCCACTCGCCCGTCAAAGTGTCATGTTCCCGCGTACTCCACACTGCAACGGAAACTTTTGCGTCCCCGTCAGACCGCGGACGTTCCGCAAGCTGACGTAATTCGCGGGCGCGGAAAAATATCTCCCACGCACCCTGGCATCCCTGATCCCGCAATTGCAAAAAATGTCTGCCCATATCAGAATACTCCTCGGCCAGCCCAAGCTTTTAAAAGGAATGTCTGTCTTTGTAAAGGTTCTCCGAACCCGGACAGACTTCGCAATGTCGCGCCCGCACGCTACCGTGAGGAATAACATGCCTTCCCGTCACCCGCACTCCAGCCCGTTCCGAACCTATCGACGAGAAAAAGCGTTTTGCAAGAATGAACAAATTCTTCAAGTTATACTTGAAGAAACAGATCTGCGCATTGTCCTCTCTGCACAGGCGGATACGGTAACAATGCGCGACGAGCTCATGGCGCGCGTCGCTTCCCTGCGTGGCGAGCTGACGTTGTGGATAACGCTCCACCCCGAATTTCGCGACAGCTTGCTTCCTCTCCCTCTTCCGGTGCGGGCTCCTGCTCTGGTTCGCGCCATGTATGCCGCTGCCGCTCGTATGAATGTCGGCCCCTTTGCATCCGTAGCCGGAGCCGTCGCGCAGGATGTGGCGGAATACGCGCACGGCCTGTTGTTGAAAAACAGCCTGCCAGGTGATGTCATTGTGGAAAACGGCGGCGATGTGTTTCTGATATCCGAAACAGAACGTGTGGCCGCGCTCTTGCCAAACCCGGAAACCCAGGGGCATATCGGCCTCCGGCTTGCGGCGGCCGATATGCCCCTGGCGCTTTGTTCCTCCTCAGGACTCATCGGTCATTCTCTCAGTTTCGGGCAGGGAGATCTGGCCACGGTACGAGCCAAAAATGCAGCCCTTGCTGACGCCGCCGCCACAGCCTACGGGAACATGCTGAAGTCCGGAGATTCCGTTCCCCTTGTTCTGCGTCAGGCGGAACGGGATCAGGACAAGGGAATTGAGGGCGTCTTTGTACAATGTGCAGGACGGATAGGCATATGGGGCAAGATGGAGCTTGCCGCTTTATCGCTCTGAGGTTTACGCGTCGCCGCTATTCGTCACGGTGGTGGCAGCCAAGGCTTCGTTTATTGCGCAGAGCGGCCTGGGTAATCAGATATGCCGTCTGGCAGCCGTGGAACAACCGCACAAGCTGCGGAGAAAGCGAGGTATGCCGGTAAAAGTCGTGGAGGTGTTCGGAGAGATCACGCAAGTCGGCGAAAGCCCTGCGCAAGCGAGCTTCCGTGCGCATAATGCCCACGTAGTTCCACATGGTATGGCGGATACTCACCCAGTCCTGCGCCACCAGCGCGGGGTCGTCATTATGCTCGTTACCCGTGCTCTCCCAATCCGGAATGGACTCGAGCACGCGAGGGCTGATGTTGTCCCTGCCCGCCAGCACGCCGGCAATGTCGTTCCCTGCGGACACCCCCCACAGCAGCGCTTCCAGCAGAGATGTGCTGGCCAGCCTGTTGGCTCCGTGAATACCCGTACAGCTGCATTCGCCCACAGCGTAAAGTCGGTCGAGCGTGGTCCGGCCGCGCTGATCCACCAGAATGCCGCCGCAAAAGTAGTGCGCGGCGGGCACCACGGGGATCGGCTGCGTACGGATATCAATACCGATCTTTTTACAATTCTCATACACCGTGGGGAAGCGTTCCTTCACATCGCAATGCATGTGCGTCGCATCAAGGAACACATGGTTGTCCCCGGTGGCGAGCATCTCGCTTACAATGGACTGCGCCACGATATCACGGGGAGCGAGGTCGCCGCGCCCGTCATAGCGGGGCATGAAAGCTTCACCCTTCATGTTGATCAGCCGAGCCCCTTCTCCGCGCATGGCTTCGGTAATCAGAGAACGGGGCTGATCCCGGTGGTACAACGCAGTAGGATGGAATTGCACGAACTCCATATTGGTGATCCGCACGCCCGCACGCTGGGCCATGGAAATGCCCGTACCGATGGCCCAGGGGCAGTTGGTGGAATGCAGATACACCTGACCTACCCCGCCTGTGGCCAGCACGGTTAAATCCGCAAGGTGCGGTTCCACTTGCAGTGTCTTGTTATTGAGCACATACGCGCCCACGCACTGGTTGCGCAAATGGTAGCGATATGAGGCAATGGTCGCATGGTGTTCCGTAGTAATGAGATCCACGGCGGAACGCTGGGCCAGCACGCGTACGCGGGGATGCTGCAAAACAGCCACATGCAGGGCTTCCATGATTGCCTTGCCGGTATAATCGGCACAATGCACAATGCGCGGAGCAGAATGCCCGCCTTCCAGAGTGAAATCCCAGCGATCGGGGAGCTCAGGATTACGGTCAAAGGGTACATGCAGGCGATCGACAAGCATGTTCTGCACGGCTTCGCCGCCCTGAGTGGCAAGGTAACGTACGGCCTTACCAAAATTGTAGCGATGCCCTGCGATATACATATCCTTTTCCAAGGCGCGCTGATCTTCCCTGTTTGCGGAAAACACAATGCCGCCCTGCGCTCTTTCGGAATTTCCCCCGTCAAGAGACTCCAGCGGAGTCAGCAGGCTAACCTCACACCCTTGATCAGCCAGAGTAAGTGCGGCAGAACATCCAGCCAGGCCGGAACCGATAATCAGAACATGAGAATAGTACCGGGGAGATTCCATATGAGATATCCTTGGAGCAGTTTTCAATGAGAGCGTTTCAACTTTCAAATAATGCGCAAAAAGCTCGAAAACGCGCTATCCGGTTGAGGGTCAACGCGAGCATTGCTCCAGCATACGCTGAAGTGAAGCCTTGGCAGGAGCGGCCATGGTTTGGTCTACACAGGTAACCGGAGCGTCGCCCCGCTGTATGCCTTCCAGCGTATGAAGCAGGCTTTCGGCGGTAATCTTCAACATATGCGAGCAGGTGCTTTCCGCCAGAGGTTCAATACGGACCCTGCCCGCATGACGATTCATAAGCCGATGTACGAGATTGCTCTCTGTCCCGATATACAACACGGAGCCTGGTGCGGAAGCCTCCGCTTCCTGAATGAGGTAGGAGGTTGACCCAGCTCCGTCCGAAGTCTGCACCATGGCGGGGGAACATTCCGGATGCACGATGATGCGCGCCTGGGGATCTTTTTGCCGGGCGGCCTCGGCCAGGTCAGGGCGGAAACAGGCGTGCACGGCGCAACAGCCGGGCCAGAGAAGCAACTGGACAGACTCGGGAAGGTGCGCCAATTCGCCGCCTTGGCGGATATTCACCAGCGCGCGGGCAGATTCGGGAAGCCCGAGACGATCCGCCGTGTTGACGCCAAGATTTTTGTCCGGCAAGAAAAACACCACGTCGCCATTGTCCAGCGCCCAGCGCATCATCTTGTCGGCATTGGCTGACGTGCACACCGCTCCATCGTACCGCCCCACCACGGCTTTTACGGCCAGGGATGTATTGACGTACGCGAGGGGAAGCACCTTGCGCCCCCCGGAACTTACCCGATTAAAAACCTTTTCCAGCAAGCCCGCGGGCGTCATTTCAGCCATGACGCAGGAAGCGTCGGATACAGGCAAATAGATGCTCTGTCCGGGGCGGGCAAGCAATGCGGCCGACTCTGCCATGAAATGCACGCCGCAAAATACGATATGCCTTGCCTCAATACCATCTATCATGCGGGCAAGTTCAAGAGAATCCCCTACCTTGTCCACGTGTGCGATCACATCGTCACTTTGATAATGATGCCCGACGATGACAAGATCCTGGCCAAAAAACTCTCGCAACGCATCAATACGTTCATGGACTTCCCGTGAAGCCTGCCTGGTCGGAAAAGCTTTCATATTGTATTCCTTGAAAAAAGTAGGCATCAGCCGATACGGCATTCTATTTTCATACTGAAATCGGCCACAGGTGCGGAGTGCGTGATCCGGCCGACGGAGATAAAGTCCGCAGGCCGCGCAGAGCTCGCCAGGGCGAGCTCCCGTATGTTGTCAAGTTCGACACCGCCACTGATTTCCGCCT
Organism: uncultured Mailhella sp.; assembly: GCA_910579055.1. Taxonomy (GTDB): domain Bacteria; phylum Desulfobacterota; class Desulfovibrionia; order Desulfovibrionales; family Desulfovibrionaceae; genus Mailhella. The sequence goes on along the minus strand of CAJTSU010000066.1, from coordinate 4,669 downwards.
CAATGCACAGAGGAATGAGCGGCAGTACCTTGGAAAGTTGCACAGCGTTCATATTGTCAAGAAGGATACGCTCCGGTCGGGCCGCGACTGCCTCCTCAACCTCCTGTGCCGTCCGGCATTCCACCTCGATGGGCGGACAAGGCTCATAGCGTGCGCGTAACGCCGCCACGGCCGCAGTAATGGAACCCGCCGCGTCGATATGGTTGTCCTTGAGCATGAGCATTTCGGCCAGATTCATGCGGTGGTTGCATCCACCGCCGACGCGCACGGCATACTTTTCCAGATAGCGCTGCCCGGGGAGGGTTTTGCGAGTATCCAGCAGGCGAACCCCCGTGCCCTCCAGCTCGTCAACATAGCGCCGGGTCAGATTTGCGATGCCGCTAAGGTGTGTGATTAAATTTAAAATCACACGTTCCGCCTTGAGCAGCACACAGGTAGGCCCCCACAACCGGGCAAGGTTCGTCCCTTTGGCGACGATCGAAGCCTCCGGCGTCAGAGCCTCCCAGCAGGAACAGGGCCGATCCATTCCCATTTCCGCCAGCACCAGGCTGATCAGCGGCAGGCCTGCCAGCAGAGAATCCTGTTTCGCTACAATGTGCGCCACAGATTCCGCTTCCGGGGCAAATATACCGAGAGAAGTCAAATCCGACCCGTCTTCATCCAGGGCGAGGCGCACCAATTGCCGCGCGAAATCTCCCGCTTCTCCTGGAAGAATGGCCGCAACATCTTCAGGAACAAAGCCGAACAGTCTGTCCCCGCCGCATTGCGAACAGGAATGGTTTGTATTCGTTGCCAAAACACCCGCGTCACCGCAGGAAACGCAAGAGCTGTCTTTCATGCTTGCCCCTTAATAAGGAGGATGCTAGTTTGCCTGACGGCTACGTTTGTTATGGCATGCACGTTAGGTTTACCTTGTCCCTTCGTCAAGTCGCGACTTCGGAGATTCCCATGAGCACCCGACCTGATTCCTACCCTGAACGCCCCGAAGTCGTTTCGCGCCCCCCCGCTCCGCTTGAGGCTGAAAATAGTGTTACCGCCCCGGCAGGGGAAATCCCTGAAGGCGAAACTCCCCCGTCCTCCCCCTGCTCCAGCGAATTGAGCGCGGACGCCGCACACCCCGCCGACCGGGCGGAACAGTTAGAGCAGCTCAGCCTTGCCGAGCAAATGTGCGTATTGCGTCACCTGCCGACCGATGAAGCCGCAGAAGCTCTGGCGGAACTGGATGGTCAGGTGGCCCGCGATGTGCTGGAAAACATGGACGCTGACGACGCGGTTCGCATCCTTTCGGAAATGTGGCCCGACGACGCGGTTGACGTATTGGATGAAGTAGACGAAGGCCATCGCGATGTGCTGCTCAACAGCATGACGCCGGAAGACGCCCTTGAACTGCGCGCCTTATTGACCTTTGATCCGGACACCGCCGCAGGCGTCATGAACACGGAAATCATTCTGGTCAATTCCGATGCCTCCGTGGACGAAGCCATTCTGCAAATCCGCTCCGAACTCGAAGATAAGGAAATGCCTTATTATGTCTATGTGGTGAACAACATGGACAAACTGGTGGGAGTGCTCTCTCTGCGCGATCTCATGTTGTCCAAACCCGGCACACGGATTCTTGACGCAGTGGGTAAACAGGATCTTATCACCGTTCCCTTTGATGCAGACAAACTTGAAGTTGCGCAGCTCCTTGGTCATTACAATTTTCTCTGCCTTCCGGTCGTGGATCGGGAAGGCCACCTTATGGGCGTGGTCACGCATGACGATGTTATCGATATTCTTCAGGATGAAGCCAGCGCCGACATGCTGGGCATGGTGGGCGCAGGCCAGACGGAAGATGTGGATACGCCGTGGCTGATTTCCGTGCGGATGCGTCTGCCGTGGCTTGTCATCAACATGCTCAATTCCGCCATGTCGGCCTTTATCGTCTACATGTTCGAAGGCAGCATCGCGCAAATGGCCCTGCTTGCCGTGCTTATGCCCATGGTTGCCAATCAGGCCGGGAACACGGGGCAACAGGCTCTTGCCGTCATGATCCGCCAGTTGGCCACGGAAAAGTTTGACCGGCGCAAAGCCTGGTTCGCCGTACTGCGGGAAGCGAAAATCGGCATTCTGACTGGCGTGATCATGGGAACCCTGGCCTGTTTCAGTATCATGCTGCTGGCTGACAACCTGCTGCTGGGCGCGGTCATGGGGGGGGCACTGCTGCTTGACATGATACTCGGAGCGGTAGCCGGTGGCTCTATACCGCTGATTTTGCGCGCATTGGGCCGTGACCCGGCGCAGGCGTCCAGCATTTTTCTCACCGCTCTGACTGACGGCGCGGGCTTTTTCATCTTTCTCAGTTTGGCCAGTCTGTTCCTTCTGGCCTGAGCAAAGTGATAGTATGAAAAGCGAACTTCAGCGCATCCCCGGCGTAGGGCCGAACATGGCGCTTCATCTTGAGCGCCTCGGCTATACCGGCGTCGAAGACCTGAAAGGGGAAAATCCGGAGCTTATGTATGAGCGGGATCGCCGCTTGCATGGCGGCACGCTCGATCGCTGTGTACTCTATGTCTACCGTCTCGCCGTGTGGTTTGCAGAAAACGAAGGGAAAGAAATGCCTGCCGAACGACTGAAATGGTGGAACTGGAAGGAAGAAAATTCTCTATAAATGTTTCAATCCACAGTCGCCCCATCCGCCGACTGATTCCGCAGACGACGGAGAGGGGGCGTGTGGATTGCCTCTCTTTAATGAATGCTACTTGATGCCACGCATAAACAGCGAGAAAGCGAAGATAGTCAAAAAAACAAGAATGATCTTGGTGAGACGCTGCCTGTCAAAAATCCTGCCTACGCGAACGCCGATAAGATTGCCGCAACATGCGCCTGCCATCCCGATGACACTGAGTTTCAACAAATCCATCGTGTACATGCCGGACATCAGCTGCGTGGCAACCGTAAATATCGTCGTTACGGCAAAAACCACGCTCATGTTTCCACGAGCTTCATTGGGCTCCCAACCTCTCAAAAGGACATAGATGCCCAAAAGGGCCCCCATAAGCGCAACAGAAGCATTGACAAAACCGCAGGCTGCGCCGGCCAGCAGACCTGCAAGCAGAGACTTGGGCAACTGATATGGCGATTTACGGTATATGCGGTAGAGCTACAATACAACAAACATGCTGAGCAATGCGCTCACCATCAACTCGAAAGCCTGCACAGAAATAATCTTCAACGCCATATTGCCGAGGAGTACGCCGGGAATCATGCCGATAAGCAGATCGCGCACCTCGCTCCACACGCACCCTTTTCTGTAAAGATACGCCAGCTGAGTACAATCAAAAAGGCTGACGAGAAGGCATATAATAACGGCGTCGGACAGAGCGACGACCCAGGTAAGGAAAGGCATGGCCGACATGACGGCACCCATGCCGGTGGAACCTCCAATGGTGCCGCCGACTACCCAGCCCAAAAAAACAAGACCATATGTCATGATATCCATAACAACCTCAAAGAAAAATTGAGAATTTGCCCCAAATGCAGCAAAACTCCACCCGCGGCCCTATTTCCGCTACCAGGGAAGAACCGCGGGCCTTGCCCGCTCAGCCGTGATTTCTATGGCGTTCTTCGGGCAGTACATGCGGCACAAAAAACAGGACTGACAATCCTGCCGATACACAATTTCCGGCGTTTCCTGACCGGGCCGCAGGACATCCATGGGGCATATCTTTTCGCATGTGCCGCAATTAATGCAATGTTCCTTGGAAATGGAAAGAATTGGCATGAGTCCTCCAGAACAGATGAAATACGCTGAAAAATGTTATCCGCGCGGAATATCCAGTCCGAAATGTTCAAATTTTTCAAACTGCACAGGCTCTGTCCTTATCTCATAACCTCCATTCTTCTTCATGATTTGAGTCCAGACCAGCCAGTTCTTATTATCCAGCTCCGGATAATCTTCACGGAAATGGGAGCCGCGGCTTTCTGTACGGAGCAATGCAGCCCTGTAGGTCATTCGAGCCGTAGACAACATGCCTGGCAACTCATGGTAGCTCATAAGCTCATGTGTATCGCGCACGATGATTTCATTCTCGATTTCCTGCTCCACAGCATCCAGCCGGGCAAGCGCATCCTGGAGCGATTCCCTGCTGCGCACGATATTATACCGGGCAGGAATGACCACGGCCTGAATCTTCTGAACGGCATCACCAATATCCAGATTTCCTGTATGACCAAGCTTGGCAAACGTTTCGTCCAACGCGGCCTTGACTGTTTCAGGAGATGCCGGAACAGGTTCTTTCAACTTTGCCGCGCGAGCTGCCGCTTCACCGGCCTTCCAGCCCGTGACCAAGGCCCAGCTCATATTGATGCCGCCAGGGCCATTCGATGCTCCGATGATCAGGCCTTCGTTCGCAGTGTCTCCGGCGGCGTATAAACCGGGAACGCTGGTGTCGCAGTCAAAGGATTTCAACGTCAGGCCAGACCCGCAGCTCGCCGCTCCAATAAAGGCAGGCACCCACTCCAGCGGTTTCGCAAACGGATCGATATCCTTACTGGCGAAGGCCTCAAAAAACATCGGAACAGCATCACGAATTTCCTGCCTCTTTTCAACAGGAATCAAACTCATATCGAAAGAAGAGAGTATTAACAATATAATGTAAACATGTTATACCCTCCCCGAGGAGGACAA
>CAJTSU010000065.1 GCA_910579055.1 uncultured Mailhella sp. | reverse complement strand
TACTCGTTTCCCCCTCAAGGGGGAGGTCTCAAACCACAAAGGAATTTTTGATGAATGCAACACAAAAGGGCAGGGATGAAAACATCCCTGCCTTGACCGTGATATCCTGACCGCCAGGGCGCAAAAAGCCCCGGCAATATCAGTAGCGGCTGCGGGGCTTGATGCGCGCCGCCTTCCCGCGCAGGCTGCGCAGGTAGTACAGGCGGGAACGGCGCACACGGCCTTCGCTCACAACTTCAATGTGGTCGATGAAGGGGGAATGCAGGGGCAGAATGCGCTCCACGCCCACGCCGTCGGAAATTTTGCGCACGGTGAAGGTGGCGCCGGTGGTGCCGCGCTGGATGCGGATGACGTTGCCCTGGAAGACCTGAATGCGTTCCTTTTCGCCTTCCACGATGCGCAGGTGCACTTTTACGGTATCTCCCGATTTGAAGGCCGGGACGTCAGTACGCATCTGTTCGCGTTCAATCTGCTTGATGATATCCATGAGAATTCTCCTTGGGAGATTTTTTTTCGTAATCAACCCCGGTCGCCGAGCAGCCTGTCCAGCAAAATGGCGGCGGCGGCGCGTACCGGGAGGTGGTTGTACGAATCCATCCAGCGCAAGGGCGGCAGGACGCCTTCGCATTGCGCCAGCACTTCCGGCGCAAGCCCATGACTTGTGCCCAGCACAAGCAGCACGGGCCGCTTGTCAAGGCTTCGCCTCACCTCCGCGAAGGGCAGGGCGGGGCGTTTTTCCCTTCCTTTTTTGTCCAGTTCCGGGCGGGCGCTGGTCCCAATCACAAGAGGGGCCATGCCGCAGGATTCCGTCAACGCCTCCACGATGTCCTCAAGGGTTTTCGCGGGGCGCACAAGGCTGAGGGCTTCGGCGCGATCCGGGTTGGATGCCGCTCCGTTGCCTTTGAGCCAGTGAGTCAGAAGTTCCTTCAGCAAACGGCGCTGATCCTCCAGCGGCGTGGCCACAAAAAAACCCCCGAGTCCATAGGTGCGGGAAATCCGTGCTATATCGTGAACATCAAGGTTTGTCAAAGAACTTGTGCCGCTGATTTTATGCTTCAACAGCACAGGATGATGTAACAGTGCGATATATAAATTTTTTCCTGGCCGGAATCTGTTTTGGGCCGCCAGAAACTTTTTATCCGCCGCAGACAGGGGAACATTGTCCAGCAGTTCGGGCCGCTGCCGGAGCGTGGCCAGCAGCGATTGCTCCCGCCGCCAGGCGGCGATGCGGCCATGATCGCCGGAACGCAGTTCTTCCGGCACGGTATGGCCTTCAAATTCCTCCGGCCGGGTGAAGTGCGGATATTCCAGCAGGCCGTTACTGAAGCTCTCCTCATCGCCGGAAGCATCCTTGCCCATAAAGCCGGGCTGCAGGCGCGCCGTAGCCTCAATGACGGCCAGAGCGGCGGTTTCTCCGCCGTTAAGCACCGCATCTCCCACACAGATCGGTTCAATGGGCAGGATATCAAAGAGGCGGGCGTCAAACCCCTCATAGCGTCCGCAAATCAGCGTCAGCGCGGGCTCTCGCGCGAGTTCCCGCGCCAGCTTCTGGGTAAGGGGGCGGCCGCCGGGGGTCAGAGCCAGCATCCGGCCTCGCCGATCCGGAGGGAGGGAGCGCAGCAGGGCGGCGAGCGGTTCAAGCATGAGCACCATGCCCGGCCCTCCTCCGTAAGGGCGATCGTCAACCGTGTGGTGCGGGTCTTTCGTCAGAGCGCGCGGATTGGCGAAGGAAAAATCCACAAGGCCCGCATCCTTTGCCCTGGCCATCAGGCCGGTGGAAAGGGGCGAATCGAACCATTCGGGAAAGAGCGTGACAAGGGTATAGTGCATGGAGCAATCAGCGGGCGGGGTTATCCGGCTTGTCGGAAACGGCCGGGGCATCCGGTTCCGCATGCGTGTTCCGGCGCGGCGGATGCTTCACTCGGGCATGAGTTTGAGCCTGAGTTCCAAGGGGGTCGGGGGAAGGCTCGCGGCCGGGGGCATACAGTTCGAGCAGCCCGGACGGAGGGCTGATGAGAATGCGCCCGGCATCAAGATCGATGTCATCCACAAATTCCGGCACAGCGGGGAAGAGAATTTCATGCCCGGATGCCCGCTGCGAAGACTCCGGAGCGTATTCTCCTTCCTTGTAGGCCCGGATGCTCCAGATTTCCTGACCGGCAGGAAAAAGCACATGTTCCAGCACGCCGATCGGACGCGCGGAGCCCTCTGCCTCGCGAGCGAATACGGGCAGGCCGATCATGTCATGAAGGTAGGCTTCATCGTCATCGGCTTCCGGCAGAAGCTCGCCCTCCATAAGCAGTTCCTGACCGCGCAACAATTCCGCCGCGCTGCGGTCATCCACGCCTTCCAGTTTGAGGATGAGCCGCTCCTGCCAGTAGCGCCATGCGGCAACCTTGACAGGGCGCGGCCGGGCGCGGCCTGCCTGGAGGAGCAGGGGCTTTTCAAGAAGAAGGGGGGACTCCGCGTAATACTCCGCGCGGATTTCCCCCCGGATGCCGTGTGGTCGCCCCAGGCGACCCAAAACAACAAGTTGTGACATTATTCCAGAATTTCCAGTACGACGCGTTTTTTGGCCTTGGCCGACACCGCGCCCAGCAAGGTGCGAATGGCGCGGGCGGTTCGGCCCTGTTTGCCGATAACTTTGCCCAGATCTTCCCTGGCTACCGACAGTTCGAGAACGGCGGTCTGTTCGCCCTCCACTTCACGCACTGCCACTTCATCAGGGTTGTCCACGAGGGAGCGGGCGATGAATTCGACGAGTTCTTTCTGCTGCATGATGACTCCCTTGACCGGCCCGGCCTTGCGGCCGAAAATTGATAGAACTTTCCCGGTCATGGCTGAAACTAGCATTGCGGGAGAAAGGCGTCAATGCAATGAGAAAAGCCGCTCTTGCATTCCTGCCGGCCGATCCGGTGTCGCCGCGAGTTACTTGCGGCGTACCGCCCAGCGGGCGATCGAAGGAGCGTTGTTGTCTGAAAAGCTTACAGGCACGGCCGGCACACAGGGGGCCTGGCCCGCGGATACGTTCAAGGCAAAATGCTCTACGAACAACAAGCCAAAAGACCCACGCGCTCTGGAAGAGCGGTGGGTTTTTTGCGACATTCCGGCCGGAGCTTCGGGAACGTCCGCCAGCTCCGGGGCCGTGGTTCAGCGAGGCAATTTTTTGTACAGAGAGCGCACCGTGGTGGACATTTCCGCTCCGGTGGCGAGCCACTTTTCAATCCTTTCCTGATCAAGCTTCACTTCGGCGGGATTCGTGTTGGGGTTGTAATAGCCCAGGAATTCCAGCGGGCGGCCGTCACGGCGGGTGTCGCTGTTGATGGCGACAACGCGATAGAAGGGGTGCTTCTTGGAACCGGAACGGGTGAGACGGACTTTAACGGACATATGATACTCCTGTAAGGTGAAAGCAGCGCAGGGCTACTTTTTTTTGTTCTTGCGCTTGTTTTTGTCGCGCTTCTTCTTGGTGGCGGATTTGCCGTTGCCGGGCATTCCCGGGAAGCCGCCGCCCATACCGGGCAGGCCCGCTCCCATTCCCGGAAGTCCGCCCAGGCCGCTCAGTCCGGGCAGCCCGCCGCCCAAACCGCCGAGGCGGCCCATGCCGCCGGGGAGCTGCGGCATACGGGGCATACGCTTTCCGGGTTGCATGACGCTTTGCATCATTTTGCGCATCTGGTCAAACTGTTTGAGCAGCTGGTTGACCTGCTGCACCGTGGTGCCGGAACCCTTGGCGATACGGGCGCGCCGACTGCCGTTGATAAGGTCGGGATTACGCCGTTCCTTCATGGTCATGGAATTGATGATCGCTTCGGTGCGATTCAACTCCTTTTCATGATCGCCCAGTTCCGCGAGCTGGTTCGCCAGGCCACCCATACCGGGAATATGCTTCAGAATAGTCTCGAAGGAGCCGATCTTGCGCATCCGGCGCATCTGGGTGCGGAAGTCCTCAAGGTCGAATTTGGCCTTCTGCATCTTGCGGGCCAGCGCCGCGGCTTCTTCCGTATTGATGTCGTCCTGGGCCTTTTCCAGCAGGGTGAGCACGTCGCCCATGCCGAGAATGCGCCCGGCCACGCGATCCGGGTGAAACACCTCCATTTCGGAGAGCTTTTCCCCCATGCCCACAAACTTCACCGGCGCACCGGTAACGGACTTGATGGACAGAGCCGCGCCGCCGCGGGCGTCACCGTCCATTTTGGTCAGCACGACGCCGGTAATGCCCAGCCGTTCGTTGAAGGCCTCCGCCACGGTTACGGCGTCCTGGCCGGTCATGGCGTCAGCGACGAACAGTATTTCCTGCGGCTTTGCTTCGGCCTTGATGGCGGACAGCTCGTCCATGAGCGCTTCGTCCACATGCAGACGGCCCGCCGTGTCGAGAATGACCACAGTGCACTGCCGCTCTTTGGCGTCGGCCAGGGCAGAGCGGACAATATCCACAGGCTTCATGTCCGGGCGGGACTCAAAGCAGGGGATATCAAGCTGGCGGGCCAGCGTGCGCAGCTGCTCGATGGCGGCGGGGCGGTAGACGTCGGCCGGGACAAGGTAAGGCTTCATCTTGCGCTTGCGCAGAAGCAGCGCCAGCTTGCCCGATGACGTTGTTTTACCGGAACCCTGAAGCCCGGCCATAAGGATGACCGCAGGAGTCTGCCCCTGAAGGGAAAGGTCGGTGTCGTCTCCGCCGAGCAGGGCGACCAGCTCGTCGTGTACCACCTTCACTACCTGTTGCGCGGGTGTGACGCCCTTCATGACTTCAACGCCCAGGGCCGCCTCGCGCACACGGTCGGTAAATTCCTTGACGACCTTGAAGTTGACGTCGGCCTCAAGCAGCGCGAGACGCACCTCGCGCAAGGCGTCCTGAATGTTCGCCTCGGTAAGCTGCGCACGTCCGCCGAGTTTGCGGAATACGTCGGAAAGTCGGTCTGTCAGGTTGTCAAACATAGTATTTCCCATATGGCTTAATTCAAGCCCGTTAGCGTTACGCAAGTTTTACCGGCAAGTCAAGCGCGGGAAACGTTCCGCAAGCTGCGCGGGGGCGGCGGCAGAACATGTTGCCGCGCGATCCGGCTTGCGGCATTCCTGTGGAGCGGGGGGGGGCGGCCCCAAAAGTGAGCGCAGGTGGAAACAAAAATTTGTACAGGGGTGGAAAATGCCGGTTGCTGCTTCATGCTCCTGTAAAAAAAACAGTACGCCAAAGGCGGGAAAAAGAGGGTAAAAAAAGAGTCATGTTTATGTAATATATTGATATAAAAATATTTTTATAAACTGGTATGTGAGTTGCATAAAGAAAGTGCATCCATTCAAACAAATTTGAACGTGATGCCACACCCTTGCAGGCTGCCGACCCCTATCGGCAGCCTGTTTTTTTGCCCCATTCCGCGGCATGGAACGTCCTGCCCAGTACAACGAGTGCGGGGCCCTCTTGTCTTCCGAAGCGATTCCGGGCAAACTTCCGGCAATTAAACATTCTGGAGGCAGATCCTTATGACCCTTTGTCCCTGCGGTTCCGGCCGGGAGCTTGAAGCCTGCTGCGGCCCGATCCTTGACAACACAAGTTCCGCGCCTACAGCGGAAGCTTTGATGCGCGCCCGTTATACCGCCCACGCCCTGGGCAGATACGATTTTCTTACCGAGTCCACGCATCCTGAGTTCCGGGAAGACGCGAGCGCCGATGATATCAAGGAATGGTCCTCCCTTATGACCTGGGAGAATCTTGAAATTCTTGAAACCAGCGCGGGCGGTCCGGAGGACGAAACGGGAGAAGTGAGTTTTTGCGCGCATTACAGCGTACAGGGCATGCCGCAGGAACTGCGTGAGGATGCCTTCTTTCGCAAGGAAGACGGGCGCTGGTTCTATGTGGAAGGCAATGTGCATGCCCGTCAGCCCGTGCGCCGCGAAGGCCCCAAGGTCGGCCGCAATGATCCCTGCCCCTGCGGGAGTGGAAAGAAGTACAAAAAATGCTGCATGCCCCGCTAGTACTCCGCAGCATGAAATGCGGGGGAGTACCGGGGGCGGGCGCAAGCCCGAACATTGCCGGCAGGCCGTGGCGTGGCCGCGCCGTAAAGCGAGTGATTTTCGAGGCTTTCCGTCAAGCCGCTTCGGCGGCTCAGACGGCGCAAACGCCGCAAAGCGGGGTTTGTCATCAGGCTGATATTGAATGCGGGCATTCAATGCTGCACGGCCTGAGTTTTTGGGCTTGTGCAGATGTTGCGATACATGTAAATTGAGGTTGCGGAGCCCTTTCCGCCGGGTAAGGCCGCTGAAGACGCGGCGGCCTTGAAGCGGATGGTTTCGCGCCTGCCGCCTTCGCGGGCATGAGGAGTGGAAGATGCAGATACGCGACTGGATGACGACGGAGGTTGTGACCGCTACGCCGGACACGTCCATGCTCAAAGTCTCCAAGATGATGAAGGAATACAATATCCGCCGCGTGCCGGTGGTAGATCCCTCCCATCGTGTGATCGGGATCATTTCCGACCGGGATGTCAAGGACGCTTCGCCCTCCAAGGCTACCACCCTGGATATGCACGAACTGTACTATCTGCTGTCCGAGGTGAAGGCGCGCGACATCATGACGCCGAACCCCATTACCGTCAGCCTCCGGGATACTGTGGAACGCGTGGCGCTGCTCATGCTTGAGCGCGGCATAGGCGGCCTGCCTGTGGTAGACGACGATGGGTTGCTGGTAGGCATCATTACCGATCACGACCTGTTCAAGATTTTGGTGGAAGTGAGCGGCGTGCGCAAGGGCGGGGTACAAATAGCCGTGGCCTTCCGGGACGGGGTTGGAGTTCTGCTGCCCTTGTTCGACCTGCTGCGCTCGCACAATGCCAGCCTTGTTTCCATGCTGACGGCAGACAGCAAGCTGGGGCCGGACATGCGCGAAGTCTACATGCGCATCAAACCGATGGAACGCAGTGAGGAAAACAAGCTGATTGAAGATGTTAAAGAGAAGTTCCACCTGTTGTATTGGGTGCGCGAAAACGTACACGAAGTGTAATCTTTTGTGGTTGAACGCGCCGGATGCCCGGAGCGCAAGGCGCTGGAATGGTGTTTCGAGCTGATTTTGTGAATAGGCTTGCTTTTTGAAAAAGCTTGTGGCAATTTACCTGAAGCGGATTGATCTCCGCCTGCCTGTCAAGGTACTATCGTTTTCAGGCTTCCGCCCTGACGCGGAGGCTATAACGTCAAACAGTCAACATGTCCAAGGAGGACGCGCATGGCTGAAGTCTCTTACAAAGGGAAATCCTTTGAAGTCGACGAAGACGGTTTCCTGCTTCGTTTCGACGACTGGTGCCCCGAATGGCTCGAATACGTAAAAGAGTCCGAAGGTATCTCGGAAATCACTCCTGACCATCAGAAGGTTCTGGACTTCCTGCAGGATTACTACAAGAAGAACGGCATCGCCCCCATGGTGCGTATCCTGTCCAAGAACACCGGTTACAAACTGAAGGAAGTGTACGAACTCTTCCCCTCCGGCCCCGGCAAGGGAGCCTGCAAAATGGCAGGCCTGCCCAAGCCCACCGGCTGCGTGTAGGAAATCTTCGGCGTACGGCCATCCGTTCGCGGATATTCCAAAAAGGCGGGAGTTTTGCTTCCGCCTTTCTTGCTTTCCGAAGCTTTTGCCTGACTGATGCGGCTTGTGCCGGAGCCTTTATTTTGAACGCACAGCCGGGCTGATCGCAAAAGAAATCATTTTTTATACTTGCTGAACTCTGGCGCCTTTGTTAATAATGGGCACAACGGGTTCGCATTGAACTATCTTTTTTGGAGGCAAACATGAAATTGCGTTCTCTTGTGCTCACTGCGCTGTTGGCGTTGGGTATTGTGCCCATGGCCCACGCGGCGGAAGAAGTCATTCCCACTGTGTCCAGCTTCGACTTTCTTGTTGACAACTCCGGCTCCATGCTGACCAGCCCGCTTCTGAATGCCAGAACGAAAATGGATATGGCAAAGGATGTCATGGCCCGTGTGAATGCCCAGATTCCCAATCTGCCCTATCAGGGCTCTGTGCATCTGTTCTCGCCCGACGGTACCCCGCAGCCCCTCGGCAGCTGGGATCGCGCCGGTATGGCCAAGGCCATCAGCAGGATCAGCACCGGCGGTGAAGTTGTGGGTCGTATGACCAACATGGCTGACGGCCTTACCGACATGACTCAGGAATACGCGGCTATGCAGAAGCCCACCGCCGCCATTCTTGTGAGCGACGGTATGGCCAACCGCGGCGGCGACCCCGTTGCGGCCGCCCGCAGCGTGTATAATTCCGTTCCCGGTCTGTGCTTCCACATCATCTCCATGGCCGACAAGCCCGAAGGGCAGGCCGTGCTGGATCAGATTGCCGCTCTCAACCCCTGCTCCGTATCTGTGAACGGTGCTGACCTGCTCGCCAGCGACGCTGCCGTGAAGGATTTTGTGGAACGCGTGTTCTATGGTGTGGTGGAAGAAGAAGTCGTAATCCTGCGTGGCGTCAACTTCGCGTTTGACTCCTCTGCTCTGAACGACAAGGCCATGGGCATTCTTGATGAAGTGGCCCAGGTAATCAAGGGCAAGAGCAATGTGAAGCTGGTTCTTGAAGGCTGGACCGACACCACCGGCCCCGAATCCTACAATATGGGCCTCTCTCAGCGCCGCGCTGACTCCGTGAAGAAGTACCTTGAGCAGAAGGGTATTCCCGCGTCTGAAATGCGCGCCATTGGTGAAGGCGAATCCACCAAGTACGATAACAGCACCGCTGAAGGTCGTTACCTGAACCGTCGCGTCGAACTGATTTTTGAATAATCGGTAAAGCGTATTTAGCGAGAGCCCGGCACTCCTTCCCTGGAATGCCGGGCTCTCTCAATAACGAACAAGGAAAAGAATATGAAGAAACTAGTTGCTTTTCTGCTGGCGTTGGGTGTGTTCGCCTGCGGGGCGTATTCGGCTGTCGGTTCGGCGGAGGCGAAAACGACCCAGGCTGCGGAAGCCAAGGCACAGAAAGATTTGGAGACTGCCCGCAGCAGGCTTGACGCCTTTTTGAAAAAGCATGTGGATCGCTGCAATCTCGCCGTGCGCCCCTGCAAGACCCAGCCTGCCATTTCCAAACGGGACGGAAAGTTCGTGGCTTCCTACATTTCGCTGGATCCCGCCTCCATTTCCACAGAGGTGTTGCCTTCCGAATCCCGGCATTTCCAGTACATTGCCCGGGTCAAATATGTGGAAAATCATTTTGAAAGCGTCGCCGCCACCAAGGAAGAAGCTCTGAAAGGGCCGTTCCATCGGGTCAAGAGCCGCCGCCTGACGGAAATCGCGCGCTATGTCAAGGGAGCATGGAGTCTGTAGACTCTTGTGCTGTTTCTGGAGAACGCCGTTTTTCCTTGTGGAGAGCGGCGTTTTTTTTGGGGGGGGCCGGCAGGTGACGGCCAGAGTGTTCCAACATTGAGATGCATGCCGGTGCCATCGGAATCGAGCGGGGCGTGAAGCCTCGTTACACGCCCCGCCATTCCGTTGGAGCTGTGCCTTGCCGCGGTCATACCTGTGCCCTTCTGGCAGCAGACACGCTCCTTTGGGGCGTCTGTTTGGTGGTGCGCCGCAAGTGAATTGCGGCGACACCGGATAGGGGGCGCGGCGAAAATGCTCTATACCGGAGTGTTTGTTGCGGGAGCGTCACAACCTTCCCAGGCGTCAGGCAGTACCCTGTGAAAAATCTTCCAGTCCTTTGCCTGATGATCCTCTTTGCTGAGGGCGTAAGCCTTCATTTCCGTCATGCCTGTTTCGCCGATGAAACGCCCACGCAGTATTTTGCCGTCGCGCAGGGCGAGAAATTTCCCGCCAAAACCGGGACGGGTGAGAAAACAGCCTTGTTTGGCCAGAGAAAAGGCGTCGTCAAGATTCACAGGCGTGTCCTCCGGAAAAAGAATAAGGGTGATCCGCGCAAAGCGCCAGGCCCGTGCGGTACGGTTTCCACGGCAGGCCGGTTGCTGCGTCCGGCTTGTGTTCTCTGCACAGTGCGGCTATTTTGAGCCGGGTTATCCGCAGGAAACGCTTTAATCAGCGTTTCCTTCAGATTGATGACAAACCCCGCTTCGCGGAGTTTGCGCCGTCTGAGCCGCAAAGCGGCTTGACGGAAAGGCACGAAAATCGCTCGCTTTACGGCGCGGCAAAGCCGCGACCTACTCGCAATTTTCGGGCTGCTGACTTTGTCAGCAGCCTCGGGAAACGCTTTAATCAGCGTTTCCGTAAACGACGGAGCGAATGTCACACAGAAGAGGTTCATGTTGAAACAAAATTTTCGCCTTGCTCCGCCAGCTCCGCTTGCTCCGGCAGTCAAATGGGCCGGGGGCAAGCGTCAGCTTCTGCCTTCCATATTGCCTTTGCTTCCTTCACGCATGCCGCTGTACTGCGAGCCTTTCGCCGGGGGGGCGGCACTTTTGTTTGCACTTCGTCCGAAACGGGCTGTGGTGAACGACCTTAATGCGGAACTGGTGGCCTTGTATCAGGTGATACGGGACGATGTGGAAGCGCTTGTGCTCGATCTGGGCAAACATCAAAATACGCCGGAATACTTCTACGCGCTGCGCGATCTGGATCGCGATCCGCAAGGATTTGCAGCATTGTCCCCGGTGGAAAAGGCTTCCCGTCTGCTTTACCTGAACCGCACCTGCTACAACGGCTTGTATCGCGTGAATTCCGCCGGACACTTCAATACTCCCTTCGGACGCTATAAGAACCCCAACATCGTCAATGCCGAGGGCTTGCGCGCCGTCAGCGCCTATTTCAACAAGGCGGACATCCGATTTGAGAACCGGGATTTCGCTGAGGTGCTGGAAGCGCTGCCGAAGTCTTCTTTTGTCTATCTCGATCCGCCTTACGATCCGCTTTCAGAAACGTCAAGCTTCACCAGTTACAGCAGGGGCGGTTTCGGGCGGGAGGAACAGATTCGCCTGAAGACATGCTGCGATGAGCTTACCCGGCGCGGCATCCGTTTTTTGCTGTCCAATTCCGCCACGCCGTTTATTCTGGAGCTGTATGGGGATTACAAGGAGTTGACCATCACGGTTGACGCCCGCCGTACGGTGAACTCCGTGGCGGGCAGGCGGGGAGCCGTGCGGGAAGTTCTGGTGCGCAACTACAAAGTGGAAGAAACAGGGCGGAAAAGGTCCGCCGTACTGAACGGCGGGCGAGCTGATGGGCGTCAATGACGCGGCCTGGGAAGAGCTGTTCAAGCGGTTCGGCATGGCGGAAGCGCTGGAACGGGACGGCCTGTACCGGATTTCGGCGGATGAGATCCGCAAACTGCGCGAGCCTCGGCTGATGACAAAGTTTGATCATGCGGTTAATCTGCCGCGCATTTTTGCCGACAAGGGTCTGGCCATACTGCCGGTGTCGCGCGGGGAGTATGTCATTTCCTCATTCCGGGCCTATGAAAAGATCCCCCGCGACAGCATGTGCGGTTCTGCCTGTGTGGTGCGCCCTCCGGCGCATCTGCAAAGCCTGTCTTCCCGCTACGTGACCAGCGAGGCTGTGGCCCTGCATTATGCCGGAGCCTGCGGCATATGGAAGGATTTTCTTGCAGATGAAGATATGACGCCCACCATAAGCGGGCGGATGGGAAGCGGAGAATTTAAATGCCTGGTGAGCACGGCGCGCGGCAATCTTTCTCTTGTTGTGCGCAATGCCCAGCTGGAAATCGACGCAGCTTGTGAAGGCCGCGGCAGTCTGGCGCTTATAGAGGCAAAAATGGATCTGTCGGAAGATTTTCATATCCGTCAGCTTTACTATCCTTTCCGACTCTGGCGGGAGCGTGTAAGCAAACCTGTACGCAATGTGTTTTTCAATTATTCCGACGGCACCTTTCTTGTGTACGAATATGTATTCGACGACCCCATGTGTTACAATTCCCTGCGCCTGCACCAGATGAAGCGCTATGTTGTGGCCACGGACATTACCATGCGGGATCTGGAAACGCTGTCGGCTGCTGTGGCTTGCGGCCCTGAGCCGAACGAGCCGTTTCCCCAGGCCGACAATTTTGCCCGGGTTGTCAATCTGCTGGAACTGCTGCACGAACATCCGATGACTCCGGAGGAAATCAGTTCAGCCTATTCCTTTACGCCACGTCAGGCCGGTTATTACAGCGCGGCGGGGCGCTACCTGGGGTTGGCCGAACATTTGCGGGAGCAGGGGTGTGCGCGGCATGCGCTGTCCGAACGAGGGCGGCGGATCATGGGGCTTCCCTTGCGGGAACGCAAACTGGCTCTGGCGGCCGAGATCCTGAAACATGCCGTGTTTCGGGAAACACTGTGCGCGGCTTTTGCCTCGGGGCCAACGGCAGAGCTTCCCCAGCGCGGCGAGATAGTGGATATTATGCGCCATGCTGCACCGTGCGGGGTGGAAGGCGAAAGTACCTTTATCCGCAGGGCTTCCACCGTACGGGGCTGGATACGCTGGATTCTGGAATTGGCCGGTGAATCGGGCGATCCCCGGCAGCAGCTTGAACTGTAAATGAATCAGAACTGAAGGAGGGGGTATGCGGTTGAAGAAACGTGAATGCAATGAGGACGCGTTTTTCGATGAAGTTTTCACTGCGGCGGACGATCTGGCCCTGGCCATGAACGCGGGGGATTTTCCCTATGTCATCCCGGTCAACTTTGTGCAGAAAAAGACGAATGGCACGCGGCGCATCTATATCCACTGCGCTCCCGAAGGGCGCAAGCTCGATCTGCTGCGGGCAGACGGCCGCGTGGCCTTCATGCTGCATGCCGGTGTGAACATTGACCGCGAGCATTCCACCACGCTCTATAACTGTGTGTGCGGCACAGGCCGGGCTGTACTGGTGGAGGACACAGCGGAAAAGGGGCATGCTCTGGACGCCATAGCGATGCGCTATAATGCTCGCTGTCATGTGCCCGCCCTCCCTGAAGACATTTCCCGCACAGCGATTATACGTATAGATGTGGAAAGCCTGAGCGGCAAGCGGCGCCCGCGCGCCTGAGTGGGGCGGGCCTCCGCTACAGCGTAATGTAATGGGGAATGATGTCCTCACGGCTTCCGTCTTTCAGCAGAAAGCCGCCGGGAATGACGCCCAGCCGGGTAAAGCCCAGCTTTTCGTACAGGCGCAGGGCCGCAGTATTGGTTCTGACCACCGCGTTGAACTGAAGGATGCCGAAGCCCAGTTCCTTCCCCTTCGCCATGCAGTGCCGCACCATCTGTTCGCCGACATGACGTCCGCGCATGCCGAGGCTGACGGCATAGCTGGCATTGCAGATATGCCCGCACCTGCCCACGTTGTTCGGATGCAGGATATACAGGCCCGCAAGCTCTCCGCTTCCGGCGTCGCGGGCTATGCCCGTGAAGGACTGCGCGGAGAAGAACTCGTTCCCCGTTGTTTCCGTCAGAAGTTCCGTCTGCGGGAAGGCGCGGCCTTCCTCCACAATGCCGTTCCACATGCGGACGGCTTCGGCCGCGTCTTCTTTCCTGTATTCCCGTATGGTGATGTTCATTCAGACATTCCGTTATGGTTTGAAGGCTTCCCCTTCAAAATGACCGCCGCCGGGCTTGTGCCCGGCGCGGTTTCGCTGAATGGCAAAATGTCCTGCCCGGGGGGCTCAGATGCGGATGCTGTCGCGGATATCCGAGAGGCGGTTCCGGGCAAAGAGCATGTACGAGATAATCAGCTCGCCGGAGTTGAACGACGAGGTTATGTACAAGGGATCATAATCGCAGATGCGGTCAAGGTATTTCATGGCTTCCTTCATGTTGGCCTCGTTGTTTTTGGCGGCGATTTCCGGGTACAGGTCATAAAGGGCCTTCACATAGTCGCGCACCACCAGCATGATGCCCTGAGCTTCGTAAATGCGGTTGTCCAGGGTGTAGAACGGAAGGTTCTGGCTGTTTTCCAGCAGGCCGAGCGCATGGCCGAAGATGCTTTCACCGAGAATGAGGTTGAAGGCGGAATAAATGTCGTCCGTACGGCAGTTATACACAGCCTTGCCTTCGTCCAGCTCCTGCTTGTATTTCTCCACGCGCTTCAAACCGCGCTTGTAGGCGCTTTCCGCCGAGGGCACGAAGAAATACCCCCAGCGCTTGGGGCCGAAGGTGAAGTCATTGACGCGCGCATCATAAAGGCTCTGGTTTTCGCGGTCGCTGGAACCCAGCTTGGCAATGACTGTGGAGTAATGGTCAAGCAGGGTTTTGGTTGCATAGTACGTGCCGAACTGGCGGTAGGCGCGGTTGTCCAGCACATAGGGGTTGAAAAGAATGTCGTTGGCGCTCCAGCCGAAGGTGGAGTGCAGTTCATACTGCATGCGGGCGGTCAGAGCGTCGATAAGTTCTTTGCCTTTTTGTTCGTCCGTCATGCCTTCTGTCACGGTTACTTGGTAGGGGGTGGGAAAGCGTGTCTGGTCAATAAGGCCGTAGAGTTTTTGCGAACCCCATACTACAAAGAGAATGGAACAGAAAAGCAGAGCCTGAATAACCAGGGTTTTGACGGCGATGATGATATGATGTCGGTCGGGTTTGAACATATGCGTCCTTTGCGTTTTCGGCAGCCTTTCGCGTTTGGGCGGGGGTGCGGCGCGGTCACTTGGCCCGCGCGGGAAACAGAAGACATATTAAGTGCGTTTTGCACTCTGACAAGCAGCTCAGGCATATTTTCAATGCCAAACCACTCTAACCGAGAGAAAGGGCAAGAGCAAGCCGGGTATTTTTTTCGTGCTGTTGTAGAATTGTGTTGAAATTATCCTTGACCGCCGGAGGCGCGAGCGTAGCGAGCATAACGCGGCGCACCCTGTCCGGGGACGCGGCAATTCATTTGCGGCGTTAAGCTTCCGGCGCGGGCGTAAAACCTGCGAGTCAGAATATAGGATGCTGGTCGGCAGATATTTTCAGCCGCAAAACGTCCTCATACGATGCAAAAGCCCCCGCCAAAGGGCGGGGGCTGGAGGTTTTAACGCGGCTCAACCAAAGGCGTTAATCCCATTCACGCTTGTCCTCAATGGGCTTGATCTGCGGAGGCAGCGCGCCCGGAGCGAGAATGCGCAGTTCGGGGCGGAGCTTAATACGCTCACGGAAGAGGTGCAGAAGCTCGTCCTCGCGCTTGAAGTTGCTTGCTTCGACATACAGAACCATTTCATCCACACCGCCGGGGTTGGTGACTTCAATTTGCCAGCGCTTGATTTCTTCAAAGCGGGCCAGCACCTGTTCAACCTGGTGGGGATAGACAAACATGCCCTTGATGCGGGCAGTGGTGTCCACGCGGCCCACAATACTGCCGAGCCGGGGGCTGGTGCGGCCGCAGGCACAGGGGGCGCGGTCGATATAGGAAAGGTCGCCGGTGGCGAGGCGGATCAGCGGATAGGTTTTGTTGAAGCTGGTTACTACCACCTCACCTACTTCGCCGTCCTTGAGCGGAATACCGGTGTCGGGGTGGCAGATTTCCACAAAACAACGGTTGGAGATATGCAGGCCGTTGCGCTGGAAGCATTCATAACCGATACAGCCCACATCCGCCGTGCCGTAGCCCTGACGCATGATGATATCGTATTTTTTCTCCATCTGACTGCGTATTTTTTCCGACAGGCGTTCGCCGGTGACAAAGGCCACTTCGAGGAAGAGATCCTTGCGCAGATTGAGGCCCTTTTCCTCCGCCTTCTGGGCGAGGTGCATGAGAAAGCTCGGTGTGCCCACATAGCCGGAAACACGCAGTTTCTGCATGATGTCAAGCTGGGTGGCGGCGTCGGTGGGGCCGGCGGGAATGGTAGCGCAGCCCAGGTTGCGCAAGGGTTCTTCAAACATCAGACCCGCAGGGGCAAGATGATAGTTGAACGTCACCTGCACGGCGTCGCCGGGGCGGAAGCCCACGGAGTAGAAGGCTTCAGTATAGCCCCAGTAATCGTCGTTGCGGTCTTCAGGGTCAAAGATGGGGCCGGGGGAAAGGAACACGCGGCGCAGTTCGCCGATATCCTTGGTCAGAAGCCCGCCCAGGCGCGGCCCCATGGTCTGGAGGAAGATGAGTTCCTTCTTTTTAAGGATGGGAATATGCTTGATGTCAGAAATGGTTTTGAATTTCTCAACATTGAACTGGGCGCGGTCAAAGCGTTTTTTCACGTCTTCGGAATAGCGGTACGCGTAGGACAACAGATCCTTGAGCTGAATCAGGTTGTACTGGCGGCGTTCACTTTCGTCGAGCACCTCGCGGCGGCTGTAAATGCCTTCCGTACGGTCTTTACGGGTCATGGCGGACTCCCTTGCATATATTTGAGGCGCTGATATAGCCCACACCGGGAAGGAATGCAAGAATTTTTTTATTTTTCAATATATTTTAGATGGTTATGTTAAGCATGAAAAGTCCGCTCCAAGGTCGAGCCGCACGGGGGTACGCCATTGCCGTTGGACAACGGCCGCTTGGCAGGCTATAAGGCGGAATCTCGTATTCTCCAATAATTCATGCCGCCCCGTGTCGCCGCGTGCCGGAGGAGTCCCATGTCCGCGATTAATCTCAGTTCTCCCTTGCCCAAAGTCATTTTGATGGGCCGTCCCAATGTGGGCAAGTCCACGCTGTTCAACCGCCTGATCCGCAGCAAACGGGCCATTACGCACGACCGCCCCGGCGTCACGCGGGATCGCATGGAAGGCATGGTGCGCAGCGGTGATGAAGCCTCGTTTATTCTGGTGGATACCGGCGGGGTGACGATGGACGGGCACGAGAGCGCTGTGGAAGGGCCGCGTGGCCTGCGCGGCTTTGAGGAAGATATTCTCCGGCAGGCCAAGGAGGCCGTGTCCGAAGGCGCGGTGATCTGCCTGGTGGTGGACGGCCGCGACGGCCTGACTCCCTTTGACGAGCATCTGGCCGTTCACCTGCGCAGAGCGGGCAAGCCTGTGCTTGTTGTGGTGAACAAGGTGGACGGCATGGAACGCGAAGACATGATGCTGGCGGAATTCCATGCCCTGGGCTTTCCGCTGCTGGCCGTTTCCGCCGAGCATGGGCATAATATTCGGGGGCTGGAAGAGGAAATCCGGGCGCTGCTTCCTGCGCGGGCTGCGGAAGACGGCGGATGGGAGGCAGAGGAGGACGCGGCGGGAAAGGACGGGCTTCCGGACGAGGGAGAGGAGGCGGAGCTTCCCGACGGGGGGCCATTGCGCCTGTGCTTGCTGGGCCGTCCCAATGCAGGCAAGTCCTCGCTGGTCAACGCCTTTCTCGGCAGGGAGCGCATGATTGTCAGCGATGAAGCCGGAACCACGCGGGATAGTGTGGACGTGCCGCTGGAGCGCAAGGGGAAGACCTATATTTTTGTGGATACCGCCGGTGTGCGTCGGCGTTCCCGCATTACCGATACTGTGGAACGTTTTTCCGTCAACTCCTCGCTTAAAAGCACGACCAAGGCGCATGTGACCATGCTGGTCATTGACGCCACCGGCGGGCTGACCGCCCAGGACAAGCGCCTGGTGGAGCTGCTGGACGAACGCAAAACACCTTTCCTCATCGTTCTGAACAAGATGGATCTGGTGCCGGTCAAGGCGCGTGCCGCGCTGAAGCGGCAGTTTGCGGAAGAGCTTTCCTTCTGTTCCCATGTGCCGGTTATGCCCGCTTCTGCCCGCAAGGGTGAGGGGCTTGCCGCCTTGTTGACCATGGCCGAGCGTATCCATGAGGAGTGCGCGGTTCGCGTGCCTACCGGACGGCTTAACCGGGCCATGGATGAAGTGCTCGCCAAACATCAGGCTCCGGTGGTGCGCCGGGTGCGGCCCAAATTTTTCTATCTGACTCAGGCTGAAAGCCGGCCGCCCACCTTTGTCTTTTTCGTCAACGATGCCGATCGGGTGGCGGAATCTTATGCCCGCTATCTTGAAAAGTCCCTGCGCAAGCTGTTTGGCATTGAACACGCGCCCATGCGGGTTCATCTGCGCTCTTCCCACGGCAGGAAGGGGGAGAAGAAGGAGGGGCCAAGCGCTAAGGGCCTTTCCTGATGTTTGAGCATGTTCACTCTGGCCAAGGTTATGCTCAACACTGACCGCCGGAGGCGCGAGCGTAGCGAGCTATGGAGCGACGCCCCCCGCCGCATGGTAATGCGGCATGGAGGGGGGCGAG
>CAJTSU010000064.1:6397-18488 GCA_910579055.1 uncultured Mailhella sp. | reverse complement strand
CTCGGCTAACGGGAACGCTGCGCGGCCTTCGGCTCGGCCTCAAAGCTCGCTACGCTCGCGCCTCCGGCGGTCAAGGTTATTTTCAACACAACTCTACAACAGAGCGTTTATTGACCTTCTCTTGCTCCCCTGCCGCGTCCCGGATATAATAGCTCCCAAGCCGATCCGCAGCATGGTGCAAAAAACGGATCCGGCACAGGCCCTCTTTCCGCGCCGGACTTCTCCGAATCCTCAATCCGGCCTCTCCCTTCACCCCCGGCCTCAGCGCCAGGTTTTCAGGAGCTTGCCACATGCCGCAGCTTGTCTACGGAGTATGGGACGGCATCGTCTACGACAACAGGGGAACCAATGCCCCCGCCGCCCCCCAGGGGCTTGATCTGAGCCTTTTCGACCAGTTCGACGAAGGCAACCCCGCCCGGATATTTCTCAGCGAACGCGGGTTTCTCGTCTTTTCTCCCGACGCGCCGCTGCTCTGGGCGCTCTGGAAACATTTTGACAAGGTGGCCGCAGAATCCTGCGGCAAATGTTCACCCTGCCGCGCGGGCGCGCCGCTGCTGCGCGACGCCCTGGCCCAGGCCTGTAGCGGCGGCCATGCTGACTGGGGGGAAATGCGGGATATCGCCGAACAGATGGTCCACACCTCACTGTGCGGCGTGGGCAAAACCGGCCCCCGGCCCCTGCTCGACGCCCTGCTGCACTTTCCCCATGATCTGCACGCCCACGCAGGCGGAACGGATGCCGACGGCCCGCACGGCTTCTACAGCGCCATTACCAGCCCCTGCATTGAAGCCTGCCCGGGCATCGTGAATATTCCCCGCTATATCGACTACATCAAGGACGGCCACAACGATCTGGCCGCCAATACGGTATTGCGCCATTACCCCCTGGTGGGCAGCTGCGGCCGCGTCTGCGTGCGCACCTGCGAGAGCGCCTGCCGCCGGGCGAAGGTGGACGAACCTGTATCCATCCGCAACCTCAAGCGCTTCGCGGCAGATCGGGCCATTGCCTCGGGCATGCTCAAGCCGCAGAACAGCGCCCCCACCAAAGAGGCCCGGGTGGCCGTGGTGGGAGCCGGCCCCGTGGGGATTTCCTGCGCCTATCATTTGCTGGAGCGCGGCTATCGGGTTGACCTCTATGAAGCCAAACCCCGCGCGGGCGGCATGATCCGCTATGGTATCCCGGTCTATCGCCTTCCCAAATATACACTTCAGGAAGAGACGGACATCGTGGCGGCCATGGGCGGCAACTTTATCTACAACCAAAAACTCGGCCGTGATTTCAAGGTGGAAGACCTGTTTGCCAAAGGCTATGGCGCCGTATTCATCAGCGGCGGCTGCCCGCAGGGTTCGTACCTCGGCATGGAGGGGGAAGACATTTCCCTGCCCGATTATGAAAACGGCATCGAATTTCTTGAACGCGTTTATGAGGGCGTGGAAGCGGGAACCCCTCCCGCGCTTGACGGGGACGTGGTCGTTGTGGGCGGCGGCAACGTGGCCATGGACTGCTGCCGGGCCGCGGCGCGTATCGCAAGCGGCAAGGTGCATCTGATTTACCGCCGCACCGAAGCGGACGCGCCTGCGGATCATGAGGAAATCAAGGAAGCCAGGCGCGAAGGTGTGGAATTCCATTTTCTCTGCGGACAGGATGCCCTGATAACGGAAAACGGAAAAATCACCGGCCTGCGCGTGGTCGATATGGAACGTACCGAACCGGACGCCAGCGGACGGCGCGGAGTCCGGCCCATTGAAGGTTCCGCGCATGTGCTGCCCTGCGCCCATGTTATCGCGGCCATCGGTCAGATGAGCGACCCGGCCATGCTCAGCGACGATGAAGGCATCGCCCGCGACAGCAAGCACTGCATCATTATCAACTCCGCGCAGGAAACCAGCCGTGAAGGCGTGTTCGCCGGCGGGGACTGCACCTCCGGCCCGCGCGCCAAAGGCCCCACCACCCTGATCATGGGCATGGGGCAGGCTTATTTCGCCGCGCGCTCCATCGACAAATATCTCGCCACGGGCAAGGTTCCCTTTGATTCCCGCCGGCGTCTGACCGAATGGATCGCGCAGGGCAAACTGCTGAAAGACAACCTGCCCGTGCCCGGCAGGGAAAAGCAGGCCCGCGTGGAGCTGCGGGAACTGAACCCGGCCGAGCGTGAACACAATTTCAGGGAAGTGGAACAGACCATGACACAGGAGGAAGCCTGGGCCGAAGCCTCACGCTGCATGCGCTGCTACCGTGTACTTTCCGTGCTCACCGAAGCCCCCATCCCCGGCGGCGCAGCATGACTGCCAAGAGCGGACGAGCGTGCCGGCCCTGCCAATCAAAGACTTCACTCCAGCTCATAACAAAGGAATTTCGATGAAAGCATTCATCAACGGACAGGAATATACGTTCGAAGCGGGGGAAACCATTCTGCATGTGGCCCGCCGCAACGGCATCTTCATCCCTTCTCTGTGCCGCTTTGAGCCGCTCAGGCACAAACCCGCCACCTGCCGCGTATGCCTTGCGGAAGTGACCGACGCTTTGGGCACGCGCATCGTCACCACCTGTGACACCCCCATGGAAGAAGGCATGAGAGTTGACACCTTCTCCAAACATGTGCGTGACATGCAGCGTTTGCAGGTGGAAATGATTTTTGCCGATCATGATCAGGAGTGCGTATCCTGCGCCCGTCACGGCAATTGTGAGCTTCAGGATCTCGGCGAAGCCGTGGGCCTGACCCGCAACCGCTTCACCCACCGCCTGCATCCCGCGGCGTCGGATCGCCCTGTGGACGACAGCGCGGCGGGCATGACCCGCGACATGACCAAGTGCATCCGCTGCCTGCGCTGCGTGGAAGTCTGCCGTCAGGTTCAGGGAGTGGCCGCACTGACCGTAGACGGCAAGGGACTCGGAACCTGTATCGGCGTGGGCATGGCCCCCACTCACAAGGCCTCGGCCTGCATCCAGTGCGGCCAATGTACCCTGGTCTGCCCCACGGGTGCGCTGGCCGAGCGCGACCAGAACGACGAGGTGCTGGATTACCT
Source organism: uncultured Mailhella sp. (assembly GCA_910579055.1). GTDB lineage: Bacteria > Desulfobacterota > Desulfovibrionia > Desulfovibrionales > Desulfovibrionaceae > Mailhella. The sequence continues at coordinate 15,462 of CAJTSU010000064.1, read as the reverse complement.
GGCCTCGCCCGACATGACAACGGTCTTCGGTTTTGCCCCGTCCGTGCGTGTGGTGCTGGGCGAGGAATTCGGCCTCGCTCCCGGCGTGAACGTGGAAGGAAAGATTGTGGCCGCCCTGCGCCGCATCGGCGCGGATGTGGTGCTCGATACCGATTTCGCCGCCGACGTGGTGATCATGGAGGAAGGCACAGAGCTGCTGGAGCGGATTAAAAACGGCGACACCCTGCCCATGTTCACATCCTGCTGTCCGGGCTGGATCAACTACGCGGAAAAACACTGCCCGGACATTCTGCCGCATCTTTCCTCCACCCGCTCGCCCCAGGCCGTGTTCGGCGCACTGGCCAAAACCTACCTGCCGGAAAAGATGAATCTTGACCCGCATAAAATCCGCGTCATTTCCATCATGCCCTGCATTGCCAAAAAAGACGAAGCAAGCCGTACCGAACTCGCGTCCGGAGGCATCCCGGATGTGGATGCGGTGATCACGGTGCGCGAGTTTGCCCGTCTGCTGCGCCGCATGGGGGTAGACCTTGCCGCCATCGATCCCGAACCGTTTGATAACCCCTTTATGAGCGCTTCCACCGGTGCGGCGGTTATCTTCGGGTCTACCGGCGGCGTTATGGAAGCCGCGGTGCGCACCGTGTACGCTGTGCTCAACGGTAAAGAAATGGAACGCATGGAAGCAACGCCCCTGCGCGGCATGGACGGCGTGCGCGAGGCGGATATCGACCTCGGCGAGGGCAACGGCCATGTCAAGGTGGCTGTCTGTCACGGCCTGCGCAATGCCCGCAGGCTGGCGGAAGAAGCCCTGAAAGGCCAGTCGCCCTATGCCTTTATCGAAGTCATGGCCTGCCCCGGAGGATGTGTGGACGGCGGGGGCACAAGCCGCGTCAAGGCCGATTACCACCCCTCCGCCCTCAGGCGTCAGCAGGGGCTCTACGCCATTGACCGCACCATGCCGCGCCGCCAGTCGCACAATAACCCGCAGGTCAAAAAACTGTATGAAGACTTCCTCGAAGCGCCCAATTCGCACAAGGCGCACACCCTGTTGCACACCAGCTATGCCGACCGGAGTAATGAACCTTCGGAAAGCATTCTCACCAACAAGAAGCGCCTGACGCTGACAGACTGAAACAGGTAAACGCAAGAGTATATATGGTCAGAACACGATCTTCTGACCATATATATTTTTTTAACATGGCTCTGTAGCAGAACCGTGTTGATGGCGCTGTGCGGGACGTGCAGAGACGCCATTCCGACGCAAACAATACGAGGTTTCCATGCCCGCTTCACTTTCGGAAGCTCTCTCCCCGGCGGGAATGCCGCTTTCCGTCCCTTTCCCTCCAGCTCTGAACACCATTTTCTATGGCCCTCCGGGCACGGGCAAAACGAGGCAAGCGCTGCATATCCTCAGGGAGCATTTCACCGACCATCAGGAAAAGGAAAGTGAGGCGCAGCGCCTTGAACGCCTGGTTCACCCCGTTATCTGGCGGGATGTCATCTGTGCCGCGCTGCATGAACTGGGCGATTCCGCCACGGTTCCCCATCTGCGCAGTCACCCGCTGATAGACGCAAAATACCGCTGCACAGAGGGCAAACTGACTCATGCCCGCCTGTGGAACAATCTTCAGATTCATTCTCCCACAGACTCAAAAACCGTTCATCTTGCACACAAATATCCACCTATCCTGTTTGACAAGCTGAATGACGGCGCATCCACCTGGACGCTGCTGCCGGGCTGGGAAGATGAAGCGCCCGGCGCGATGGAGCTGCTTGACAAGCTCGGTCAGGAACCGCTCGCCTCCGGGCATGAGGAAAAGCGCTATGCCTGCGTGACGTTTCATCAAAGCTACAGCTATGAGGAATTTGTGGAAGGCATCCGCCCCGTGTTCGCGGACGAGGATACGGACGAAGATGCGGAATATGCCCTGCGGGACGGCCTGTTCAAGCGTATCTGCGCACAGGCCCGTGAACACCCGGACAAAAAATACGCGCTGTTGATCGATGAAATCAACCGGGGCAACATTTCAAAGATTTTCGGTGAACTTATCAGTCTTATCGAGAGTAGCAAACGCGAAGGCGCGGAAGACGCCATGAATGTAACGCTGCCCTATTCCGGCGAGGACTTCAGCGTGCCCGGAAACCTTTACCTCATGGGCACCATGAACACCGCCGACCGTTCCCTTGCCCTTATGGATACCGCGCTGCGCCGCCGCTTTTCCTTTGAGCGGATAGATCCCGATCCCTCGGTTCTGGAAGGGATGTTCATCGAGGGCATCAATCTCGAACGCCTGCTGAGAGTGCTGAATGAGCGCATCGAAGTGCTGTACGACAAGGAACACGCCATTGGCCATGCCTATTTTCTGTGCGTCCGCAATGTGGACGATCTGGCCGAAGTTTTCTCAAAGAAAATCATCCCCCTGCTGGAAGAATATTTCTTCGATGACTGGGAAAAAATCCGTCTTGTGCTGGGAGACAACCAGAAAATGCAAGGCATGGATGAACTCTGCCTTCTGGTGGAGGAGGACTGCGGCGTCCGGCTGTTCGGCGAGGAAGCGGGCGGAACCCTGCCGCCCCGCCGAAGTCTCAACAAAGACGCGCTGCTGAACGCCAGAGCCTACATCGCCATTTATGACCCGGCTGAAGCAGGACGCTGACCCCATCATGGAACCCCTGTTTGTCAGAGAATATGAATATGTCACCCCTTCCCGGAACTGCGCCGCACGGGAGCGGGACGGCATAACCGTCACGGGCAGGGATTTCACCGCCCTGAAACAGCTGGCGATCTCCCGGAGGCAGGGCCGCGCTCAGTTGCCGTTCAACCTTTCCGACGAGGCGGAAACAGCTCCGGCCTTCCGGCTGTGCGCGCACGGAGGAAAGGAAGCCCTACAGACTCAATGTTATGCCGGTGTTGTCCTGCTTCCTTCCGGCCGCTGCCTTGAAATTCTGCCCAAGCTCTTTCCTGTCGACGACCCGGCCTTGCGCGGGCGAAGCCGGGCTATTCTGCTCAACATGTTGCGTACCCTGCCCGATTTTCCCTTTCGTTCCCTGCCTGACGCGACGCTGGGCCATGCCGATCTTCCCCTGCTGGAGATTTTCCTTTCCCGTTTTCTGCAAGAAACAGGCTCGTTGATCCGCAAGGGCATATGCTGCGACTACCTTTCCACGGAAAGCGGAGAAACGTTCCTGCGCGGCAAGCTGCTTTTACAGGAACATATCCGCCTGCATGCTGCGCATCGGGATCGGTTTTACGTTCAACATGACGAGTTCCTGCAGGACAGGCCGGAAAACCGGCTGATCAAGCGCACGCTGCTTCTTGCTCTCCGGCTGAGCGGCACGGCATCGAACCGGCGTGCCGCACGCATGCTTCTGGACGCATTTCATGCCGTCTCCGCATCCCGCCGGATACGCGCGGATCTCGCCTCCTGCCGTAAAGACAGGAACCTCGCGCATTATACCCCGGCGCTTGCCTGGTGCCGTCTGCTCCTGTGCGGCCTGTCCCCCGCCCCGCAAAGCGGAGAACTGCGCTGTATTTCCCTGCTGTTTTCCCTGCCGTACCTTTTTGAGCGTCATGTGGCGCAAATGCTGGGAAAAGCGGCACGATTGCGCGGCTGGAACATGACCGCACAGGCTTCCGGACACTTTCTGGTGGAAGAGCATCATAACCTGCCCGCTGTGCCTCTCCGGCCCGATTTGCTGTTTACCCGCGCGGGAAAAGCCTGCCTTGCCGATACCAAATGGAAGATCATGGAGAACAGCAATGACATTTCGCCGCACGACATGTACCAGTTGTTCGCCTATACGGAAACCTGCCTGCGGGAGCAAAGCGTCAGGCACAGCTTTCTCATTTACCCCGCTGTGACAACGCGCGCGCTTCCCGTTTTCCACTTCCGCCGCGAACGTTCCATGCTTCACGTTCTGACCTATGATCTGGAACATGATGCGTGCGGTCTGGCGGAATGGCTCGCGCGGATAGACAGCGCTCCGGATGCCGACAAACACGGACATGCCGTCCTCCTCCCTGGCGGGACATGAAGCATGCCATCCACAGGCCGGACATCTTCCTCCGAATGCGTCCAGATTCGCCCATGTCACAGCTCATATGCCGTCTCCAGAGCGCTGCACAGGGCCATTCTTGCATTTGCCGTTTTCAGAGGCTCTGTTCCAGAATAGTGTTGATACTCACCTTGGCCGCCGGAGGCGCGAGCGATCCAGCCGTGGACATGCTACCTTTACCAATCCGGCGCACAGGGATATCCATATCCACAAACTCCGCCATAAGGCGTCAATTCATTCCGCCGTATTCCCTGTAGAATTTTTCAGCTCCGGGGTGTAAAGGCAGGCCGGTATTCTTCCAGGCGTTCTCTCTGGTAAAGCTCTTCCATGCGGGATAGGCAAGAACCACGTTGTCCCAGCTGTCAAAACAGGCCTTGAGGATGTCATACACATCCTGATCGGGCATATCCCCCCGGACAATGAATTCAGAAGTATCGCCCACCGTGGGAACATCCTTTCCTTCACTCAGCTTGCCGTCATACATGGAGCCGGAATGCACCGCGGCGCTGAGTCCGTACTTCTTCTCCAGTTCCTCAGCCTTGTCCGCAGGAATGGGAATCAGGCGCAGTTTCACGCCAAGCGACGCGTCACGAATCCAGCCCGCTTCACCGGGGCCGACAAAGAAAAACATGTCGATCTGGCCATCCTTCACCATGTTGCACACGTCATCATAGTTGTTGGTGAACAGGCGTCCTCCCCAGCGTTTGATATCGTCAAAGGAAATGCCGTACGCTTCAAGCGCCCACTTGCCGAAAGACTGGCTGGTGGTGCCGTTGGGCCCCGTGGACAGGCGCACAGCCGACTTCTTTTCGGCAAGCTCGTCAAGCGTCCGGACAGGGAAATCATCACGCACGACAATATACAGGGGCGTACTATCGCCGATGACCCCGAGCGAACGAACTTTCTCCAGCTTTTTCTTGTAAGGATCGGAAGGAACCTGACAGGCTATGGCGTTGGTTTTCTGGGTAAGAGAAATATCCCCGTCGCCGCCGTTAATGCGGATGGGATTGCCCACAGACCCTCCCGCGACCAGATTGTATTCCAGCCCGGGGAAGGCTCTGGTCAGTTCCTTGCCCATGGCGCTCTGCCCTACATACCACACGCCGCCCACAGTGCCGCTGACGGCTCTGAGTTTCCGGGGAGCGGCTTCGGCAAAGGAAGAGGCGAGAAGCCCCGCGCACAGTATGGACAGGACTGCGGCTTTCATCGTTTTGTTCATGGAGTACTCCTTGTCTGAAGGTTTCCGGAGACAGAAGAACGAAGGTGGAGGCACAGCTCCTCCGCCATGCCGCTTTCAGCAGTCGATATTCAGAAGAGCGGCCGCATTCCTGTACAGAAGCTTGGGCAGCACTTCAGGTTTGAACGGCAGCTTCATAAAATGCTCCACACACCCCTTGAGCGGCAGGAAGGGATAGGCGGTTCCGAAAAGGAAGCGATCCTGCAGGAAGAAATTGCAGGCGGTCACATAGTCCTGCCAGCCTGGCATATTGAACAGGTACATGTCGGGCGAAATATAGATATTCGGACGACGGAAGGCCACATGCAGCACTTCCTGCACCCAGGGCCAGCCTCCGTGGGAAATGATGAAACGCGTATCAGGGAAATCCGCCGCCACATGATCGATCTGCACAGGGCTGGTATAGCTCACATCCGGCCCGGCATTGCCGCCCAACATCATCATGACGGGTATATTCCTGAACGCGCAGTATTCAATAACGGGGTACAGAATGCGATCATCGCCGTATAAGGGGTGGGGAAGCGCGCCGGGTTCAAGACATACGGCCTTGAGGATGCCTTTGAGTACAAAGCGCTCAATACGGGAAACCGCCTCGTCAGGTCTGGTGGGATCCACTCCGGCTATTCCCACAAATCTGTCAGGATGCGACTGAACGATGGAGGTCACTTCCTCACAGGTAGCATCCCCCATGCCGGGATTGCTCTCCCGGCCGGGCACCACACCGATGGTTACGCCGGCTTCATCCATTTCATCCAGCAGCATGTCCATGGAATAATTCAGAACCGAAGGCGGCTGGTACATGCCCATGGATTCACTGAGGCGCTTGTTGCGCTCCAGATTATACATCTTGCCGGACAGGTAAGGCTTGACCGGAGGGCGGAGGCGGAAATCAATGATCATGGCAAACTCCTTTTATAGTTCCGCAGCCGAAAGCTTGTTATACGGCAGCGGTATGAGCAAGTTTTCTGCGGGCAAGCTGAAGAGCCAGCACGCCGATCAGACAGCCCAGGCCGACAAGGTCGGTTATGGTTCCCGGGTAGAGCATGGTCAGGCCGCCTGTCAGCAGAACCGCACGCTCGATAATATTGGCCGTAATTAGCAGATAACCCTGCATGGATCCGGCCAGAGCGTACATGGCGATGATGGAAGTCACGCAGGCCTGGGTCACGTCCATGGCCGATCCCTGCATAAGCAGCGAGGGCTGGAGTACGAAAAAAAACGGAACAATAAAGGCCACGACGGCGAGTTTCATGGCAATGAAGCCGGTACGCATGGCGTCGGCTTCGGCAATCGCCGCGCCGGAAAACGCCGCCAGACAGACTGGAGGCGTGACAACGGAAAGAATGGCGTAGTAGAACACGAACATATGGGCCGCGATGACGGGCACGCCCATCTTGACAAGCACGGGAGCGCCCAGCGTGGCCACAATGATATAGGCTGGCGTGGTGGGAACTCCCATACCCAGCACAATGCAGGTCATCATAAGGACAATCATCATGAGGACAAGGTTATTGTCCGCAAGGGATGTGATGATGTTGATGAACTTGAAGCCTATGCCGGTGGCGGTGATGCAGCCCACCACAATACCCGCGCATGCGCAACAGGTGGAAACCATGAGAGCGTTGCGCGCGGTCACTTTCAGCGCCAGCAGGAATCGCGCGGGGGTAAAACGGGTGGCGGCGGCGCACATGCCCAGCAGCACAATGAACAGTGTGGTGCCGAAGGCCGCAAAGTTCACGGAACGGCCGGAAAGCAGCAGCAAAATGAGAAGACCGATGGGCAGCAGGTAATACAGGCGGCGGATCACGCTCTTTTTATCCGGCACATCTTCCGGCGGAATGGTGCCGAGATTGTACTTGCATGCTTCAAAATGGATCATGATCCACAGCGCCAGATAGTAAAGAACGGCGGGAAGAAGGGCCGCCTTGATTACCGCCAGATAGCCCTGGCCGGTAAGGTCGGCCATGATGAAGGCGGCCGCGCCCATGACGGGCGGCATAATCTGGCCGCCGGTAGAGGCCGTGGCCTCTACCGCCCCGGCAAAAGCGGGACGATAACCAACACGCTTCATGAGAGGAATGGTGAACACGCCGGTGGCGTAGACGTTGGCCGGCGCGGAACCGGAAATGGAACCGAACAGAGCCGAGGCGAAAATGGATACCTTGGCCGGGCCTCCCCTGGATTTTCTGGTAAACAGACAGGACAGCTCCATGAATACACTGTTCATGGTGGAAACTTCCAGAAAAGCTCCGAACATGCAGAACGCGAAGATCATGGTGCAGGCGGTGGAAAGCGAGATGCCGTAAATGCCGTCCGTCAGCAGAAACATGGTTTCAATGAAACGATCATAGGTGATGGGGTCATGCCGCATACTGATGGGCATATATTCGCCGAACATGGCGTAGGCAATGAACGACGTCGCCACAATGACCAGGGGCCAGCCGGAAAGCCTGCGCGTGGCTTCAAGCACCAGAAGCATGCACAGCGTCCCGAACGCCATTGCCACGGGGGAAATTTCATCCACATAGCGCATATGATTGAGTATGGCCTCAAGATCATAAAGGATATATCCCAGTACCGCCATGGCAGCGAGCGCCAGCATGATGTCCAGAACTACCACCCAGGCGGGATCTCGCGATTTCATGGGGGGGATCCACAAAAATGCAAGAAACAGAATCATGCTCAGATGCCCAGCCCGGAGTACGGGAGCTTCCAGCACACCGATGCCGCCGGTGGCATATATCTGGAAGGCGCAAAGAATAACGGCCATTATGGTGGCGGCAGGAGCCAGCGTTTTTCTCGTAAGTGTCATGGCGTCTCCTGTGATTTTGAATCGGCTGTGTCATGTCCCGGTTGCGCTTGCGCCTTCGGCGCTTTCTGTTCTGCAAACTCCGCAAAATTTCAGGGCTGGGATATGCCGGATGAATATCTTATGGATGTGCAACAGGGCATCCAAGCCCTGCGGCTGTACGGGAAAGAGCAACGCAACGGTTGCAGGAAAGACAGTCCGAAGGAATGCGTTCCCCGGCACGCCATCTACGGGCCAGAGACGGAGTGCGGATAAGCGGGCGGCACATGCTCACAATATCCGCCTCATCACGCTCAAGAATTTCCTCCGCGGTTTCGATGCCGCGTATGCCCCCCACCATGATGACGGGAATATTGAGTTCGGCATGAAAACGGCGGGTGACTTTGCGAAAATAGCAGCCTCCTTCCGGATCATTGCGAAAAACCGGTTTCATAGGCGTATCCACGGCTTTTTTCCGGAAACAGAAGCCGCCGCTTACCTCAAGAGCGGCAAGACCGGCCGCTTCCAGCATCCGGGCGGAGACAAGCGCCTGTTCCGGCGTAAGACCGTTTTCAATTCCGTCTTCCGCGTTTATTTTGGCCATAACGGGGTAGTCTTCACCGCAGACGTCATGTATGGCCTGTATCACTTCCACGGCAAGACGCGTTCTGTTCTCCTGCGACCCCCCATAGGCATCTTCCCGATGATTGAAGCAGGGAGAAAGAAATTCGCTGAGCAGAAAGCCATGCCCCATATGCAGCTCCACACCGTCAAAACCCGCCTCCCGGGCACGGCCGGCGGCTGCGGCAAACAGCCCGGACATACGTTTTATCTCATCCGGCCTCATGGACCGCCCGGCATATTCCGGCGCATGCCCGGCGTCGCTGGGGCCAATGGGAACAAGCCCCGTCAGCGCTTCCTCGCAGCACAGGCCGCCGTGACTCAGCTGCAGAAAAATGCGGCTGCCGTCCTGTCCGGCTGCGG
>CAJTSU010000064.1:0-6387 GCA_910579055.1 uncultured Mailhella sp. | reverse complement strand
AAGCCGGCGCAAACCGGGGATATCCGTGTCGCTGGCGGCTGACGTCTGCGCTTCGCGGCGGCGTCCTTCGGGGCTGACAAACGCATGTCCCGTGATAATCAGACCAAGCGCCCCGCCTTTCCCCAGCTCACGATAATATTCCTCCATTCGGGGAGTGACATGAAAATTCTCGTCGCACATACCCTCGCCCGCAGCACTACAGGCGAGACGGCCGGAAAGTGAAAGCCTGCCCAGTTTCATCGTGTTCCATAATAGACTCATATGCACCTCACGCAGGATGATATTACAAAATTCATGCCAGAACATTTTGCTGAAAAAACACAATATATTTTTTAATTTATTGTAATTATTATATTTTTTTGAAACAATTCTTTCATTTTCCATAACATGCTTGCCTTTTGTCCCGGTGCTTAACAAAATTGAAAAAGTCTGTCTCTTTTACGAAACAAAAATAATATATAAAAACAATATATTAATAATTATTTACTCATTTTTGTAACAAGAATTCGTGAATTTTGGGGATGACATGCTGGCAATTTTTCCATCCATAAGTTATCATGCTTAAAAAGCCAAAAGGGATAATCATCCCATATCTGTTTTCGCTTCCCCCCATAATCGCCCGATGACGCCATGGATCTAGCCACTCTGCACAACGTACTTGATCATTCAGCGGATGGTATTTTTATCTGGGATAAAAATACTGTGCTTGTCTACGCCAACAAGGCGGCTCTCGGACAAAACATGGCTGAGAGGGAACAACTTCTGGGTCATACATGGGAGGAACTGAAAGACAAAAACCTTATTTTCGGATCCTGTACGCTCCTTGCGTTTATTGAAAAACGCGTGGTGAGCGGAAAAACCATCGGGCCGTCCGGAAAAGAAAAATATATTACCAGTTCTCCTGTTATGGATAATGACGGCAATGTTGAATATGTTATTTCTAATGTGCGTGAACTCAGCAATCTTATTTCAGATATTCATAAGCTGAATATTCCCATAGGTATTTTGGATGAACCTAAAAAGGAAACGGTTGACGATAGAACTCTTTGCATGCCAAGGGGCGTTCATCATAAAAGAATTATAAATTTTATTAACAGGATGGCCTCAACAAAAGCCACTGTTCTTATCCTTGGAGAATCAGGAACAGGAAAAAGTGAAATAGCCAAACTTATCCATAAGTACAGCAACAGAGAAAAAGGATCCTTTGTTGTTGTAAACTGTGGAGCCATACCGGAAAGCCTGCTGGAAGCCTCGTTTTTCGGCTATGAAAAAGGAGCATTTACCGGTGCCTCAAGCACAAAGATGGGGTACTTTGAAGCAGCAGACAAAGGTACGCTTTTTCTGGATGAGATAGGAGAACTTTCTCTGCCCATGCAGGTAAAACTGCTGCGTGTTCTTCAGGAAAAGAAGTTTCACCGCGTGGGAGGAAACAGGGATATTTCTACAGATGTGCGCATATTGGCCGCAACAAACAAAAATCTTGGTGACATGGTCGCTGCCGGAGATTTCAGAAGTGATTTATATTACCGCCTGAATGTTCTTCAGCTTATGGTGCCTCCCTTACGCGAACGCAAGGAAGATCTGCCTGATCTTATTTCCTACTTTCTACGACATTATAATCAGATGTATTCCTTTTCCAAACGCTTGTCCGACGCGGTGATGAAAAAGCTGCAAAACATGCCATGGCCCGGAAATATACGTGAACTGGACAATATGATAGAACGGCTCGTACTTCTCTGCCCCACACCTGTCATCACGGAAAAATATCTTATTGAACAGGATGACACCATATACAAACAGAAACATAATTTGGTAAGTTTAAAAAAAGCTGTTGAAGATGCTGAAAAACGCGTACTTCAGGAGGCATATATTCTGCATAAAGATTGCAGGAGCATTGCCAATGCACTCGGCGTAAGCTACGTTACAGTTTCAAGAAAGCTAAAACAATACAATATTAAGTAATATATAAATATCATATTCTATTATAGCGTGGTGTTGAAAATAACCTTGACCGCGCGAAGGCTCAAGCCGGCCGGGGATATATGTTGTCTTTCGCCCGTGCCGAAGCAAAAATACACATCCGGCACAGCAGAATCATATATATGACGCCACACCATTCTCCCTGGACAGGCTCGGCTGGCATGAATTTTGCTGTCGTCTCCATGATTGAAATACCCTCGTATTCCACTCTTCAGCCATGTTAACCTGAAAAAATTAATCCGTCTCACAAAACAGTCCAAGGAGCCTGAATCATGATCATAGATCTGCGCCTTCGCCCCATTACAGAGTCTTTTCTCAAATCCACCACGGATATCTTTCCTGCTTACGGGCGCATGTTCGGTTATGAACTGCCCGAATCAGTGACAAAGCGTTCCATGAAACTCTGCTGTGAGGAAATGGACGAGGCAGGCATCAATCTGGGAGTGGCGGAAGCCCGCTGGAGTTTTGAGCCCCAGAGCGATCCCATTGTTCCCGCGGAAGATGTCGTGGATATCATCACCCGCTACCCCGACCGTCTGCTGGGAGCGGTTGCCATTAACGGCAGCCATGTACAGCGCGCAATTGCAGATGCCGAAACATATGTGGTGAACGGACCGGCCACAGGCCTCTCGCTGGAACTGCCTTTCGGTTTCAGCCAGGAGCCGGAACTGCCCATCGACGATGCTTCCCTTCAGCCACTGTTCGACTACATGCAGGCGCAGGATATCCCGCTTTTCCTTACCGGCGGCTGCATTTACGGCGCTCAGCCCGTGTGCTGTATCGACGCCATGCTGAAGAACTTCCCCAGGCTCAGAGTATTCGATCTGCATGGTCATGTCCCCTATGTGAATGAAATTATTCATGTGGCGCTCACACACCCGAATCTGTACCTCTGTCCGGACATGTACGCCATCAATACCCACTACGCCCGCCCCTATATGGACGCGGCAAACGGCTTTCTCCAGGATCAGATCGTCTTTGGCTCTGCGTATCCCTTCATTCCCATGAAGCCAGCCGTAGAGACCTATGAATCCTGCTTCAAAACCAGTGAAATCCGCGATAAAATTATGTATAAAAACGCGCTGCGGGGTCTTAAGCTCCGTGAAGAAGCTTTACGGAGGATTTAACCATCGCTTAAAAGTACGGCTACCCGGCGTCGCGGCGCCCTTAGCCGTTAGCGCGCAGCGCTTTACGGATAAGGAGAGCAGAGATGAGCCTCGCTCCGCTCGACTCCGAGAGCATTTCAATGACAAAATGCTCTAAATGCGCTTGTGCTCCGCAGCATGAAATGTTGCGGAGCACAAGCGCACCCGGCCCACGGAAAAGAAGCCGGCCGTGCTGTATCCGGCTCTATACAGGCACTGCCTATTTCTGACGCGGCAGGGGTATGCCCTGGGCTATCATTTTCTTTCTCAATGTGGAGTAATGTATACCCAGTATTTCCGCAGCGCCGCCCCGGCCGGTAAGCCTGCCGCGGGTATGTTTCAACACCTTCTGAAGGTAACGGCTTTCCAGTTCTTTGAGTGACGGCCAGTCTGAATGCATCTCCTCTGTATGCTCATACCGGGAAGGGGTATCGCTCCATGGCGCGATGTCAAATTTAATGGTTTTTTTCTTCTGCTGGAGACAAGAAGAAATAAGACTGCGCTCAACCGTATGCTCAAGTTCACGAACATTACCCGGCCAGAAGTGTTTCTGAAGACGGTCAATTTCATCAGCAGGTATAGTTATTTGAGATTCATCAATCTCCAGTTCATTACATTTTATATGTATAAAGTAATTCATAAGCAGAGGAATATCTTCAATCCTGGAGCGCAGCGGCGGAACTGATACGGTGAATGAACTGATTCTGAACCACAAGTCTCTGCGGAATAAACGTTTATGTACTTTTTCCATAATATCATCATGGGTTGCCGCTATAATTCTTACATCCACATCAACAGGGTGTATTCCTCCAACGCGTGTCAGACGATTGGTATCCAGCACTCTTAATAAATAAACTTGTGCTTCAAGCGACATTTCTCCTATTTCATCAAGAAAAAGAGTTCCCCCATTTGCCATTTCAAAATAACCCTGATGCTGCGCATACGCTCCGGTAAAAGCGCCCTTTTCGTGTCCGAACAAAACACTGGCGAGAAGGGAAGGCGGTATTGCCCCACAATTGATCTTCAGAAAAGGACCGGACTTGCGGGGAGAACGTTCGTGAAGGAAGTCAGCCACGGCTTCCTTTCCTACCCCGCTTTCTCCCAGCACAAGCACCCGGCAACTGGTGGCGCAGACGCTTTCAAGCTGGCGAAAGACGTTATCCAGCCCCCGGCACATGCCGATTTTCTCGTAGGAAGATATGCTGGCCGGAATTTCCGCGGTCAACACATCCGGCGCTTCCTTGATGAGTTTTGTGGATGCCCTGCCGCTTGGCAACGGCCTTCTCCCAAGACTTTTCGGCGCTTATCGGGATCGCATGGTGGAACTCGGGGTCTTCTTCTTTGACAACTCTCCGGTACTGCGCCTGACCTCTGAGGGCATAGACATAGCCCATGCAGGTTCCATGCTGAGCCTCAAGGCCGACGTCGTGGTGACCGCCATAGGCACCGTGCCTGAAACACATCTGGCTGATGCGCTTAAAGATTGCGGAATTCCCTGCCATTCCATCGGAGACTGTGCCGGAATAGGGGATGCGCTGAAGGCTGTGCGTGACGGGGCGGATATCGGACGTATGCTCTGATGCGTTTGCCTGTATCCGGCGGGCTGTACAGGCACTACAGGAAAGCAACGTGAAACAGAAGGAATTTCCTCTCCTCAAGGGGGCGCCATGTTTGATATGATTCTGGACGGACTGCTGACATGCCTGACTCCTATCAATATTCTGACGACATTCATCGCTGTGAGCCTGGGCATCATCGTCGGGGCATTGCCCGGTTTCGGGGCCAGCATAGGCATGATTATCGTCCTTCCGCTCACCTATACTATGGACCCCGGTACGGCGCTCATAGCGCTGACCGGCGTATATGTCGGCTGTGAATACGGCGGCTCCATCTCCAGCATTCTGCTCAACACGCCGGGAACATCCGCCGCCATGGTGACAGCCTTCGACGGATACCCCATGGCCAGAAACGGTCATGCGCGTAAAGCTCTGTTCCTTTCCAACATATCCTCGTTCTGCGGCGGCATCATGTCCGGCCTGTCCATGCTGCTGTTCCTCCCCATTCTGGCACCGCTCGTCATTAAATTCGGGGCGCTGGAAATACTGCTGCTGACAATGGTCGGACTCTTTCTCGTAGGAACCATCAGCGCCGGAGATCCGTATAAGGGAATGGTGTCCGCCGCACTGGGCATATTTGTCACATGTATCGGCATTGACTCCTATATCGGCAATCCCCGCTTTGATTTCGGCATTGACGTCCTTATCGGAGGCATTCCCTTTGTCCCTGTGATGCTGGGCATATTTTCCCTGCCAAGCATGCTGGAGCTGGCTCTTTCCCGGCATCATTCCTCACCACAGGGCAAGAACATCATGTTTGAAAAAAATTCCTTCAGAGACAATGTGCGGGAATTTAAAAAAATTTTTCATCTGCTTTTCACCCGGATGAAAAAACTTCTTGTCCGTTCCGGGCTTTATGGCGCCATTATCGGCATAGTGCCCGGCGTCGGAGCCTCTGTGGCGACCATGGCCGCCTACTCAAGCGCCAAACAGGCATCCGCTCATCCGGAAAAATTCGGATCGGGGGCGGAAGAAGGCATCGCCGCGGCGGAGTGCGCCAATAACGCTCTGGTGGGAGGGGCCTATATTCCCGTCCTGGCGCTTGGCATTCCCGGCTCTCCGGCCGCCGCCATTCTGATGGCCGCAATTTTCATGCACGGCATGACCCCCGGCCCCAATTTTCTCGCCAATGAGGGCGGCACCGTCTATATGATCATCATGGCGCTTTTTGTCTGCGCTGCGGTGCAACTGCTCCTCGGCCTGCTCTCCATAGGCTCCCTTGCGCACATACTGCGCGTTCCGGTTTACCGGCTCTTTCCCGGCGTTCTTGTTATCTGCGCCATCGGGGCCTATGTTGTGCGTGGCCTTCAGCTCGACATCCAGGTCTTTGTCGGTTTCGGCTTCCTGGCGTATCTGCTGATCCGAATAGGTTTCAACTGCGGCGCTTTCGCTCTGGGATTCATCCTCGGCCCCATGGTCGAACGCTCTTTGCTGGAAGCATGGTCGCTTGCGTCCGTCAAGGGCTTTCTGCCGTACATCATGAGCCGTCCCATGGCGCAGGGCATGCTGGCGTGTTTACTTGCCTATGCCGTTTTTCATTTCTGCCGCGCCAGAAGAAAAGAGTTCCGCCCCAACAGGGTAAGAGCAGAAAGAGAGTATTAACAATATAATGTAAACATGTTATACCCTCCCCGAGGAGGACAACA
>CAJTSU010000063.1 GCA_910579055.1 uncultured Mailhella sp. | reverse complement strand
GATGAGCCTCGCTCCGCTCGACTACGAGAGCATTTCAATGACAAAATGCTCTAAAGCGCAGAATCGATCATGCGTACCGATCAACTCCATGCCCTGCTCAAGATCATCCAAGCCGGATCTATCAGCAAAGCCAGCGCGGAACTGTTCACTTCGCGCCAGCAGCTCGCCGCAAGCGTGAAGGCGCTGGAAAACGAATTCGGCGTTGATATCTTCGCGCGAAAAAGCAAGGGAGTGGAGCTTACACCGGAAGGAAAAAAAATCGCCCACGAACTTGCGCCGTTTCTGCACAGAATCGAAAAGCTGAAATTGGATTTTCACGCGAAGAGCCGCCATAAAGAACCGGAAGGCGCGTTACATATCTATCGGGAAGGTGAACTCTTTCTGGACAAGTGGCCGCAGTTCCTCCCCTGTTTCAAGAAAAAATTTTCGGGGATACAGATTAAGGCCATGGAACTGGACGCACAGGACATTTATCAGTTGCTGAGCCGACCCCTCTGTCAGGTGGGCATCAATTTCTTCTTTGAGGAATCCCTCTCCCTCATCCCTGAACATCTGGAATTCATTCCTACCTACACCAGAATTCCCGTGGTCTATGCCGCAAAGCATTCCTCCTTTGCCAGGCGTCATAAGAGCACCTCCCTGGCCGCCATCCTGAAGGAACCGCTTATCGAATTCTCGCATTCCGGCTCAGACGATGTGTTTCTGACCACATTGTTTCTGGGCATAGGAAGCCCGAACATCCAGATATCCGTCAACAATTTTCAAATGTTCTATAAGATGCTGCTGGAAGGGCACTATCTTTGCGTTACGTCCAAACCCTCCCGATACGACGTGTCTCCGCCGGAAATAAGCGCCATTCCCATACGCGACAAACGTGTTATCCACGCGGGTTTTCTTATCAACAAAGCCTTCCGGCACAATCCTCTCATTCATCTTTTTATGAAAGAATACATGGAATTCTACAAGCAGGCACTTTAAAAAATGGCTCTGTCATAGAACCGTGTTGGCAGCGTTGCGCGGAGCAAAACCATACGCTCCGCGCAACGCCATCAACACGGTTCTACCACAGAGCGTGGCGGCTTAGACGGCACAAGGCGGGTTTTGTCATCAGTCTGAACATTGAATACAAAATATTCAATGTTGTATGGTACTATGTATACTGCGGCTCTTCGCTCTTGATAATCTGAAAAGCCTTGTTGGATTTTACCGTGCCGGGAATCCCCCAATACTTTACCACCCCCGCGACCTTGCAGGGCAAGAGTTCCTCGATATCGGTGTCCAGTACCAGCACGTCGCCCACCTGAAGCCGCAGTAACTGATTACCCGTAATCTGCGTGCCCCCCATACGTATTTTCAGATCCACCGGCGTTTCCAGCAGACGTTCCTTGAGGCGTCCCACCCAGGCGTGGTCCACTTCAAGACGTTCGGTCTGATAGTTGGCGTTGAGTTTGCTGCGTATGGGTTCAATGGTGGAATAGGGCAAGCAGACGATCATCGAGCCGATGGAAGAATCCAGCTCCACCTCAAAATTGATCACAACAACCACATCGCTGGGCGGCACAATGGCTGCGAACTGCGGGTTGATTTCCGAACGTACCAGCTCCATCTTAATATCATGCACGGGCCGCCATGATTCTTCCATGGTCTGAAGGGCCAGCTTGATGACGCGATCCACAATGGCCTGTTCGATACGCGTGAATTCCCGGCCCTCGATTTTAGGCTGAGAGCTTATGCCGCCGAAAATATTTTCCACCAGAGAAAATACCAGACGCGCGTCCACAACAATCAATGCGTTGCCGCGCAGAGGCTCCATTTTGAAAATATTGATACTGGTCGGCACCGGCAGGGAACGCATGAACTCGCCAAACTTGGTCATGTCTATGGAGATGGGGTTCAACTCCACACGCTTGCGCACCGCGTTGGTCAGAATATTGGTACACAGCCGGGCGAAACGATCGTTGATGATTTCCAGAACCGGCATGCGACCGCGAATAATGCGATCCTGATTGGCAAGATCAAAGGGAACAAAGCCGGAGTCATCATCCGGTATGTCCGTCTCCGTTTCCAATTCGCCGCCGGACAAGCCCCGGAGCAGGGCATCGACTTCATCCTGGGCCAGAATTTTGTCCATAGTGCAATCCGTCTTTTTGTGCTGAATATCCGCATGATATTCAGCCAAATCCGCAACCGGGTCAAGGCTGTGATCAGCCCCCCGGATATTCGTGCCATAAAGACATGCAAAAAATATACCAACAATATCGGAAGGGGAATTTTTCTTGCCAAGCCACGCAGGATGGGCAAGAACAGGGTATGCGTATCATCTTTTCCGCCCTCTCTTCACCGCGCGGTGAACGCCGGGAAATTGACATCCCCGCGCCGCTCACTCCCATAAATCTCGCCACTCTTCTTTGGGGAAGGGGGCATCTGCCTCCGCGCCCGTTGTGCGCGGGCATCGGACACTGCGGTCTGTGCCGGGTGCGCTTTCTTTCCGCCCCGCCCGCTCCATGTCTGCGGGAACGGGATATCCTCGCCCATGAAGAGCTTACCGCCGGGGTGCGTCTGGCCTGCTGCCACGATGCGCATGACGCCATGATCCTGGCTGTTTCGCCGGAAAGCGCACGCCCCAAAACAGACAATACCCGTCTCTTTGATGATATTCTTCCCTCTTCCGTTCAGGAAGGCAAACCATGTGAGGCATGGCTGGCCGTGGATCTGGGCACAACCTCCATTGCCTGGGAGGCTCTCGACGTGCAGGGCCGCCCGTTTGCCGGAGGACAGATGCTCAACCCCCAAATGGGCGCGGGAACGGACGTCATGGCCCGCCTCGCTGCCGCATCTCCAGAACGGGGAACAGAGGGTGCAAATTTTATGCGCGACACCGTGCAGGCTGCACTTGCCGACATCTGCGGCGCGCTGCATGCACAGGGAATCACCGTACGCGAAATATGCCTGGCCGCCAACCCGGCCATGACCCTGCTGGCCCTTGGCCTGGACAGCTCCGGGCTGCGCGCGGCTCCTTACCGGCTGGACTTTCACGGCGGACAGGAAGCTCATCTTCCCGGACTGCCGCCGCTGTGGATTCCCCCGCTTCTCGCCCCCTTTGCAGGAGGAGATCTGAGCGCGGGCATCTGCGCCGTGCTGCACGCTGCTCCCTCACCGCGTTTTCCCCTGCTGCTGGCCGACATGGGCACCAACGGAGAATTCGCCCTGCTGCGTGCCGGCATGCCTCCCCTGCTGGCCAGCGTGCCGCTGGGGCCCGCCCTGGAAGGCATCGGATTGCGTTGCGGAGGGCTTGCCGAAGAAGGGGCCGTAACCGCCTTTCATGTCTCTCCCGCAGGATTGACCCCTCAAACCATCGGCGGAGCGCCGCCTCTCCACATCTGCGGAGTAGGGTATCTGTCGCTGATCCGGCTTCTCTTGTCCATCGGCCTGCTGGACAGCGACGGACATTTCAGGCCGGACGCATCGGGTCCGCACCCGCTCGCCTTCCTGCGCACGCGTCTTGCCGCCTCACTGAGCACAGAACGCGGAGAACCTGTCCTGCCTCTGCCGGGGGGGCTGTTTCTCACCGCATCAGATGTGGAAAGTCTGCTCAAGGTCAAGGCCGCCTTTTCGCTGGCGGTGGACAGCTTACTGTCCGAAGCGGGCCTGTGTCCCGCAGAGACAGGTGAAATCGTACTGGCCGGGGCCCTCGGTCAGTACGCCCCCCTTGACGCACTTACGGAGCTGGGCTTTCTGCCTCCGGCTTCCGTCGCGAAAACACGGGCGGCAGGCAACACTTCTTTGCGTGGTGCCGCGCTGCTGTTACGCGGAAGTAACAACTGCCGCCCGGACAAACTGCGTGAAGAACTCTCTGCCCTGCACGCACAAGCCCATACGCTGCCTCTGGCGGAATCTCCTTTTTTCCATGAACGCTACATTCTGCACATGCGCTTCGGCCCTGCGCGCGTTGGATCTTTTCAATGTTGAAATACCCTGGCTGCACAAACGGCGATCCAAGCTGTGCGAGGACTCTTTCCATGTTTTAACACCGTCGACTTCCTCAGCCGACTGGCTCTGCCTCCCGCGGATAGAGCATTTGCCATTGAAATCATACATGCCCATATCTTTTCCCCCGGAAGGGGAGTTTTCAAACCGTAAAGGAAATTTTGATGAAAACGCAGCCGGCCCCGCGCCCCCGCACTCCAAAAAAATACCGCACCCCTCGCCGCGCCGCCGAACCGACGGCTCCCACTGCTGTCGCTCCAGGCGCGCATCCTGCCCGGAAAGGAGCGGAACAACAAACACCGTGCCTGCCTTACCCGCCCAAAAGCGAAGGAGCGTCCGGGGTACGAGCTGTTCGTTCCTATCCGGCAAAACAGCACGTAACCTGTTCGCCCCTCTTCCCCGGCATGGACAGCTTTGCCAGACAGGGCCTGACGATACTCTGGCGCGTCCTGGACGAAATCATGCCTCTGAACGCAACGCGGCGGCGCGATCTGCCCGTGGCCTGCCGCGAACTTTCCGCGCTGCTTACCACAGAAAGATCAGATCTTTCCCTCCCCTACTGGACGACGCCGCGCCTTACCTCGGCATACTTACGTTATTTTCTGCCCTGGAACCTGATCCGTCTGCTCCCCCTGCTGCCGTCGCTACCGCTGACGTTGCCTGCCTCCGCTTCGACTGCCCGGGAAGCGGAGAGCGCGCGAACACTCATCGTTGACCTCGGTTCCGGCCCTTTCACCCTTCCTTTGGCGCTCTGGCTTGGCAGGCCGGACTTCCGCGCCGCGCCGATCACCCTTATCTGCGCCGACACCGCGCCCCATCCTCTGCATTTGGGCCGGGATATTTTTGAAGCCCTGCGGCGGGAACTCGATCCTTCTTCCCCCTGGGAGATTCACGCTCTGCGCGCCCCGCTCGGGCAGGCGCTGCACCGTCTGCGCGGCAGACCGTGGCTGATCTCCGCGGGCAATGTGCTCAATGAACTGGAAGAAAAGAGCCGACGAGCCGGCGCATGGCAGGACAAAATCAGCGAGTTTGCGCAAGATGCGGCCCGTATCCTGCTCCCCGGCGGCTTCCTGTTCGGACTGGAACCCGGCACAAGACAAGGAGCAAAGCTGATCCGCGCCCTGCGTGAAACGGCCATGTACGGCGGGCTGCCCGGCTTTCCGGATGACGATTTTGAGGACGATTTTTCAGACAACGACACAGAGGTATCGGAAACAGAAGAAGCGTCTGCATTCGGCACATTCGACAACCATTCACACAGAATGGATGAGCAGTGGACAGACGGACAGGCGGAAAAAACACCTCGTCTTGTTCCTCTCTCCCCTTGTCCCCATGCCGAACATTGCCCGATGGACAGACCGGGAACATCGGCCTGGTGCCATGTCAACGCTCCGGCCTCAGATGCTCCGGGCGAACTGCGTACGCTTTCCCGCAGAGCCGGTCTGGACAAGGACAGCGTCAGTTTATCCTTCCTGCTGCTGCATAAGCCCGGTGAAAATGAAATTGCAAGTCCTGCCTCCCGTGCAGGTACACTGCCCGCCCGCCTGCTCTCCGAGCCGTTCATTCTGCCCGGCTATCCTGGCCGGGCGCGTTATGCCTGCACCCCGAAAGGGCTTGCTCTCGTACCCGACTGCGCCATGCTTCCGCCCGGAGCCCTGTGCACAGTCGAAGACACACCGTGCCCGCCCCGGGATCGCAAATCCGGGGCGTTGATTCTTCCGCTTTTTCTTTCCGAAGTGAGCTCCACACCGCAGGATGCGCATCGGGAAGCCGCACACCAATCCGCGCTTTCCCGGACAAAAGAGCAAAACCGGAGCGAACGTCCCGTCCCGCCGCTTAACAATCGCGGCCGGTCTTTACGCAACGGCGACGCCCGTAAAACAACAGCCCCACGGCAAGACAAAGCGTCAGAGCCTCGGCGCTCGAGGTCGCGTAAAAAATACCCCAATCCCCGAACAGGCGGGGCAAAACGGCAAGCATAATCAGGGTCAGGACAAAGCTCCGGCTGGCTGCCACCAGCATGGAGCTTGCTGCCCATAATACAGCATGATTTCTGGCCGCGATCCAGATGAAGTGTCTTTTTCTTTGGGCTTCAATCTCGTGACTACATTGCCTAAGGCTGCTGACGAAATCAGCAGCCTGAAAATTGCGATCAGGCCACGGCTTCTCCGCGTCGTAGCCGGAGCAATGCTTTGCTATCTATGCCTGTACGCCCTGCGGGCTATAATCACGGCCCTGCGGGCCGCCCTTCGGGTGGTACGCCGCAAGTGAATTGCGGCTATTCCGGCGTCGCGGCGGAGTCGCGCCTTGCTTGACTCCGATAGAGCATTTCAATGGCGAAATGCTCTAAAACAAGCGGTTTTCGTGTTTTCCATCAAGCCGCTTCGGCGGCTTAAACGGCGCAAACCCCGCAAAACGGGGTTTGTCATCAGTCTGACATTGAATACCAGGTATTCAATGTCGGATGGTACTAAAAAAGCACGCCTCCCAGGGGATACCCCACCACCATAGTACTCACCCAGACAAGCACCATGCTCACGGCGCCGTAGCCTATGGCCTGCTTTGGAGAAATCCAGTCCTTGTTGCCATGCAGTATGGCCGCCGTGGCGCTGCCGGCCGGAGTCATCAGTGAACAGGTGGTGATCATGCAGAGCATAGCGGTGAGAGAGCCTCCGTTTAGCCCCGCCTTGACGGCGAAAGTATACGCGATGGGCACGAACACCACGGCCATAACTGTATTGCTGGAAAAGTTGGTGAAAAAGGCGGGCAACAGGGTAACGATGATGAGGAACATCATTGTGTTCTGTCCGCTGAGCAAAGGCTCCATGATGGAAGTGATGAGTCCGGGAATGCCGGTGGATGAATTGCCCAGAGGGTTCAGGATGGTCATCACCGACATGACAAGAAACACCACCCCCCAGTTAATGCCCTTGGTGAACATTTCCTGAATGGTAATGCCCTCCCTGAAATTCAAAACGCCCAGCACCACAATAAGCACGGCTGGCGTTGCTGTAGTGCCGAGAGTACGAAACAACTCCGTCACAGTCCAGCCCGCGGGCATGACGCTGGGCCAGAACAGAATGACAAGCAAAACAACAAGCAGCGCCATGACGAATTTCTGATACCCTGTTACCCTTTCCACGCCTTCTATACCGCCGAGTTTCGTATGAGAAAGATCGATACGCAGCACGTACTTGCCGAGGATGAAATAACAGATGAGGTAGACAATATTCATAACAACGGCAAAGGCCGTATATGCGCCGCTGTTCAGCGCTTCGCCGGAAACGCTCTGGTACGCCCCGAGGGGCATGGCTACGAAAGGCAGAAAGGGCAGTATCATGCAACCCATGTTCGCCGCGAAGGTAATGCCGAAAATCATGTACGTCGTGTATCTGCCCTTTTCAATATGATATGTTTCACACATATTGTAGAAGACTGACCATACGAAGAAAATGGCGACAAACACGTTGACCACCGCCCCAATAACCACAGCAGAGAGCAGGAGCAGAAAAGAAATCAACCAGGGTTTCCCCTGAGCGAACCTCATGTTCACCATGCTGCAGGTAATGATCTTGATGATTCCCCCATGCTCAAGGGTGTACATGAAGGGGAAAATAAACAGCAGGGTAAGCACCACATTATTGGAGAAACCAAACTGGAGCGCCTGCGTCACCGTTTGGAAGCCGGTAAAACCAAGAGCAATGATGCCCAGTATGCTGGCCCATGTGGCGCACCAGGTGGACCAGCCCCACACCACACCGAAAAATACGCCAAGTACGGCCACCCCCACAGGGGTAACGGTGCTGAACGGAGGGCATACCAACTTGAATCCGAACATGAAGAACAGGACAATCGCCACATGGACGAAACTTTTCGTACTGTTCTTTGTCCAGCTGATTTCCATATCCATCATATTTCCTTTCTCTCCGGATGGAGAGTGTCAACACGTTGTTCACCCAAAGCTCAGGGATGAAGCCTGAGCCCGCTGTCTTTCGCCCGTGTGCAACACGGGCCGCTTTGCGGCAGCGAACGCTGCCGCCCATGCTGAAGCAAAGGCACACGTCACGCATCGCGCCATCAATACTATTCTACTACAGAGCATACCGGTAAGGAGAGCAGAGATCAGCCTCGCTGCGCTTAATGGCGGGAGCATTTTAAAATCAAAACGTTTTAATCCATTATAGATGCGGTGGAGCAGAACAGAAGCTGCGTCATTCAAACCGCAGTCTTTCCCGGATGGGGACGGAGGCCCAGCTCCAGATAAAGGCCGTTTGGTCCATGGCGCTTCCGCCGAAAAGCTCCCTTTGCCTGTCACTGACGCAAATCCGCGCGCCCCGCGGGCAGGGGCCTTGGCCTCACGACATTGATGCGGCATGCCTCCGAAGGACAAACCATGGCGCAGAGCGCGCAGCTCTGGCAGCCCATGGGATCGCGCACATAGACCTTGCCGCAGAACATGCCGAACACGTCGTCCGGACAGATATCGTAACACTTCCCACAATTCACGCACTTTTCATAATCAATTCCCTGAACCGCCATCTTCAATTCTCCTTGGAACGCCGGTTATCTTCCTTTCCCGTACAAGCCAGACCATGCCCTGGACGAGGATCACACGCGGGGCCTTGTCTGACGTTCAACAGTCTTCGGAACATCGAAACACGGGGTGGCAATATCTTCCGTGAAGAATTGCGGTTTCCCGTCGCGTTTGACAAACCCTATCCACTTCAACCAGTTCACATTATCCATCATGGGATAATCCCGGCGATGCACGCCCACACGGCTCTCCTTGCGCCGTATTTCGCTTTTCACGATCATAAGAGCCACCCAGAGCATACTTTTCGCCTCCACATATTCGCGAAGCTCGTGAAAATCGCGGACGCCGATGGCGGGAAGAAGTTCTTCAGCCACCTTTTCCAATCTTGCGATACAGGCGTTCATGGCCTCTTCGTCGCAGTGATTCCTATTGTAAGGGATGATCGTTTCAATGACTTTTTCCTTCAACGCGTCGGGAGTGACAGGCCCGTGGGAGTTCAACACTTGAATCAGTTCAAAAACTGCCGGTTCAGCCAGCTTTCGACAGAGCTGCACATCGGGCCTTTTGCAGCGGTCGCATGCCTGTGCGGCATGGCCTCCGATGCGCCCCCCGCTGAACATGGCCCAGCCGATCTCCACACCAGGGAACGGATGCTGAGCGCAAGCCTTGGGAGCTGAGGCGTCGCCCGCCACGAAAAGGCCCCTGATATTGCTTTCCCCATGGATATCAATATCAATGCCGCCCATGCGATTGCACACGTCGGGCACATAGGTCTGTTCGGTCTGCTCCATGCGCATGGGAATCCGAACCTGCATGGGATCAAGGCCGTATTCCACTCGCACGCGTTTGCAGTTGGCCTTCTTCAAACGGAAGAGCAACTCCTTGTTTTTTGTGGAAAGGCAAGTGCAGTCTTCATAAATCGGACCTCTGCCTTCCGCCGCTTCCCGCGTGATGGCGGAGTCCACGCCAAGGCGACCGGAATTGAGTTCTTCCGGCGTCATAAGTTCGGAAAGCTCCGTACCATCGGCGTTAACAAAGCGAGCTCCCAGCCACTGAGGCAGTCCGGCCAGAGGAACATTATCCAGGATTCCGGCGCGCATCGCGTTTCGAGGTCTGACCAGCGCCCCGCCGCGGTCGAAAGACATCATCCGTGCTCCGGCGTCATAGGCCATGGCGAAAGGTTCGCCGCAGTTGTCATAAGTATCCACCTTGAAGGTGCAGCCTCCAGCCGCCATGACCACAACAGGTGCGCAGAACAGCCAGCTTTCCCCTGTTCTGTAGCTGAATCCGAACGCGCCCCTTACCTGCCCTTCAGAAGTCAGAAGGTGCGTGATCATCACGCGCTCACAACACAATGCTCCCCGTTGTTTCAATTCCTTCTCGAAGGCCTCAAGAATTTCATAGGGGTTGCAGAGCTGCGTCTGTACAGGATACTTTGGATTGGAAAAACGCCAGTAATGCCCGGAGTTGTCGAGAGGAAACCCCTCCAAGCCGTGTTTGCGCGTTATCTCGCTGATCTTTTCCATCTGGGCATAGCCGTTCTCAATATAGTCGCGCACCCAATTCTGATCCGCCGTATAGTCCGAAACTTCCACTATGGCCTTCATCCAGACGGCCGGGTCGTCTTCAGGAAAAGGAATAGCCGTGGCCGCGCCGCCCACCACGGCAGATGCACCTGACCAGCAAAGCTTTCCCTTGGTGGCCACGATCACCGTTTTCCCGGCATCCAGTCCACGGATGGCTGCCAGCCCGCCGGCAATCCCGGAACCTATGACCAGCATATCGCCTTCCACTACATGATCGAATCGCATATTCCCTCCTTACTCAGAGCATTTTGCTCATGTCTTACAGGGCACATGGCCGTGAGTCTTTCTTTCAGTTATAATCAAAGCGAAAGCAGCGGGAAGACGAAAAATTTTTGCGGCATTTCCGCCTCCGACAAAAATAGCAGACAGGAACAGGCCTGCCGCCGGCCTTTTTCTTCCGCAAAAAAGCGCATATATTGCCCTTGCGCTGTTTATCGCGCTTGTGGGATACTGGTGTATCCGGCTCGCCTGACATCATCCGGTTGATATCGCAGGCGGCATGCTTTAAAGCGCTTTTATCGCCGTACAAGCTCCAGCCGTCCGCGTTCCGGCGATGTTCCGGCTCCCCTGCTCCCGCCCCCTTGAGAGCAGGGCGAGAAGGGTGTTAAGGAAACGCTGGTGAAAGCGTTTCCCAAGGCTGCTGACAAAGTCAGCCGCGAAAATTACAAGCAGGTCGCGGCTTTGCCGCGCCGTAAAACGAGCGATTCTCGTGTGTTCCGTCAAGCCGCTTCGGCGGCTTAGACGGCGCAAACGTCGCGAAGCGGGGGTTGTCATCAGCCTGAGGGAAAATTTGCTTTCCCCGATAAATGATTGACTTGGCTCGCATTTCGCAAAGAGGTAAAAGCTTCTATTGGACATGGAGCTGATTTATTCGCAGAATACATCAGCGGTTCCTTAAAGCTAAACTGCCCCAAGGAGCAGGCATGAACGATCATCAATCCAGACACGACGATATGAACAACAGCGCCCGTGAATGGCGCGATGAATTCAATCCCGGCGGCGGCCCGGCTGGCGAAGCCGAGGATTTGAACAATGCGCCCTCCGCAGAACAACCCCCTGTTCCCCTGAATGACAGGCCGCGGGATACTGCGCCCGATGCCGGATCTGACGCCTGGAACGCCTTTGCGGGCAGGCAGAATGATGCAAACCGGGAAGCCTTCCCCGCGCCGGAAGCCCCCATGCCCGCTTCCGGAACAAAAGCGCCTGTTACACAAACGCAAGCGCCTGAGCCCATGACTGCCCCGGCAAGCGCCGGTTCCAACGGTGAAACGCGGCAAAACGGAAAGAGCAACACGGACGCCGCCGCTTCAGATAACGCTTCCGTCCCCCTGAAGGATGCCGAAAGCAGCGGCAGTAACGCCAAAAAACCGAAAAAACCTTCTGCCGCTTCGCGAATTGAGCCGGGCCTTGCGGAAAAATGTTTCAACGTGCTCTCCTGGGCCGGTGTGCCGGTGCTGCTGGTTTTGGTGGCGCTGGTGGTCTTTCAGCAATTTCTCGCGCCGCGCGCTCTATGGCTTTTTGACGAAGTGCGCGCCGCCGATGTGTACATGCGCTTTCTCGGCGGGGATCAACTGGCATTGAGCCTCAACGGTGTGCCGTATACAGACATGCCGCCGTTGTACTTCTGGTTTCTCAAGGGCCTGGACCGCCTCCCCCATGTGGATCAGCCGCTGCTTTTTTTCCTGGGATCGGCCCTTTCCGCCATGCTGTATATCAGCGCGATCTGGCTGCTGGCCCGCGCCACGGGCCATGACCGCCGGACGGCCTTCGCCGCCGGTCTGCTGGCCCTGACCTCCTTCTTCGTCATGGGCCTGACCCAGTCTCCGAATGCGGATCTGCTGTTTGCCGCGGTCATCGCCCTCTCTCTGGCCTGTTTTTACCGGGGCTGGATCAAGGCGAAAGCGCCCCTCTGGCTTACCCTGGCCTTTTTGCTCACCGGAGCGGCTGCCTTGATCAAGGGGCCGCTGGCGCTGGCCTTCCCCCTGATCGCCAGCGTGCTGTTTCTGTTCTGGCGTGGCACGCCCGGCCGCCTTAACGGCCGGGACGGTTTGTTCGGCTTTTTGCTCATGCTCCTTCTGATCGGAGCCTGGCTGGTCATGCTCTATGCTGCCGGGCAGACCGACTATATTGTGGATATTTTCCAGCGCCAGCTTACCGGCCGCATCTTCGATGCCGGTGAAACGGCCATGCCCTGGTGGTTCTATCTCGCCGCCCTGCCGCTGGTCTGCCTGCCCTGGGTTCTGCTCCTGCTGTTCGTGAACTGGTGGAGCGCATTCAAGGGCGCGCCCGCCGCATGGCGTACCCGCAGGGAAAACGGAGGTTCTTCCTGGCTATGGATTTCTCTGGTCGCCGGGGTAGCGCTGCTGTCCGCCCTCAGCGCAAAATCGATCTCGGCTCTGCTTCCGCTTCTGGCTCCGCTGGCAGTTCTCGCCGGGCGTTCCCTGCTTCGTCTCACGCCCTTGCGCAGCCGCTTCTACTTCTTCTTTACCGCGCTGCTGTTTCTCCTTCTGGGGCTGGGGCTTGTTGCCGCTCATTATCACACAAAACTTCTCCCCCTGCTCCCCGCGGACTGGAACGCCCGGATCGGCGAGCTTCCCCCGCTGGTTTTCGCCTGGCTTGACGCGGCGAAAAACCTGGTTTGCATGGGAGGCGTACTGATTATCCTGGCCCTGCTGCTGCTTTTCCTGTGCCGCCGCTCCCTGCCGGGCGGAACCCTGCTGCTGTGCTCCGTGAGCCTCATCGTCATGAACCTGCCCTTTACCAAAAACGTCGCTCCGTCGCTGGAAAGCGTATTCAGCCCCCGCGCTCAGGCGGAAGTTATGGCCCAACTGGTGCGCAAAGGCTACAAGATCGCAGCGTATCGCGTGAGCCCCGGCGCCTATGCCTATTACCTCAATGAAGCCCTGGCCGGAGAGGGCGAGCGCCCTGCTCTGACCGTACCGGACCTTGACGATATGGCACGGCTGCAGGGCCTGTTGGTCGAAAACGACCGCGTCATCGTCGCCATGCCGGAAAAGGAATGGAATGCCTGGAAAGATCGTCCGGCCCGCCTCACGGTCATGGCGCGGCAATGGATGGTGGATGAACCCTGTGTACTGGTAAAGCAGGACAGCCCGACAGCGGGCGAAGAATCCTCCGCCACAAGCAGCTACCCCGCTGCTTCCCAAACGCCGGAAACCAATGGTTCCGCAACTCCCGCACCGGAAACTCCCGCCTCCGAACAGGCGGCCCCCGCTCCTGCCGCAACCGCAGAGGACTCAAATCCCGAAGGGGCGGAGCCTGTGAATATGGAGAAGGAAAACATGGAAACGAACGCCGGGGAAACGACTTTTCCCTCTCCGGCCAGCACACCGGATGCGGCCGTGGATGAGCTTACAGACAATGCCGTGGATACCGCGCCGGACGCGCTGAAGGACAGCGCACCTGACACGCCTGCGGCTCCTGCGGAACCCCCTTCCGCGCCCGCGGCGGACGTCACGGAACAGAGCGCTGCGCAACAGCACTCCGCAATATGAAATATTTCGGAGTATCAACCGTCAGGCGCAAGCCTGGCTTGAGGGATCCCCGCCATGATCTACCTATGGATTCTCGCCAGTTACCTACTCGGCTCCCTCCCGTTCGGGATCATCATTGCCCAAGGCTGCAAGGGCATTGACCCTCGCGCGGCAGGCAGCGGCAATCCCGGAGCCACTAACGTGGCCCGGCTCTGCGGTCTGCCCTGGGGGGCTCTGACGCTGGCTTGCGATCTGCTCAAGGGCCTGCTCGCGGTCTGGGTATCCCTCAGGCTCACGCCTGAACCGTGGTTTCATTCCGCGTGCGCACTGGCCGTGGTGGGGGGGCATATCAAATCCTGCTTTCTCGGTTTCAGGGGCGGCAAGGGTGTAGCAACCACCATCGGCGCATTGCTCCCCCTGGGCATCGCCCCCCTGCTTTGTGCCGTGCTTTGTTGCCTCGCGGTTATCGCCCTTTCCAGCTACGTTTCTTTGGGCTCTCTCACGCTGGTCGCCTCATTGTTGATGTTCTACCCGCTGTTTGACCGCCTTGACCTGTTGCCTCTGGCCGCCGTGCTCACTGCCGTGGTATTCTGGACGCATCGCTCCAATATCGGCCGCCTGCGCAGAGGCGAGGAAAAGAGCTGGCGCAAGAGTAAAAACTAGCTTCCTTCCGCACCTGCCCAACCCGCCGGATCGACAAGCGAGAAAAAAAGCGTTATATTGAACTCAAGTCCAAGAAAGGCATGAACGCTGATGCATTTTGCCCCGCATTCATGTTGCAAAGGAGGAACTTCATGCACATGGAATTCACCTTCAAGAACTTCGAACCCTCTGAACACCTCAAGAAGTATGCCCGTCGCCGTCTGGAAAAGGCCGGACGTTTTCTGGGCAAGTCTCCCGCGTTGGACATGGTGGTCATTCTTACGCTTGACAAGCATCGTCACCGGGCGGAAGTCAAACTGAACGGTGAAGGCTTGAATTTTTCCGCCTCCGAACAGTCCGACGACATGTATGCTTCCATTGACCTGGTTACCGACAAGATCGAATCCCAGGTGCGCAAGGCGGCGGCCCGCTCTCATGACCGCCGCACCGGCCGTGACGCCAATGTGGATGTCTATACTTATGATATCTCTGAAGAAAATGGCGTAAAAATCGTCAATGGCTCAGAAAATTACGCTCCCAAGCCGCTGCACCTTGATGAAGCCGTGCTTCAACTGGAGCAATCCGGCAATGATTTCCTGGTCTTCCTTCATGCCGAAACTGAACGCATCAATGTGCTGTACAAAAAGCGCAACGGCGACTTCGGTCTGATCGATCCCCTGGCGTGAGTATGAGCGGGCCATGCCGGCCCATTGTCCGGGGCTCCTGCGGAGCTCCGGATTTTTCTATCTCCGAGTTCACCATGCATTCCCCTACCTCTCCTCTTCCCTCTCCAGACAAAGAACTCGCGCCCAGTCTGCTCGTTGTCTGCGGCCTGTCCGGTGCGGGCAAAAGCACCGTGCTCCAGGTACTGGAAGACCTTGACTTTTTTACGGCGGACGGCCTGCCGCCCACGTTGATTCCTGAATGCTACAGCATGTTTAATCGCCCCGGCATGGAACATTTTCGCGGTATGGCTCTGGGCGTGGACTTTCGGCACGGCGGCACGGCACAGGCTCTTGACACCGCGCTGAACAACATGGAAGGCCGCCCCACGCGCGAAAATGGCGGAACCTCACGCCCGGCTCTGCTCTTTCTGGAAGCCTCTCCGGAAGTTATTCTGCGCCGTTACGCCACTACGCGCCGTCCGCACCCGCTGGAGAGCGAGGGCATGGGGCTGGAAGAAGCCATGCGGGAGGAACGGCGGCGGCTCGTCGGAGTACGGAAAACAGCGGACATTATTCTGGATACCTCGCGTTTTACCCTGCACGACCTGCGCAGGGAAATCCAGCGGCGCTGGAATACGACCGAAGCAGCCAAACACGCCATGCGCGTAAACCTGATCAGCTTCGGCTTCAAATACGGCGTGCCCAGCGAAGCGGATATGGTCTTTGACCTGCGCTGCCTGCCCAACCCACATTTTGTGGAAGAATTACGTCCTCTGACCGGCCAGAACGATGCCGTGGCGGATTATGTGTTCGCAAGCGATTCTGCACGGGCCTTTCGCGAGCACTTCCTTGATTTCCTGCGTTTTACTCTGCCGTACTATGATACGGAAGGCCGTTACCGTCTGACCATCGGGCTGGGCTGCACCGGAGGCAGACACCGTTCCGTGGCGATGACCGAAGCTGTGGCAAAAGCCTTGCGGCAGAACGGCTACATCGTAGGAGTGGAGCACCGTCACTCCAGCCTCGGGTAAAAAAGTGTGGAAATACCATAATTGATGGGGTGTCCCGCTCTCCTCAGAGAGCGTTTTGCGCAAACGGCAGCTGTGTGCCAAAAGGGGTGGCTCTGTTGTAGAACCGTGTTGATAGCATTGCGCGAGACGTGTATGTTTACTACGGCCCGAGCGGCAACATCCGTTGCCGCAAATGCAGCCCGAGTTCCACACGGGCCAGCGGCAGTCGTTAGAGTATTTTGTCATTGAAATGCTCTAAGTTGCTGCGCAGCCAAGGAAAATGCCCCTGCGGGCAGCCTTCGGCCAGCTGACGGCGCGGCAAAGCCGCGACCTGCTCGCAATATTCGAGGCTGCTGACCTTTGTCAGCAGCCCCAGTGAATACTTTGTATTCAATGTTGCATGGTGCTAGTAGCGGTACAGTTCAGACTTGTACGGCCCTTCCACATCCACGCCGATGTAGTCGGCCTGCTGCCTCGACAGGCGAGTGAGTTTGACGCCAAGGCGGGCAAGATGCAGGCGGGCAACTTCTTCGTCCAGCTTCTTGGGCAGAGTAT
The DNA here is from genome assembly GCA_910579055.1 of uncultured Mailhella sp. GTDB lineage: Bacteria > Desulfobacterota > Desulfovibrionia > Desulfovibrionales > Desulfovibrionaceae > Mailhella. Next base: position 2,030 of record CAJTSU010000063.1, on the reverse strand, counting down.
ACACCTTGCTTTCCAGCCTGGAGGCCGCCAGTTCCATTTGAGCCAGCACCTGATTGGTGAAGGAATTGGACATCACAAAACTGGGATGCCCCGTGGCGCAGCCCAGGTTCACCAGACGGCCTTCGGCCAGCACCAGAATGGAGCGCCCGTTGGGCAGCGTCCATTTGTCCACCTGGGGCTTGATTTCCATACGCTTGCACGCCGGGTTGGACTCCAGCCAGGCCATGTCGATTTCATTGTCGAAATGGCCGATATTGCACACAATGGCCTCATCCTTCATACCCGTCATATGCTCGCCGGTGATCACATGGTAGTTGCCCGTGGCGGTGACAAAAATATCCGCGATGGGCAGGGCATCTTCCACTGTGGTCACTTCATAGCCTTCCATGGCCGCCTGGAGCGCGCAGATGGGGTCGATTTCCGTAACCAGCACGCGGGCTCCGAAGCCGCGCATGGACTGGGCGCACCCCTTGCCCACATCGCCATAACCACACACGACAACAACCTTGCCCGCGACCATAATATCCGTGGCGCGTTTGATGCCGTCGGCCAGAGATTCACGGCAGCCGTACAGGTTGTCAAACTTGGACTTGGTCACCGAGTCATTGACGTTAATGGCCGGGAAGAGCAGCTTGCCTTCCTTTTCCATCTGGTACAGGCGATGCACACCGGTAGTGGTTTCTTCGGACACGCCGCGCACATTGGCGGCCACGGCCTGCCAGCGGGCAGGGTTATTCGCATGGGAAAGAGACAGACGCTCCATGATGATCGCCAGTTCCTTGTTCTCCGGCGTTTCCTTCAGAAGATCGGGATTCTTTTCCACGTCCACGCCCTTGTGGATGAGCAGAGTGGCGTCGCCGCCATCGTCCACAATGAGATCCGGGCCGGAACCGTCGGGCCAGGTCAGGGCCATTTCCGTGCACCACCAGTAATCCTCAAGGCTTTCTCCCTTCCAGGCGAACACCTTGGCGTACCCCAGTTCGGCAATGGCCGCGGCAGCGTGATCCTGCGTGGAAAAGATGTTGCAGGAAGCCCAACGGATATCCGCGCCCAGCTCGTACAGGGTTCGGATGAGCATGGCCGTCTGGATCGTCATATGCAGAGAACCGGTAATCTTGAGTCCCTTGAGGGGCTTCTTCTCGCCATAGCGGCGGATAAGCTCCATCAGACCGGGCATTTCCCGTTCAGAGAGCTGCATTTCCTTTTTGCCGAAATCAGCCAGAGCGATATCGGCAATCTGATAAGGCAGGGACAGATCAAGAGCTTTGGCGCACATGATGCCTCCGTTCGTGTGAACAGTGTTTAATATGTTCAGGATGTATGACGCGTCAGGACAAGGTGCAGGGCCAGCCCCAGTTTGACCTCTTCCCGGCGGTATTCCACAGTTTCAAATCCCGCGCCGCGCAGCATGGCGTCCATGTCTTCACGGGTGAATCCCAGCCAGCGGTCGCCGTACACGGCGCGCATGTTTTCCTGCTGGTGACGGTCAAAATCCGAAACCAGCAACAACCCGTCCGGGCGCACCACGCGGGCAATCTCCCGCAGGGCGTCCTGCGGACGGGAAAGATGGTGCAACACAAGGTTGATGCAGGCGAAATCCGCCTCCCCGTCACGCAGGGGAAGATGATCCAGTTCACCGATGCGCAGTGAAACCCCGGCCGAGTCCTCGCCAAAGCGGCGGCGGGCCAGCTCCAGCATGCGGGGAGAACCATCCACACCGATAACTTCACTGCAATTGTGGCGCAAAAGCTCCAGCACCTCGCCCGTGCCACATCCCAGATCCACACCGGTATCGCAAGGACGTCCGTTTTCCGTTTTATGGCGGCGCACTATTTCCGCCACGGCGTCAGGCAGGCGAAAATCGCCCAACACCTCACGGTTCAGTTCATCCCAGTCTTCGGCAATGGAATTGAAGAATTGCCGCGTCCGGCTCGCCCGCTCTTCAATGATACGCGCGGCCATATCCAAATCGGCCCGGCAGGAGGAATCTTCCAGCGCAAAGGGCAGAACGCTATCCAGAAAACGCCGCC
>CAJTSU010000062.1 GCA_910579055.1 uncultured Mailhella sp. | reverse complement strand
GGCAAACCGCCCGCTCCCGGCACACCGCCAGGCCCAGGTCTGGTTCGGGGCGACATCATCTCCATCAAGACGAAGCAACTGGCGCAGGAGGCATTGCCCCGGCTTGAGGAGGCTATGGTCAAAAAAGACAATGTACGCGCGCACCTCGGTGCCATGCAGAACCGTCTTGAGAACACCGTGACCAATCTCTCCATTCAGGCTGAAAATATGCAGGCTGCGGAATCGCAAATATCTGATGTGGATGTGGCCACGGAAATGACGGAATTTGTTCGCTCCCGGATTCTTGCGCAGGCCTCCGCCGCCATGCTGAGCCAGGCCAATACGCTGCCCCGCATGCTGGCCGGTGTGCTGGACGCATAAGCCGTTACCGCCCATGCGGAAAGACGCAAAAATCGCTTGTTTTACGGTGCGGCAAACCGTCGCAGCGTCTTCGCGTCTGACCGTTATCAGCAGGCTCAAGCCTTATCCTTGCGGTTGGCTGCGGAGCATGGTAGGTCTATCCGATGTTCGACTCTTCTTTTTCTATCAGTATGACCAATCTCGCCGTGGCCTTTGTGCCGGTGCTCTTCGGCATTATCCTGCACGAAGTTGCCCACGGCTGGGTGGCCTCCCTGTTTGGCGATCATACTGCCCGCATGCTGGGCCGGTTAACCCTTAACCCCATTCCGCACATCGACCCCATGGGGCTGGCCATGTTTGTGCTTACCGCACTGGCGAGCCCTTTTGTCTTCGGCTGGGCCAAGCCTGTTCCCGTCAATTCGCGCAATATGCGCGATCCGGCTCTGGGCATGCTGCTGGTGTCCGCAGCGGGGCCGCTGGCCAACATGCTGCTGGCCTTTGTCTGCGCGGGGGGAGCGGCCTTCATGTGGCACTATGCGCAGGCCAACGGCATGGCGGAAGGCTCCGGCGTACATTTTCTGCTGCGCATGTTCGTGGTGGGAACCTTGTCCAATTTTGCCCTGGCGTGGATCAATCTCATGCCCATTCCTCCGCTGGACGGCAGTCATATTGTGGAAGCCTTTCTGCCGCGCCGTCTGGCCTGGCAATATTCCCGTCTCGGCCGCTGGGGCTTTATTATCCTGATTGTCCTGCTTGCGACCGGGATGTTGGGAGCGATCCTCGGACCTCTTGTCGAGTGGTCATCCGAACTCGCTTTTTCCTTCTATCGTCTTTTCTGAACCTGTTTCGCCGACCATTGTTTCCGGAGGTATCTGTCATGGCGAAGGAACGCACTGTATCCGGCATGAGGCCCACGGGGCCGCTGCATATCGGTCACTATTTCGGCGCGCTGAAGAACTGGGTGGCCATGCAGGAGGAGATGGAATCCTTCTTCTTCGTGGCGGATTGGCACGCTCTGACCAGCGATTACGCCGACACCACCCATGTGCGCGAATACGTGCGGGAAATGGTGCTGGACTGGCTTTCTGTGGGGCTTGACCCCGCCAAATGCGCCATTTACCGGCAATCCGACATCAAGGAGACGGCGGAACTGCATCTTTTGCTTTCCATGATCACGCCGCTCGGCTGGCTGGAACGTAATCCCACCTATAAGGAACAGCAGCAGGAAATCACCACCAAGGATTTGGGGAACTACGGCTTCCTCGGCTATCCGGTGCTGATGGCGTCCGACATCATCCAGCATCGGCCCCAGTGGGTGCCCGTGGGGCAGGATCAACTGCCGCATCTGGAACTGACGCGTGAAATTGTGCGCCGCTTCAATTACCTGTATGGAGAAGTGTTCCCCGAGCCGCAGGCCCGCCTGACGCCTGCCGCCAAATGCCCCGGCCTGGACGGGCGCAAGATGTCCAAGAGCTACGGCAACGGTATTTTTCTGCGCGATGTCATGGCGGACATTGAACCCAAGGTAAAGGGCATGTTCACCGACCCCGCCCGTCTGCGCAAGAGCGATCCGGGCAATCCCGATGTATGCAATCTTTTCCCCTATCATGTGCTGCTGGCCGACAAGGCGACGCAGGAGGAAGTAAGGGCCGGCTGCACCGGGGCGACTATGGGCTGTGTGCAATGCAAAAAGATTTTTCTCAACAACCTTGAAGAATTTCTCGCCCCCCTGCATGAACGCCGCGCGCAGTTTGCCGCCAATCCCGGTCTGATTGACGAAATTCTGGCCGTCGGACGAGAGAAGGCCTCCGCGTCCGCCAACGCGACCATGGCTCTGGTGCGCGAGGCCATGCATTTATGATTTTTGTGCCCGAAATCAGCGAGTCGGCGCGGATTGTCATGGCAGTTTCGTGCCGATTCGGTTAGATGTTTTGGGCAGGTTCCACACCTCCGCCGCAGCCTGACGCCGCAAGTGAATTGCGGCGAAGCCGGGCAGGGAGGTGGACAGGGGGGCGTCGCGGTGTCCTTGGCCGTGAGCGCGGAGCGCTTTATTGTGTCATGCCCCGAAACTTTTGTTCCTGTGGAGGAAACGTGTCCGACTCCGGTTTTTCTTCTCTTTTTCATCCCAAAATTGTCCCCAACCGGGAGGAGCTGTTGCGCCGTCTTGAAGCGCCGCGCCGGGACGGACGGCGCATCGTCTTCACCAACGGCTGTTATGATATTCTGCATCCCGGTCATGTGGATTTACTGGAACGCGCTCGCGCATTGGGCGATGTGCTGGTGCTGGGGCTGAACAGTGATGATTCCGTGCGCCGTCTGAACAAGGGGCCGGGCAGACCTTTCAATAGCTTTGCGGCCCGCGCCTTTGTTCTGGCCCATCTTGCCTCGGTGGATCTGGTCACGGGCTTTGATGAGGATACGCCTCTGGAACTGATCCGCGTCGTGCGGCCGCATGTGCTGGTCAAGGGCGGAGACTGGGCCCCGGAAAGTGTGGCAGGCCGTGAGGTCGTGGAGGCTGAAGGGGGCGATGTTCACTGTCTGCCCCTGCTGGAAGGGTTTTCTACCACCGGCCTGGCCCGACGCATTGCCGAACTGGGCAGGAGGGGGCTCATGTGAACGCCCGTCCCGAGACAGCCCGTCTGGAAACCGAGCTCCGGGGGGACACGCTGGTTATAACGGCCTTTGGGAGCTGGTCCATACACGCTCAGACGTCCGAAGCGCGGGCCATGGGCCGTGCGGCCGACGCGGCGCTTGCAGCGCTGCCGTTACCGGGAAAGAATGAAGACGGCCCTGCCGGGCCGCGCAGGCTTGAACTGTGTGTGCAGGATTTGGCGCAGTGGGATTCCTCGCTGCTGGCGTTGTTTGCCGAAGTTGCAGGCCGCGCGCAACAAGCGGGAATGACGGTGGACTATACCGGGCTGCCCGAGGGAATGGCCGGCCTGCTGGCGCTGGCCGATGCAAAGCGGGAGAGCGGTGCGCCGTCTTCCTCGGGAAAGAAGGGAGGGCAAGCCGGTGAGCGTGAGGAGAAACCCGCGCCGGGCGGGAAGACATTTGATCCGGATCGGGCGGGACTGCTGGAACTGGTGGGGGGAAAAGCCCTGACCATACCCGGCCTTACTCTTGCCGTGCTGAATTTTATGGGTGAAGTGACCGCCGGCATCGGACGCTTTTGCATCGGGCGGGCGGCGGTGAATTCCCGCGACCTGTGGCGCGTGTTCCGCCAGTGCGGTGTGGACGCTCTGGCCATTGTCTCCCTGACCAGCCTGCTGCTGGGCCTGATCCTGGCCTTTGTCAGTTCCCTCCAGCTCCGTGCCTTCGGTGCGGAAATCTATGTTTCCGCTCTGGTGAGCGTGTCCATGGTGCGCGTCATGGGGCCGGTGCTCACGGGCATTGTCTTGGCGGGGCGCACCGGAGCCTCGTTCGCGGCGATCATCGGCAGTATGCAGGCCAATGAGGAAGTGGACGCTCTGGTATCCTTCGGGCTTGATCCTGTGGATTTTCTCGTTCTGCCGCGCGTGATCGGGTTGGCCGTGATGACCCCCCTGCTGACGGTCTATGCCGATGTCATGGGCATACTCGGGGGCTTTCTGGTGGGGACGCTCATGATGGGCATATCCCCTTCCGCATATTGGGAAAATACTCTGGCGAACATGAGCCTCTCGCAGATATGGATCGGCTTGCTGCACGCTCTGGTGTTCGGTTTTGTGGTGTCCATCACTGGTTGTTATCAGGGGTTGAAGGCCGGACGCAATGTGGAGGCGGTGGGGCAGGCCACCACGGCGGCGGTGGTTAATTCCATTGTGGGCATTATCGTCTCCACATCTGTCATCACCATCATGTTTACGGCGGTGTCACTGTGAATGCGGCAAAACGCCGGACAGCGCCGCAGGGGAGCGGAAGCGCCATTCGGGCCGAAGGGCTTACCGTGTCCTATGGCCCCAAGATCATCCAGCGGGATTTGAATTTTTCTGTGCGCCGGGGCGACATCTTTGTGATCATGGGTGGTAGCGGATGCGGCAAAAGTTCCCTGATGCGTGTGCTTATGGGGCTGCTGCCGCCGGGCGCTGGCAGGGTGTTGTATGGGGAAGAGGATTTCTGGGCCGCGCCTTCCGCGCGACGCGCGGAAATCATGCGCCGGGTGGGCGTGCTGTTTCAGAGCGGAGCCTTGTGGTCATCCCGCACTTTGGCCGAAAATGTGACGCTGCCGTTGGAATATTATACCTCTCTGCCGCCTCGTTCCCGGCGCGCCATAGCTTCGCTCAAACTTGCGCAGGTGGGGCTGGCCGGATTCGAGGATTATTATCCTTCCGAAATCAGCGGGGGGATGAAAAAAAGAGCCGGATTGGCCCGTGCGCTGGCCCTGGATCCGGAGATTGTGTTTTTCGACGAACCTTCCGCAGGGCTTGACCCCCTGAGCGCGGCGCAACTTGATGAACTTATTCTTGAATTGCGTGACAACATGGGTATGACTGTGATCATGGTCACGCATGAACTGCCCAGCATTTTTGCTGTGGCCGACGACGCCATTTTTCTGGATGCAAGGACGCGTACTCTCACCGCGCAGGGGAACCCGCACGAGCTGCTGCGCCACGGGCCGGCGGAGGTCGCGCGTTTCCTCCGGCGAGGAAAGGATTCAGAGGACGAAAGGGGCAAAAAGGCCGGGGACGACACGCCGGACGGCGACCGCAGAAACAGTGCTCCGGGAGCGGATATATGACGGAAAAGGGAACCAAAACCCTGATCGGGTTTTTTGTGATGTGCGCGCTGGCCCTGCTGGTCGGCGGCGTGATGATCGTCGGATCGGGGAGTTTTTCCTCGCAGGCTCGTTTTGTGTGTTTTTTTGACGCTTCTCTGCGCGGCTTGTTGCCGGGGTCGCCGGTTTATTTCCGTGGGGTTCGCGTCGGCAAGGTGGTATCCATTCAGATCAACGCCGATATGGAGGATTTGTCCTTTCTTACGCCGGTGGTCATTGAGCTGGAAAAGGCGGCGATCAAATCCAGCCATACGGAACTGTTCAACCTGTTGGGCCGCGACTCCACCGATGACACCCTGCTGGCGGAGCTGGTTCGCAAGGGCTTGCGAGCCAGGCTCGGCACCTTGAGCTTTGTCACCGGACAACTCAGCGTGGACCTGGACATGCTTCCCGACGCTCCACCGCCCACGCCGCGGCAGATGCGCCCCTATGAAGACATTATCCAAATTCCCACCGTGCCTTCCTCGCTGGATGAAATGCTCAATCTGGTGACGGACGTTCCGGTAAAGGACATTGCGGGTGAACTGCTGAAGGCGCTGCACCTGATCAACGCCCAGCTCGCGGGTATGGATCTGCCCGAACTGACCGGAAGCCTGACCGAATTGTCCCGGCAGATGATCAGCCTGATGCAGACCCTGAGCGTGCAGGCCGAAGGCGTGACCGAAGTGCGCAAACAGACGGTCGCCACCATGACCCGCTACGGTGAACTTGCCGTCTCTATGGAAAAAAGCGCAAAGGATATTTCCGAAATGGGGGTTTCCGCCCGTTTGACCATGGACAGCCTGCGGCGCTTGCTGCGGGAGGATTCCGCACCGCTGGTGGAATTCGGCCAGACCATGCAGGCCCTGCGGGATGCGGCCAATTCCATTGATAATCTCGCCACGTTGCTCGAACTCAAGCCGGACGCCCTGATCTTCGGGCGGCGGCGCTGAGCCAAAGAAACGTTTCAGGAGCGCGCCATGAGAGCTGTCCTTGCCCTTGTTTTGCTTTTGTCCCTTGCGGGCTGTTTCTCTTCTCCCGTTGTGCATTTTTATGTGCTGGCCTCGCCCGAAGGCGAGGACATTTCCGCGAGGGATCGAGAGGCGGAAGGCCCGCGCGTGGCCATTATGCCCGTGTCCTTGCCCGGCTACCTCCAGCGCCCGCAGATGGTAGTGCGTCAAGGCGATGATGTGGATATCCGTATTGAGGATTTTCATCGCTGGGGAGAGGATCTCTCTCTGGGCATCGCACGGGTGCTCAGTCTGACCATGACGCGGGATATGCGTTCCCGGCGCGGTGTGGCCATGCCGTTGCGTACCGGCGCGCCCGCTGATTATCGGGCGCAGGTGGATATCCGCCGTTTTGAAGGCGCGCCCGGCGGCAAGGTGCAGCTGGAAGCTGCATGGAGCTTGAGCCGGGATGGCAAAACCCTGCGCGACGGGGTATTCCGTACCGAAGGCGAGGCCGGCGCAAGCATGGCAGACATGATCGAGGCACAGTCGGATTTGCTGGAAGAGTTGGGCACTGAACTTGCCCGAACCACACTGGCCGCGGATGCGGGAAGTTCTCAAGCGGAGCGGGGGCGCGATGGCCGGCAGTCGCAAAGCGGCGGGAAAAAGAGAGAATAACGCAGGCGCAGCACGCCCTGCACCCCGGTTATGATGCCAGAGCACAAGTATGGGGGAGCCGGGGGGAGACAGTCTCCCCCGGCGGGGCACGGGCAAAGCCCGGGGCAGCCGAAGGAGTTGACATGTTGAAACTGCCGGTGCGCGCACTGCTGCGTCTCTGTTACCGTGTGCGTGTGCGCGGAATGGAACATGATGCGCAAACAAGCGAACGCACGCTGATAGTCACCAATCCCTCATCCCTTCTGGATGCGCTGTTCATCGCGTCCATGCTGCCCCAGCGCATGGCGCTGGCCGTGGATCGCAAGCTGGCCCGGCGCTGGTGGATGAAGCCCTTTCTCGCGCTCTCTGACGTGGTGGAAGTGGACTTCTCTTCTCCGACATCGACGCTCGCACTGGTGCGCGCACTGAAAAGGCATCGTCGCTGCATGGTCTTCCACGGCAAACGCTTTCAGAATGATCCCGATTACATGCGTGTGCTGGAAGCCACGGCTTTCATTGCGGAAAAGGCCCATGCCGATCTGTTGCCCATTCGCGTGGACGGAGCGGCCTATTCACGCTTTTCCTATTTTCGACACCGAGTGCCGTTGCACTGGTTTCCGCGCGTCACGTTGACCGTGCTCCCTCCGCAGAAGCTGGAGGCTCCGCGTGATCTGCCGCCGCGTGAGCGCCGTCGCCGAGCCGCCGTGCAGCTTTACGGCATGATGACGGAACTCTTATATTCCTCCGCCCGTATTGATTGCAACATTATGCAGTCTTTTACCGATGCGGTGCGGGTATTCGGGCGTTCCCACGTCATAGCCGAGGATCAGGATCGCCATACCCTGACCTACGGGGCCATGCTGACCAAGGCAGAGGCGCTCGGGCATTCCCTGGCGCGCGCGTTTCGCGGCGAGAAACGGGTGGGCTTCATGATGCCCAACTCTTTGCCGGGCCTGGTGGGATTTCTTGCCCTGCACTGTGCGGGCAAGATTCCGGCCATGATCAATTTCACGGCAGGAGCGCGGCCCGTGGTTTCCGGCTGTCAGACAACGGAATTGAAAAGCGTGCTGACCTCCCGCACCTTTATCCGGCTTGGGGAACTGGAAGTGCTGGAAAAGGCCATAAGGGAGGCCGGGGTGCGTCTTGTGTACCTGGAGGATATCGCCAAAGCCATGCCTCTGCGCGACAAGATCGGCGGTCTGCTGGCCTCCCGGCTGTTGCGCGCGCCCAAGACCCCGGCGGATGAAGCCGCGGTCATCCTGTTCACCTCCGGCACGGAGGGCATGCCCAAGGCCGTGTTCCTGAGCCACAGGAACCTGGCCGCCAACCGGGAACAGATGCTCTGTGTGGTCAACGTCAACGCTGACGATCGCATGTTCAACTGCCTGCCCATGTTTCATACCTTCGGGCTGGGTATCGGCACGCTGCTTCCTCTGCTCAACGGCATGCGCGTGTTCGTCTATCCTTCCCCGCTGCATTATCGCATTGTGCCCCAACTGTTTTACGAGAGTCAGTCCACGGTGATTTGCGGCACGGATACTTTTTTTGCCGGATATGCCCGCTACGGACGGCCCTATGATTTCTTCAACGCCCGGCTGGTCATTGCCGGGGCGGAAAAGCTGCGCGAGTCCACTGCCCGGCTGTGGAAGGAAAAATACGGTGTGACCGTGGTGGAAGGGTACGGCGCCACGGAAACAGCGCCCGTCATCTCCGTCAATACTCCGGCCAATACCCGCAAGGACAGCGTCGGCCGCCTCGCGCCGGGGATGCGCGGCCGCGTGCGGCCTGTTGAGGGGATTGCTGACGGCGGCGGTCGGGTGGGGGAGCTGTGGGTCAAGGGAGATAATGTCATGCTCGGGTACATGCGCGCGGAGGCTCCCGGCGTGCTGGAACCTCCCTGTGACCCCGAAGGCGGGCCGGATGCCGCCGGATGGTATAATACCGGTGATATTGTGGAAATGGACGCCGAGAAATTCATTTTCATCAAGGGCCGGGCCAAGCGTTTCGCCAAGGTCGGGGGAGAGATGATCTCTCTGGCGGCAGTGGAAAACGCCCTGCGTGATCTGTGGCCGGGTGTCCGGCTGGGCGTTGTCAGCGTGCCCGACGCGAAAAAGGGCGAACAGCTCGCGCTTGTGGTGGAACGTGAGGGCGTGACCTCCGGACAGATAGCCACGGCCTTTGCCGCGCGCGGTCTTTCCCCCCTGTGGACGCCGAAGAGGATTCTGTGCTTGAGGGAGGCTCCGCTGCTCGGTTCCGGCAAGTTCGACTACCGCGTCGCGCGGGAAATGGCGCTGAAGGCGGGGCAGCCGCGGGCTTCAGAAGAGAGGCACGCGAGGAGGACATAACGCTGCATGGACAGGCGAGAGGGATGATGCCCCTTCAGGGCGATATCCTGCGCCTCACGTTCCCCGCACAATTTCCCAGCTCAGGCCGTGGCTTTTCAGATACTTGTTGAGTCGCGCGGTGTCGTCCGTACTGCGCTTTTTTGCGCGCGAGCAGGCGAACAGTTTCTTTCCCGCCTCGGTGCGAGTGCTTGTGCCCCGGCATACGGTCAACACTTCTTCCAGCTGCACGGCGTCAAACAGGTCCCGTTCTTCCGGGGGAGGCAGCAGCCCGCGGGCCGCAAGCTCTTCCTGAACGGGAAAGCGGGGTTTTGCCGGAAAAGAACAGGGTGAAGCCTGTTCAGGTGTAAAAGGTTGAGGGTTCCCGTTTTTCCATTTTGTGCGCAGCAGGGCTATTTCCTTTTCCACCGTGGCCTCGTCGATGATGCCCTGAAAGGACCAGGTAAGCATGCGCTCCATGGAGGCCGCCAGAGTACGGAAGTTGCTTGGCCAGACAGCCTCGTCGGAAACCGCGAAAGAGAGCCAGCGCCGCCGGGCGGCGGGCAGGAATTCCGCAAACAGCCCTTTTTCCGCCGTGATGCGCCTGAGCTCGTAATCGACATTGGGTTCGATATCCTCCCGGCGTTCGCTGAGGGCGGGAAGATCAAAATGCCAGAGATTGATGCGGGAAAGCAGGTCAAGGCGGAACTTGCCCGCCCGCACATCATCCCCCAGGCGGCGGTTGGTGGCGCAGATCAGTTGAAAGCTGCTTTCAACTTCCCGATCCGCTCCGAAGGGCATGAAGCGCTTTTCTTCAATGGCCTTGAGCAGGAGAACCTGTATATCGGGTGTCAGTTCGCCTATTTCATCCAGAAAGAGTATGCCGTTGTTTGCGGCACGCAACAGCCCTTCCCGCGCGTGCTGCGCCCCGGTGAACGCGCCTCTGACATGCCCGAACAGGGTGGACAGCGCACTGTCGCCCCGCAGAGTGGCGCAGTTGACCGAGACAAAGGGGCCGGACACCATGCCCCGGTTATGCCGCAGTTCATAGATGCGGCGGGCAAGCTGCGACTTGCCGGAACCGGTGGGGCCGGAAAGCAGGATGGGCGCTGAGGAATGCATGGCCACATGCTCGATATCCCGGATCAGGGCGTTGAATGCCGTATTGCCCGTTTTAATCGAAGATTTGAGAAAATCCAGCGCGTCGCTGCGGTCTCGTTCGTATTGCCCGATTTCTGAAACCCATCGGCTGATTTTGCCCTCATATATTTCCGCAAACCAGTCTCTTCCGCCCAGATCCCGTTCCCGGCGCAGATGCACGATGCGCAGGGGCAGGCTGTGCAGATTGATGAGCAGAATGAGCATGAACGCATGGGCGAACAGGTTGCCGCTGGAAAAATACATGTAGTAGTCGAACGCTCCTGCATCGAAGGTAAAACGCGAGAAAAAACCGCTGAAAAAGCGGTATGATGCGCGAATATCCCGCACGGTGAAATCGTTTTCGGCCTTGACCGGAACAAAGGTAATGCGGATGCCGCGCTGCGCTTTTTTCAGTTCGGCGTAAAAAAGCCGGATATGCTTGCGCCCGGTGGGGTTGATGAACAGATAGAGCCGATGGATGGGAAAATCTTCCAGATGGAGCAGTTCAATGAATTGCCGCCATTTTGTTTCCCGTTCCTCGGGGTTCAGCACCACATAGTCGCGAGGTATGGTGGCGAACACGATATTCCGTTTTGTCGGCGCTATGGACATGGCATGCTCACGAATATGAATTATTTTTCACAAAATCAGGCAATTCATGGATTTAGTCAAGCAATTTATCTGATTACATCAGATAAATTTATGATAATCAGATAATATTATGATGAAACAAAAAACGAGGGAATATATATCATATTGGTTTATAAGGGTATTATTGAAAATATCCTGCTGGCATGTTTGTTGCTTCTTTCTGAAACAGATATCACGGGCATATCGCAGCCCGGAACACTGTTTCACAAAGGAGTACACATGCGCGTCACAAAAAGGGATTGGGGCTCTCTGTACGAGACGGACGTGCTCATCCTCGGCACGGGAGCCTCCGGTATGGGCGCGGCTCTCAAGGCGGCGGAAAAGCATGCCGATGTGCTCATGCTCGGCAAGGGCACGCTGGAAAGCTCCGGCTCTCTCGGCGGGGGCAATGACCACTTCATGGCCGTGCTGGATACGGATGAAGCTTATGATAATGTGGAAAGTTTCGTGGATTTTTACATGAAATCCGCTTACGGCTACAGGCGCGAGCAGCTTGTGCAGTGGCACGACGCCTTTGCGCCCTGTCTGGCCGTGCTTGACGAGGTTGGTACGGAATTCAAACCCAGGGAGGGCGGCGGGCGTTACCGTTCCATCGGCTTCGGTCAGCCGGGGGCGTGGTGGCTGCATATTGTCAACGGGCGCACCATCAAGCGTAATCTGGCGAAAAAAATACGCCGGCTGGACGGCGTGTCCGTGCTGGACGATATACAGATAACGCGCATGTTCGCCAGGGACGGCAAGGTAACGGGCTGCATGGGCTTCAACGTGCTGAGCGGTGAAACCGTGGCCGTGGCCTGCAAAACCGCCGTCAGCTGTCTGGGCTGGCATGCCCAGCGCGCCGCCAACAATTCCACCAACAATCCGTTCAACTGCTGGTTCACGCCCTTCACCACGGGCAGTTACTTCACGCAGGCCTATCATATCGGCGCGGCGGTGATCAATGCGGACATCTCCGGCCGCACCACCATGCTGCCCAAAGGCTGGGGCGCGCCGGGCATGAACGGCATCAACAACATGGGCGGTCATGAACTTAACGCTCTGGGCGAGCGCTTCATGGGCAAATACGATCCCATGTGGGAAAACGGCAAGCGCCGCAACCAGATCATGGGCACGGAGCAGGAACAGCTTGAGGGCTACGGCCCTCCGTTCTATATGGACATGCGTCATTTCAGCCCGGAAGACGCCTACCACCTGCAATATGTCCTCATGCCCGCGGACAAGGAAACCTACCTGGATTACTGCGCCGCGCGCGGCATTGATTTCCGCACCACCCCGCTGGAAGTTGAAATAGGGGAAATGGCTCTTTCCGGCATGCTGCTGGCGGACGAACGCATGGAAACCACCGTGAAGGGGCTGTTCGCGGGCTGTAATTTCACCAGTTTTTCCGGCGCGATGTGCGGGGGCTATGTGGCCATGAACCATGCCGCCGATGATGCGGCGAAGTATGACATGGCCTCTCTTGATGAAGGCGAAATCCGCGCCTGGAAGGAAAAGGACGAAGCCCCGCTCCACAACGGCGCCCCCAGCGCCCTGACCTGGACGGATTTTGAGAATCCCATCCGTCAGGTCATGGACTACTACGCTGGCTTCCGCCGCAACATGCCCGGCATGAAACTGGCGCTGGAAAAGCTGGATCTCATCGCTTCCCGCAGGGAAAAGGTAAAGGCGAAGAACCTGCATGAGCTTATGCGTCTGCATGAAGCCTTTGATCTGCTTGAACTGTGCCGCATGCACCTTGACGCCTGCCTCCAGCGCAAGGAGAGCGGGCGGGGCATGTACAAGCTGGCCGATTATCCGGATTTGGACCCCGCGCTGGACAAGGGGCTGGTGGTTCGGCTGGAAAACGGTTCGCCCGCGTATTCCTGGCTGGAAAAGCAGGCGCGGTAGGGCAGGGCGAGACGTCGCCGCGACGCCGGAGCAGCCGCAATTCACGAGCGGCGTCAAGCTCCGGCGGAGGCGTGAAACTGCGGGCCGGAACATGGGATCCCGGCTTGTGGATATTTTCAAACGCAAAATACTCTAGAAAACTGTAGCACTATACCGGAGAAAAGACATGCCTCCTCTCTTTGACAGTGAAAAATGCATACGCTGCGGCATGTGCGTGCGGGACTGCCCGGCCTATATTCTGGACCTGGACAAAAAGTGCGACAAAACGCCGCGCGTCATTGAAGAATACAGGCTGGAATGCTGGCACTGCGGCAATTGCCGCATCAGCTGCCCGCGCGGAGCCATATCCTTTGAATTTCCTCTCTACACGCTGGTGTAACGGCGATAAAGGATTAAGCCATGAAAAACAGAATGATCCGTTGTCTGATCGCGCTGGCTCTCGGCGTCGTCACGGCAAGCCCGGCCATGGCGGCCCCGGAATATATCCTTTCCCTCAATCTGGCCATTGCTCCCATTCACAACCGCTGGACCAAGGCTCTCAAACCATGGGCTGACGAGATCGAAAAACGCAGTGAAGGCCGTATCGTTATTGAACCCTATTTTGCCCAGGCCATCAGCAAGCAGGCGGAAGTGGTGGAATCCGTGCGCACCGGCATCGCCGACATCGGCGAGGCCACCTTCACCGTGGGCGGGCTGGGACGTTATCCCTTCCATGAGCAGCTGCTCAATCTGGTCAGGCCCGGCAACTGCACCGTGGACCCTGTGACGCTGGTCAGCGGGCTGCATGAGGCCTTCCCCGAGCAGGCCGCCGCCGATATCAAGGGCACAAAGCTCCTGTTTCTGGAAGGGCACAGCATGGGCATGCTCATCGGTACGCGCGACAAGCCTGTCACCAGACTTGAAGACCTCAAGGGAATGAAGATCGGCGTATCCGGCGGAGGCATCCGCGTGGAACGCGTAAAGGCGCTGGGCGCCACCGTGGTGGGCATCACCATCCCCGACATGTACATGTCGCTGGAAAAGGGCGTCATCGACGGCGCGGTCATTGACGGCGACGTGCTCATTTCCCGCAAGCTGGGAGACATCATCAAGCATATGACGCTGCTCAACATGGGCGGCAGCGTGTTCTACTGCGTGATGAACCCCCAGAGCTATGAAAATCTGCCGCCGGATCTGCGGAAAGTGATCGACGATGTTTCCGCCGACTTCGCCCCGGCCGTGATGAAGGAGTTCTGGGATACCATGCAGTATGCCAGCATGGAAAAATGGATGAAGGAGCAGGGCGGTCAGGTGCATGTGCTCAGCGCGGAGGATTACGCCAAAGCTGATGCGATGGTGGAACCCACCTATGCGGAATGGGTGGAATTTTCCAAAGGCAAGGGCTTGCCCGCCGAGGACATTCTGGCGAAATTCCGCGAACTGGAAACAGGCTGCATGAAGCCGTGGGCCGATTCGCCCGCCGCCGGGCTGGCTTCCCGGTAGTGTTTCTCTCCCCACGGGGCGGCGCGCCCGCTCGCCGCCCCGTGGACAATCCTTTTCCTCTTTCAGCCGCCCCGACATGGGCAGCCCTCACGGAGTAGCCATGAGTCCGACCATCGAATCCCGTCCCGCATCGTCCGGCCCCGCGCCGGATTCGTATGCCGTCGCGGTCATGCGTTCCAGCGTCGCCCGGCTGCGCAGGATGGAACCGCTGTGCAAGTGGTTCAGCTGCGCGGGCATGCTCTTTTTCCTGGTGATGGTCGTCATCACCGCGCTGGACGTGGCGCTGCGCTATTTCTTTTCCAGACCGCTGAGCGGCACCATTGAGCTGACCGAATTTTTCATGGTGATTGTGTTCTTTTCGTCCGTGGCCTACACGCAATGGACGGGGGGGCATATCTTCATGGATGTGATTACGGCCAAACTGAGCCGCAGAAGGCAGCGTCAGCTCAAGCTGATGACCGATATCTGGTCATTCGTCATGATCGCCTACTGCATCGCGGCCATGCTGATATATGCCCACACCAGCGATCTGTATTCCCCTGTACTGGGCATTCCGCTCACGCCGTTCATTTATTTCGCCGCGCTGGGCTGCGCGCTGCTGTTTCTGACGCTGCTGCACGATGTGCTGGCCTCCATGCTCGCGGTATTGGAAGACGGCGGCATGACCGCGCTGCTCCTGACCCTGGCGCTGGCCGTGGCCGGGCTGTTCGCCGCGGGGTGGTTCATGCACCATCGCATTCCCGGCATGTCGGCGGTGGCGCTGGGCATATGGGGCATCGCGTTCATGTTTTTCCTCTTTTTCATGGGCATGCCCGTGGCCTACGCGCTTATGGCCGCGTCGTTCGTGTTTCTCGCCAACATGCGCAGTCCGGCGGCGGCCTGGAACATGCTTGGCTCCTTCTGGTACGGCACCGTGTCCAGCTATGACTGGTCGCCGCTGATGTTCTTTCTGCTCATGGGCTACGTCTGCTTTCAGGGGCAGTTCGGTCAGGATCTGTACCGCGCGGCGCGCAGCTGGATGGGACACTGGCGCGGAGGGCTGGCCACGGGCAGCGTATGCGCCTGCACGGCCTTCGGCGCGGTGGTGGGCGATTCTCTGGCGGGCAGTGTGGCCATGAGCGCCATTGCTCTGCCGGAAATGCGCCAGAGCGGGTATCGGGATGAGCTTTCGGTGGGTTGCCTGGCCTGCGCCGGCACCATCGGCAGTCTCATTCCGCCGAGCACCACGCTCATCCTTTACGGAGTGCTGGCCGAACAGTCCATCGGGGAGCTTTTCATCGCCGGCGTCGTGCCCGGCCTGTTGTCCATGTTCTGCTTTATTGCGATTATCATGATCTGGACGCGGGTGAACCCCGCCGTGGGTCCGGCCTCGCCGCGCGTTCCCCGCGCGGAGGCCCTGGCGTCTTTGAAGTCCGCTCTGCCGATCATGATTATCTTCATCACCGTTATCGGTGGCATTTACGGCGGCGTGTTCACCGCCACGGAAGGCGGCGGCGTGGGCGTGTTCGGCATGCTGGCTCTGGCCGTGGTTCTGGGCCGCATGAACTTCGGCAAGCTGAGCAAGGCGCTTACGGAATCGGCCAAGTTCACGTCCATGTGCTTCGCGCTGCTGGCCGGGGCCAATCTGCTGGGCTATTTCATGACGCTGAGCCGCATCCCCATGGTGCTGGCCAATGAAATCGCGGCCATGACCCTGCCGCCTCTGCTGGTGATGATTGTGATCATTCTGGCGCTGTGCTTCCTTGGCTGCTTCATTCCGGCCATTCCGCTGGTGCTGATCTGCGTGCCGATTTTTGTGCCCATCGCCAAGGTGTTCGGCTGGAATCTGATCTGGTTCGGGATCATTACCACCCTGATCAAGAACATGGCCTGCATCACGCCGCCGTTCGGGATCAACCTGTTCGTCATGAAGGGAATAGCCGATGTGCCGATCAGCCTGATGTACCGGGCGTCCCTGCCGTTCATTGCCGGGCTGTTCCTGTGCGTGGGGCTGATTATCGCCTTTCCGCAGCTTGCGCTGTGGCTGCCGTCCATGATGCATTAGGGCTGTTTCTCGCGGTAAAAGTGTTCCCGGAGTTCCTGCTTGCTCCGGGAACGCCCTGCCCTGATGCGCTGTTCCTGAATGTGTGTGTTGTCTGCCCTTATGCGGCGTGCCCCGAGTGTTCCGCTGCGCTCATTCCCCTTTCAGCGCATCGCGGATGCGGCATACCCCGCACACCCCCGCCGAGGTGGGATAGCCGCAGCTCGGGCAGGGGTGCAGTTCTTCGCCCCTGGCCTGTTCTTCATTGCGGAAAGCCGGACGGCCACGCTCAAGAAAGCCCTGGTAAAAGTCGATCTTGCGGCCGGGCATGGCTTCCTCGAGATCCATCCACATGCGCTTGAGCACGGAAAAACTGGCTCCGCCGCTGTAGGGGCAGGGCGCGTAGTGGTTTTCAATGCCCATGAGAAAGGCGTAGTTGGCGGTTTCAAATTCCGTCAGCCGCCACAGGGGCTTGACCTTGCGCGCAAAACCGCCTTCTTCTTCCAGCGCCGGCCCCTGATCGCTGAGATAGGCACGATCCCAACGCAGGGTATTGCTGGTCAGCCGCGCCACTTCGTCATCGAGATTGTGGCCGGTGGCCAGCACATTAAAACCCATTTCCCGCGCGGTCTGATTGAAAAAATAACGCTTGATCTTGCCGCAGGCCGAACAGATGGGGCGGTTGAGGCGTTCCTTGACCTGCGGGATGGGCAAAGCTTCCGCGGCCATATCCCGAATAATCAGGGGAAAGCCGTGCTTTGCGCAAAAGCGCTCCACCACGCCGCGCGCCGCCGGAGAGGATTCGGGAATGGCGAGATCAATGTGCAGTCCGGTGACGTTGTAGCCCAACCGACCGAGGATGAGCATCAGGGCCAGCGAGTCCTTGCCGCCGGAAAGAGCGACCAGAACACGATCGTCCGGTGTCATGAGCCGGTGTGACTCAATGCCTTTCTGAACCTGGCGGGAGAAAAATTCAAGAAAACAGTCCGCACAGAAGGCGCTGTTGTGACTGGGCAGGGCGACGACGGCAGTAGCTTTGCAGCGACGGCATTTCATACGAGATCCTTGGTTCCGGAGAAAGATTTGTTCCCGTGCGGGAACGGTAGACTTTTGCTACCCTGTCCGGCCGGATCGCGCAAGTACGCGCGGCCGTGAACGCAGGCTGCGGTCTTTTCGCGTCATGCGCAATTTCACAGATCAGGAGAAGCGCACTGACATTACCGTACAATAGCGTCATGCTGTTGCGGTGTTGCTCTTTCACGACTCCATGAAAACGGTTCACGTTACGGCGCGGCACAGCCGCGACCTGCTCGCAATTTTCGGGGCTGCCGACGTTGTCGGCAGCCTGTTCGCCGTTTTCGGGCGTCAGCATTGCGCTCGCGTGGTGCGCATTGACGCCCCGGGGCGGCGCATTATAATGCGCTTGCCCTGCTTCACAGGTGAAGGGGAATAGCGTAGGAATAGTCTGAAGCGTATTGAGACATGCTTCAATCCACAGTCGCCCCATCCGCCGGCTGACTCCGCCACTGACGGACAAAGGGCGTGCGGATTGCCTCTCCCTCAGAGGGGAGGTGACAAAAAGGGATTGGCTCTGTTCCAGAATAGTGTTGAAGATATCCTTGACCGCCGGCGGCGCGGGCGCGGCGTTTTCCACGCAAAACGCAAGCGAGAGCGAGTAAAGGAATTATTTGATGAGGTGTTTCGCCCCGTTCTGTCGGGGCAAGGAGTGTATATATGCCGCAGCAGCCCCCTCGAAAATTGGAAATGGCGACCAGGAAAAAGTCTTCCTTCGCCCCTGTGATCATTATTATCCTGCTCGGGCTGTGTGGAGGAGGGGCCTGGTACATGCTCACGCAGAGAGACGGCCCCATATCTTCCCAAGCGTTGTCCGCAAAACTTCCCGCCTCGGGCGGACAGCAGTCCTCGGCCGGCTCTGAAGCAGCGGGCAACGCCGGAACAGGCCGATTTTCCGGCGGAACGGAATCAGACAGCGTCATGAGGGCTGCTCCGGAAATGACAAGGGGGAATCCTCCGGCAAATGAAAAGGCTCCCGAGTCTGCCATGCCGCAAGTCATGGCCGGGGCGGGGAACAGCGGCCATGTATTCCCCGAAAGCGCTGTGGAACCGGGAAAGCTTTCTTCAGGAACAGAGTTTTCCTCTGCCGCTTCATCCCTTTCTCCGGTGTCTTCCGGCGTTTCTCCCGCCGTTTCTCCCGCAGGCGGGGCAAATGCGGCGGGGCGCGATGGCGCGCAGTCTTCCCAAGCGCAAAAGAAGACGGATTCCGGCAATATTGTCGAACCTCCGGCGGGCGTGAGAGCGCCCGTGCTGGTTACGGAAGCGCATAGCGGCCGGACGGGCGAACAGGGAACTTCCGGGGTTGCCGCGCGAGATCCGTTTTCTGAGCGGGAACGCCGCATTGCGGCGGTGGAGGCGGCCATGCATGAC
>CAJTSU010000061.1 GCA_910579055.1 uncultured Mailhella sp. | reverse complement strand
AGCTCGCTACGCTCGCGCCTCCGGCGGTCAAGGTTATGTTCAACACGGTTCTACAACAGAGCGCGCGCGTCTGTTTCTTGTCTTCACAGGCATAGAGCGCCCGCCGGCGCTTGCGTGTCTCGGTGACTTCCAGCTAGAGGCCGTTGCCATCCGCAGTACGGACTGTCTTCACGTTTGCCGTGTTTCTTGTCGAACTTGGGTTTTGCTGCCTCAATATCCGTAACTGGACAAAGCAAAGACCGGAAATCGCTTATTTTCAGCGAATTCCGGTCTTCCCTGGTGCTCTTTGCACAAAATTCTGGCGGAGAGAGAGGGATTTGAACCCTCGATACAGGTTTAAGCCCGTATACTCGCTTAGCAGGCGAGCTCCTTCGGCCGGCTCGGACATCTCTCCACGGCTGAACCATGTCCAGCCGCTGATAGATAGCCTTCGGATGGCTGAAATGTCAAGAGGCTTGTGCGGGAAAAAGTTTCTGATTGGATAAAATCCAAAAAAGATCGGTGTGTTGGGAGACATATCGACAAAGAATAAACCCGGGCAGGCAGGAAAACAAAGTTTTGATGCTCCTAAGAATATGTTTTACTGGATTTTTGAGATTTATCGACTTTTTTTGAGATTTTTAAAGAAAAATAGAGTTTAGTATATGGAAAAATATTGATAAAGAAAGTGGACAAATAGTACTTGACACTAATTATCCCTTGTCCCGCTGGCCCTGGAGCCTGCTGCAAAAAACTCTAGCAAAAATGTAAAACTATATTAAAACAGCTAGTTGATAAAAATGGTGCTTGGGGAAGAAAAAAAGGGAAAGGAAACGCGTGAGTGGCTTTCTTTCCTTAGCCGGTTTGCTCGAATTTTTGTATACAACCATACATGAATGCATGCTGGCCACAAATCCTCATTCAGCTTCACAAAAATTTGCCTGAACCGCAGTGCAAGGTTTGGCTCGATCCGCTCAAGGGAGAATTATGCGCTTTGAACGGGCAGGGCAGGGCCACAGCCAGCGGTTCGGCATGGCGGCTCGAATTGACAGCCGCCAACGATTTTGTGGCCGCCTGGGTACGTGACCGTCTGAGTTCCGCCATTTTACAGGCGGCGTCCGAAGTTCTGGGCACTCCGCCTGAACTGCGTATTGTTTCCGCTTCCTCCCGGGAACAGACTCGGCAGGAGAAACCGGCGCTTCCGTCCCCGCTTTCGCGCCGTGCGTTGAGCGTAGAACTTGAGGCTGAACGCAAGCAGCGCAACAAAGCCGCCGGTCTGGCGGATATGCCCGCCGCTCCTGCCGTTTTGGCCGCGAGCGAACAACTGGTGTTGCCCGTCAGTATGCCGCATGTACGTTCGCGGCAGTCTGCATTTGTGCAGGGGTGGAAATATTCCTTTGCCGATTTTGTGGTCGGAGCCAGCAATCAGCTGGCCCATGCCGCCGCAACCCAGATTCTGCACGCCACCGATCCCGTGGATATGCTTTTCCTCAGCTCGGCGTCCGGACTCGGCAAGACGCATCTTGCCCAGGCTGTGGGGCGGGCCGTGTGTGATGAAGGGGATCTGCGCGGCGCTCATGTGGAATACCTGACCGCCGAGGAATACACGACGATGTTCGTGCAGGCCTCCCGTTTCGGGCAGATGAACGACTTCAACGAACGCTTCCGCAACCTGGATATGCTTCTGCTGGAAGACATCCACTTTTTGCGCGGCAAAGACAAAACTCAGGAAGCTCTGCTCGCCACGATCAAGACTCTACAGTCGCGCGGCGGCAGAGTGGTGCTCACCAGTTCGTTCGCGCCCCGCGATTTGCAGGGGGTGGACAGCCAGCTTGTTTCGCGTTTCTGTTCCGGCTTTGTTGCGTCCATTGCCCGGCCTGACCGTGAAACCCGCCTGCATATCCTCCAACGCAAGGCGCGGAGGAATTCCATCATTCTGCCCGATTCCGTGGCGGCAATGCTGGCGGATCGCATTACAGGCGACGTGCGTATGCTGGAAGGCTGTCTGAATAACCTTACCCTCCAGGCCAGACTGGGCGGATGCCCGGTGTCCGAGGCCATGGCGTTCGAGGTTATCCGGCAGGTAGCGCAGGAAAATTCCACACTCAGTCTGGAAGAAGTGGTGGATCTGGTCTGCCGGAGCTACAAACTCACGCCTTCTCAACTGGTTTCTCGCTCCAGGCGGCAGGAACTGGTTGTGGCCCGAAATACGGCCTATTTTCTGTTGCGCAAGCATACCGACATGACCCTGGAAGAAATCGGCAACCGTTTTAATCGTAAGCATTCCAGTGTACTCAAAGGCATTACTTCGCTGGAATGCGAGATGAGCCGTCAGAGCCCCCTGGGCCGCCAGATCAGCCATACCGTACGGATGATAGAGAAAACATCGCTGCATGCCTGACGTTTCTGTCCCTTCACCTGCGCATGGAACGCTTTCAACGCGGATTTGCCCTGGTTCCTCCTCGGTTTATCACTGCTAAGCCCAGGCCGGTCGTTTAATTGGCCTGAGAGGTCAACACCCAGTCTCTCTTGATATTTGGAGAGCTAATACCCGTTCTCATCCGTGCTCAACCAGCAATTCTGATTTTGGAAAGGCTCTGTTCCAGAATAGTGTTGAAACTATCCTTGACCGCCGGAGGCGCGAGCGCAGCGTTTTGCGCGCAAAACGCAGGCAAGAGCGAGTATCGGCAAAGCCGATCAATCATCATGAGGAGGACGCGGCTTTCACGCAGGGGGCGCATCCCGGAGATTTACGTTCTGAAAGTCTGCGCATGGAAAACATACAGAGGGAACATATCGTGCGGGTACTGACGCTTGCGGAATGCCGCATTGCCGGATCTGGCGGAGCTGCGGAAATATCGGGCATGGAGCCCGGCACGTTGCGGGAGCGCATGAAAAAGCTGGGCATCCGACGTCAGCCTGCGGGATAGGGTGATACCGCGTGGAGCTGAGCCGGGCGGGCCTGTGGCAATTTTCCGCCGGGCGGGGTAGAATGATAACGCGCATGGCGCATCGGGTCATATATTATCATAATCAAGGTAAGCCCTTGTTCGCAGGAGAGTCTTATGGGTTTTTTTTCCGCCGTTAAAAAGATATTCGGAGCTTCCGAGAGTACGCCCCGGGAGAGGCAAGGCGTTGCCGGGCAGGAGCGCACGGGCGCAGCCGCTGTGGACAGCGTGAGCGACGATGAACTCACCCTTGCTCTGCGTGAGGCCGAACCTCGGCTCTCCGCGTGGCTGGGCGTAGTTTTGCAAGGCGTGAGTGAAGCCGACGATCTGTTATGGCGGCGGCTGTCCTTTTTGCTCAAGGCGCTGGAGACGCCGGACGGGGAAGCCAAGGCTTTTGCCGATGATTTCCGGGATTGGCTTGGGCGCATGGATTACCGTTATCTGGAAGACTTTCGCTCTGAACTCCAGTACCGGCTGGCGCTGGCTCTGGATATGGAGGACGAGGAAGATGAACGGGATCGCCTGTTCCTCAAACTGAATGAAGGCCTCGCCCGTACCCGTGCGCAGTTCGGCAAAGGCCTGAATGCTCTGTTTGCCGGGCACTCCAGCCTTTCCCCTCAATTTTGGGAAGAAATGGAAGAGTTGTTCATCATGGCCGACATGGGGGCGGAATCTGCTCTGGCTCTTGTGGAAACACTGAGGGAACGCGCCGGAACCGAGGGCGTGTCTTCCCCGGCAGAACTCTTGCCCATCCTCCAGGACGAGGTGGAAAAACTGTTCAGGGCGCCGCGCCGGATCAGCGCGGTGAACCCGCCGGAAGTGGTGCTTATGGTAGGCGTTAACGGGGTGGGAAAGACGACGACTATTGCCAAGCTGGCCTATCGCGCCCGTATGCAGGGCAAAAAAGTGCTCATTGCGGCGGCGGACACCTTCCGCGCGGCGGCGGTGGAGCAGCTTCAGGTATGGGCGGAACGTGTCGGCGCGGACTTTCATGCCAAGGGTACCGGGGCCGACCCTGCCGCAGTGGCCTATGAGGCCGTAGACATGGCGCAGAAGGGCGGCTATGACCTGCTTTTTGTGGATACGGCGGGGCGCTTGCACACCAAGCACAATCTCATGGAAGAATTGCATAAAATCCGTAATGTCATTGCCAGAAAGCACCCCGGAGCGCCGCACCGCAGTATTCTGGTTATTGACGCCACTACCGGGCAAAACGCCTTGCAGCAGACCAGGATGTTCAAGGAAACCAGTGGAGTGGATGAAGTTATTTTGACCAAGCTGGACGGAACCGCCAAGGGCGGCGTGGCGCTGGCTGTGGCCGTCCGGTTCGGCCTGCCCATCACATACATTGGGCTGGGAGAAAAGATGGAAGATTTGCGCCCCTTTGACGCGCACGATTTTGCCCGCGCCCTGCTGGGCGGGGAGGGAACGAACAGGGAATGCTGACAGAAATTCCGGAAAGAATAGGGATATCCAGCGTATGTTGATTCACTCGTTCCTTTCCCGCCTGACCGTCTTTCATCAGGTGCTCCACAAGGTGCGCTACCAGCTCTTGCTGGGCTCATTGCTGTGCGTCTTTGTGCTCAATATAGTCTTCCCTTCCAATATTTATGGCGGGATAGCCCAGTTGCTCTATTTGCCGTTTCAACTGCTGGCCGCTCTGGCCCTGTTCCAGACGAACCGCACCGCGCTCAAGGTGTTCCTGTTCTGTGCGGCGGGTCTGCTGGTTTGCCGCATGGTCGGCTTTCTTTTGCCGTTTAATTTTGAGCCGGGGCTTACCGGTTTTTATTTTGCCTTTTTTGCGGGCATTACCGGGGAACTTTTTCGCCAGTTGTGGCGCATGTCCAACGCGGGGCATGAGGCCATTTATGCGGGGCTGAGCGGTTTTCTGCTCCTGGGATATTGCAGCTACTTTCTTTTCCTGGGCATTGAGTTCCACACTCCAGGCTCATTTTCCGGGTTGGGACGGAATGAAAGCATTATGAATGATCTTTTTTACTTCAGCTATATTACCATCCTGACCGTAGGGTACGGGGATATTGTGCCTGTAAGCTGGGTGGCCAGGAATGCCACGATCCTCGCCGCGCTGGCCGGGAACATATACTCGCTGGTGGTGATCTCCACCATTGTGAGCCGCGCCAATCGTCCGTCCGGAAATGGGTAATGCCGGACGATTCTACAGGAGCTGTGCATGAACATCGTTATCAGAAAAGAACAGCCTGACCATATTGAAGCGATTACAGAGGTGACCGCGGCGGCATTTGAACGCAATGAACATTCAAGCCATACGGAACAGTATATTATCATGGCCCTGCGCAGGGCATCACAGTTGACGCTTTCTCTGGTGGCGCTGGAAGGCGATGTTGTCGTGGGGCATATCGCCGTTTCTCCGGTCGCAATATCATCCGGGGATGCGGAGTGGTATGGCCTGGGGCCGCTTGCGGTCAGGCCTGAGCGCCAGGGAAAAGGCATAGGCTCTCAACTGGTGCGGGATGCGCTTGCCGCGCTGGATCAACAAGGCGCTTCCGGTTGTGTGGTTCTTGGGGAGCCTGATTACTATGGACGCTTTGGTTTTAAAGCTTACCCTGAATTGACGTTGCCCGGTGCCCCGCAAAAGTATTTTCAAGCGCTGTCTTTTACGGGAAGCATCCCTTCGGGGGAAGTCTGTTACCACAGTGCGTTTGACGCCACAGCGTAACGCCGGATGAGCTTTCCCAAACGTGCAGTGATAATGGGGGGAGCTTTTAACAAAGGCTCTGTTCCAGAATAGTGTTGAAACTATCCCTAATCATCAGCGCCCAGGCTCAATGCGGCGCGTTGGGCTTCCATAACGGAAATCTGCTCCTCCAGTTCGCTCAAGGTTTCCAGCTGGCGTTCACTTTTGGTCTGAAGTTTATGAAACTCCTTGAGCAGGGCGGAAGCTTTTGCTCCGTCGGCATATACGTCCGGGTCGGCAAGCAGGTTTTCCACTTCACCAAGGCGGGTCAGGGTCTGTTCCATCTCCGCCTCGTCTTTTTTGTATTTTTCCTGGAGGGGCTTGAGTTTCTTGTACAGAGCGTTGCGTTGTTCGCCCTGTTCGCGCTTGATACGCTTCAGATCATCACGGGACAGTCCGGTTGTTCCGCCCTGGCTTTCCGCCGCCGCGGCCCGTTCGGCCTTCTCCGCCGCCTTGGCCGCATGCCGGGCGGCGTCGTATTCCTCAAACCCGCCCTCGTAGACATGGATGCCCCTGTCGGTGATTTCCCATATTTCATCCACCACTTCAGCCAGCAAATGCCGATCGTGGGCCACCACCAGCAGCGTACCGTCGAAGTTGTCCAGGGCTTCGATGAGCGCCTCGCGGCTTTCCAGATCGAGATGGTTGGTGGGTTCGTCCAGAACCAGCAGGTTACAGCGGGCAAGAAAGAGCACGGCCAGAGCCAGACGGCTGCGCTCGCCGCCGGACAGGGTGGAGATGAAGCGGTCAAAATAGCCCTGCCCGAGCAGGAACAGCCCCAGCACGCTCATCAGTTCCTCTTCCGTGGTGCGCGGGTCGGACAGGCGGCGCATTTCTCCGAGCACTGTACCCTTGATGTCCAGGGTTTCGGTCTGTTGCTGGCTGTAATAGCCCAGTTTGGTGAGAGAGCCGCTGCTGACGCTTCCACCCGTGCGGGCCAGCCTGCCGGCCAGAATTTTCAGCAGGGTGGACTTGCCGCAGCCGTTATGCCCGACCAGGCCGATACGCTGTCCCCGGAACAGGGTGAAGGTCAGGGGCGGCCACAGAACCTTGCCGTCCGGAAAACGGAAGGCCAGATCCGCCGCCGAGAGCACCACCTTTTCCGAGCGGGCGGCTTCCGGCCATTTGAAGGACAGTTCCTTCCGCCTTGCTTCGGGCTGGTACTGTTCCAGCTCCTTTTCCAGCCTTTTGGCCATCTTCTGACGTGAGGCGGCCTGCCGCGCCTTGGTTGCCTTGGCCTTGAAGCGCCGCACAAAATCCATCTTGCGGTCGATTTCTTCCGCCAGTCGTCTGGCTTCCCGTTCCCGCTGCTCGTCGATTTCGTCCTGCATTTGCAGAAACTGGCTGAACGTGGCCTTGCGGAAAAGGGAGCGGCTGCCGCCCATGTACAGGATATGCGTGCCGACGTGATCCATGAACACGCGGTCATGCGCTACAAAAACCATGGCTCCCCTGAACTCCAGCAGAAATTCTTCCAGCCATTCCACGGCGTCCAGGTCGAGGTGGTTGGTTGGTTCGTCCAGCAGCAGCACGTCCGCTCCGGCGGTAAGCACCTTGGCCAGTTTGGCCCGTTCACGCCAGCCTCCGGAAAGCTGCGCCAGCGGGAGCGCCCATTTTGCCTTGTCGAAGCCGAGGCCGGAAAGCACGGTCTGCGCCTTTTGTTCGGGATTATAGCCGTAACGGGCTTCCAGATCGTGCTGTCGGGCCATGAGCCGGGCCAGGGCGGCCTCGTCTCCGGCGGCATGGGCCTTTTCCCATTCCGTCCAGAAATCGCCCCAGTCCGGCAGGGCGCTCTGTACCCAGGTGAGCAGAGGAGTATTCAGGGCCTCATCGTCAAGGATCTGTTCCACATAGCCCACCCGGCATTCGCGGGGGATGATGACACGGCCTGCGTCGGCCTGGGCCGCGCCCGCCATGATCCGGATGAGCGTTGACTTGCCGCTGCCGTTCGGGCCGCAGACGCACAGACGCATGCCGTCCAGCACGTCAAGAGAGAAGTCGGACAGGATGTCCTTGCCGCCGTAAGATTTGCAGATATTCTGAAGTGTAATGTTCATGGCGTGTAATGTGGGGCGGAGTTGTTGTCAGTATGCTGAGAGCCTGCCGCGCCGTGAGTTATGCGGCAACATTCGTTGCCGCGAAGACAGCCGTACTTCCAGTGCGGCGAAAGAGGCCTTCGTCCAATGCTGGCTACGCGTTGTCTCGCGCGGCGTTGCCGCTCTCGACCGCGCTTCGCGAGACATTAGAGCATTTTGTGATTGAAACTATCTGCCAGCCAGACCCTATGTTCTGACCCGCAGGTTTCACGCCTCCGCCGGAGCTTTACGCCGCAAGTGAATTGCGGCTACTCCGACGTCGCGACGGAGTCTCACTTCGCTCGACTCCGGGAGCATTTTCAAGAAGAAAATGCTCTATTTCCGCTCCTCGCTCCCCTCCATGCTCGCTAACACCCGCGCCTCCGGCGGTTAATGATGAGGGTGCAGGGGCATGATGCCCCTGCCGGAGGGGGGAGGTGGAGCCTCCCCACACTATTCCAGGTCACCTTCTTCCGTCTGTCCGAGCCTGGCGAGGCGCGCGGCGTGCTGCTTGCGTTCACGGGTGCCGAGCACCAGATGGTCATCCCACAGGGAGGAGCGTTCCTGGTGGCGGCTGAACACGAGGAAGCCAGTATGGGCGCTCATGCGATCCGCCGGGCGCAGTCGGTCGGGCACGGCTTTCCAGGGGCGGACAAGAATTTCGCAGACCTCGGTTTCTTCAAAGGGGCCGCGTTCCAGCGCAAGCAGGAGTCTGGACACCTGATCCACGGTGGGCAGAAGGAAAGCCAGCGGCGCGCCCGGAACCAGAGCTTCCAGCGCGTGATCGAGATATTCCCAGGGGGTGCGCACGTCGAGAAAGAGAGCGTCAGCCTTTTGCCCGTTGAGAATATCCGGGTCGTTCAGCCCGAAGCCGTCCCTGATGTCCCTCAGATGCAGGGAGACGTTTTCCCCCACGCCCGCCCAGTCCAGATTGTGGCGCGCCAGCTTGTGGAATTCCTCGCGCGCTTCAAAGGTATGTACGCGCCCGGCGGGGCCGGAGAACCAGGACAGGGCGACAGTAAAGCCGCCGGAGCCGGAACCCGCTTCAAGAATGGTGCGGCCTGCGCCCACGCCGAGCTTGAGGCAGATAAGCCCCATATCCTTGGGATACATGATCTGGGTCTGGCGCTTGATGCCCATGATCAAATCGTAAAGCTGAGGCCGCAGCACCCGGAAAGGCGCGCCCAGAGAAGTGAGCACTTCGCCGCCGAAGGGAGTGGCCGCCAAATCGGCCATGTTCACCACGCCGTCCTGAGTGTGCCAGTCTTTGCCGTCCTCAACGCGCATCATGCGGCGTTTGCCGCGTGGAGAAAGCAGGATGACCAAATCGCCGTACTGGGGCATGATAGTTCCTTTTTGCAGGCCGGAAAACCGGGTGGATCTTCAGAGCAGATGATCGAAGAAGTATGTATAGATGCGGCGGATATAGAGCGCCATACCGAAAGAGATGCGCTTGCCGCGCACTTCGTCCGTCTCCAGCAGGCCGGTGATATGGCGGCTCAACTCGGAAAAGTCCGTGTCGCCATACTGCCGGAGGGATTCCACATACTGGAGGATACGTTCTTCCCGTTCCTCTCTGCGGCGGGTGGAAAGCTTTGCGCCTTCGCGTTGAAGCCAGGTCTGGAAAATTTCCTCATAGTCGTGAGGAAAAGATCGACGCAAGGCGAGATTCCACAGCCCCGCGTACAAGGCCTGAAGTTCCCGGCTCATGCGCTTGCGCAAGCCAAGCTGAAAGCGTCCCAGTTCAAGTATGCCGAACGCTTCCTTTTCACTCACGGATTCCAGCAGGGACAGGTAGTTGTCCGCCAGAAGCTCGGGAGAAGCCTGAATTCTGGTGGGTGGAACCGTTACCGGAGCCACTCTGGCCAGGTATTCGGGAACTTTTCCCTCCGGCACGGATTGTTCGGACGCCCTCCGGCCTTCCCTGTTCCGATCCGAACAGTCGCGGCCGGAGGCGTTCAGCGGAAAAGCCGGAGCGTCCACCTGCGTGTCATCGTCTTTGCTCATCATCGACTCCCTCAAGGGAGCAACAGTTGTTGGTTTATGCTTCGGAAGGTTCCGGCGGAGCAATACTTCCGCCGTCTCTTTCTCCACTGGAGGGGGGGCGGCGCGGGCGGCGACGGCGTTTTTTCTTCGGCGTGTCCCCGGCCGGTGCGCCATCCCCGCCGTTTTCGGCGGCAGAGGCGTTTTCTTCAAGCGGAGCGGCGGCACGGGCGGCTTCTTCCGCTTTGGCGGAACGCTCCCGGCGTGGTTTGCGCCCTTCACCGCGCCCCTCTCCTTCCTTGCCGCCCTCTCTGCGGTGTTTTCTGCCCTGGCGGGAACCAGGGTCGGCGCGCACGGGCCGGAGCGTGACCGGAGCCATGCCGAGGCTTTGCTGATAGTCGCTGTCGAGCAGCAGGGCCAGCAGCATGAGCTGTTCCTCTTCTTCCCCGGCGGCGAGTTCCCTGACCAGAGGAAGGAAACGGCGCACACGCTCCAGTTGCAGGCCTGTGCAGGCGCGGCGGCGGCTTTCCAGCAGGGCAATGGCGCGCTGGGCCACAGCGCGGGAGACATCTTCGTCGGACGGAGGCGTCATGGGGATGAGATCAATTTTATAGAAGCGGGCAATACGCTCCACTTCCAGCTTTTGCATGATATCCACCAGAGAAATCACGGTGCCCACGGCTCCGGCCCGGCCGGTGCGGCCTGCGCGGTGGATGTAGGACTCGCGGTCTTCCGGCGGTTCGTAGAGAATGACATGAGAGAGCGCGGGGATATCTATGCCGCGTGCGGCCACGTCGGTGGCCACCAGCAGGCGCACTTCACCCCGGCGCAGTTTGGCCAGCACGTCCTCGCGCCTGCCCTGACTGAGATCGGCCGAAAGTTCGTCCGCGCTGTAGCCGAAGCCCTGAAGCACTCCTGTAATATAGTGCACGTTGGCCTTGGTGTTGCAGAAGATAATGGCGGATGAGGGGTTTTCCGTTTCCAGCAGACGCACCAGCGTGCGATCCTTGTCCATGGGACGGCATTCACAGTACAGGTGCTGAGTAGCGGCCACATGCACCTGCCCCAGGGACAGGCTGAGCATTTGCGGATTGCGCAGGAACTCCCCGGCAAGGTTCAGCACATGAGCCGGATACGTGGCGGAAAAGAGCGTGGCCAGCAGGGGGCGGCGCGGGAGATAACGCTGAATTTCTTTCATATCCGGGTAAAAGCCGATGGACAGCATGCGGTCGGCCTCGTCAAAGACCAGGACTTCAAGGTCTTCGAGGGAAAGCGTGCGGCGCAGCAAATGATCCAGCACACGCCCCGGCGTGCCCACAACAACCTGAACGCCCGCCTTGAGCGCGTCAAGCTGTTTGCCGTAGCCCACACCGCCATACACGGCGCAGACGCCGAGGCCGGTGCCGTCAAACAGAAGCCTGGCCTCGCGCTCTACCTGACCGGCCAGCTCGCGCGTGGGAGTGAGAATAAGCGCCTGTATGCCCTTGTGGTCTGCGTTGAGGCGATCGAGCAGGGGGAGCAGGTAGGCTCCTGTCTTGCCGCTGCCCGTACGGGACTGAACCATGATATCGCGCCCGGCCATGAGGTAGGGCAGGGCGTGGGCCTGTACAGGCATGAGGCGCGTCCATGAGGCGCGCAGGCAGGCATCCCGCATGGCGGGAGGGAGATCTTCAAAGCACAGGGAGGGCAGGGCGTCTTCCGGTGCGGTGATGTCGAGCTCTTCATCAAAAGCTGTGTCGGTCATGTTATCCTTCATCAATTATATTATAGCGGACGCAAGGAGAAAAGGAAGCGCTGAACAGGTATTTCCCGATCATGCAGGAACTTCAGAAGTCCGAATACTCAAAAGCTGCATCCATAAAATCGCGTTAGGATAGCAGTATGTCAAAAAAAAGCCAAGAGCCGGAGTATTCATGCTCTGTTGCAGAATTCCCCGATCGCCGGAGGCGCGTTGGGGGCTGACCGGACGGCGGCGTCACACTCGACTCCGGGAGCCATTTCACCTTGAACTGCTTCAGCTTCTGAACATGCGCACCTTGATGTCCGCGGGTTTGCCGAAATAGGGCCAGGTTGTAACCAGCACATCCGCGCCGGTGGCGGCGTAGTCCGCCGCATTGTCGCCGTTGACGCCACCCGCCGCAAGAACGAGGATATTCGGCTTTATGGCCCGCAATTCGCGTATGGTTTCGGCCAGAACGGGGCAGGGGAATTTTTCGCACTGCACGACATCAATGTCTGCTTTTGCCAGCAGCAGGGCGTCTTCCGGGCGGTCTACCTCGGCGCAGAGCTTTTTTTCCGGCAGGGCGAGACGGAATTCCGGGATGCGTCGGGCAAAGGCGCGCAGGGCGGCCTGCGGTTCTCCTGTCTGTGCGGCCTCTTCCGCAAGAAAGACGCGGTGCAGATCGAATACGAGCACGGAGTCGGACAGGCCGAGACGGTGTACAACGGCTCCGCCGCTGACGGCCGCTTCAAGACAGAGGCGTTTGGCTCCGGGGAAGTTCTTGCGCGTGACGGCCACGCGGACATGCGGATTGACGGCTCTTGCCGCTTCCGCCATGCGCGCGGCGCGGGACGCAATGCCGCTCATGTATTCCATGAGGTTTTGGGCCGCTTTCCACCCCCGATGCAGTCCGGCAGCGTTTCCCCTTGCTTCAAGAAGCGTTCGCCCCGCCGGAGCATGTTCTCCGTTGTGGGCATGCCGGGTTACGGCGAGATCGCAACGTTCCAGCAGCAGGGCTGCTTCTTCCACACCGGAAACCACGCAATCGGCCTTGGGGCTGAAACTCATAAGACCGGGGGCGTCGCTGATGCCCAGCATTTCCACAGTCAGATCCATCCCGGGGCAGTCATCAAGCAGAAGTTCGTCAAGCCATGCGCCACTTTTGATAAAATGCACGGGAAATCTCCTTTTGCATCAGTGTTATATGTTGCCGCCGGAGGCACGCCACGTCAGAGCCTGATCTCCGTCCCTGTTTTATTCTGGCACAATTTTACCGCAAGGTACAGGAGCACCGGATCGCGGCGGCATCCCCCCAGCCGGAAACATCGCAGAGCCGGAATGCGTCCGGGAAGCATATTGTCAGGCCGCATGGCAGTTGGTACGCTGGGCGGATAAACGGGGCGCCCGTTGAAGCGGAAGCGTGACCGTGGGGAGGAGCGCATGGCGGATGAACCTGTGAGCATTGTGGTTGCTGAAAGTGATGCGGGCAAAAGACTGGACGCGGCTCTGGCGGGGTTGCTGCCGGGAATGGGACTGCGCGGCAGGCGCAGAGCCTGCGAGCTGGGTCGGGCCCAGGTCAACGGCAGGGCGCGCCCTGCCGCCTACAGAACCCGGCCCGGCGACGTGCTGACGCTGGCCGCACGGCAGGAGGGCGGCGACGGAGCATTCCTGTCCCGCGCCGTGGCGCCTGTGCTGACCCCGGAGAAAGCGGAGGCGGGCGGGCTGGCCGCGCTGTTCAAGCCCGCTGGAATGCACTGCGCGGCTCTGGCGGGAAAGCCCGGGATCTGCCTGGGGGATCTGCTGGCAGGGCTTCCGGGGAGCGCCCGTCTGCTGAACCGCCTGGATTGCGCGACTTCGGGCATCGTCATGGCGGTCTTTTCATCCTTGGCGGAGATGTTGCGCTGGAAGGAGGCGCAGGACGGCGGGCTGACCCGCAAGCATTATCTGGCGCTGCTTCAGGGGAGACTGGACGGTGGGCGAATGGTGAAGCAGCGCCTGATCCTGAAGGGGAGGGAACGGGTGCTGGTGGAAATGGCCGATCATCCGGACTCGCGCCGCCACACTCTGATTGTTCCGTTGGCGCGCATTGCTCCTGAATGTCTGCGAAACAGGACAATGTGGGAAGGTGAGGCCACGTTGGCGGGTTGCATGATCCTCAAGGGCGCGCGGCATCAGATCCGGGCGCATGCCGCCGCGCTGGGACATCCTCTTTTGGGCGATACGCGCTACGGCGCGGAAGGCCGCCCCGCGGCGGAAGAGCGTTTTTTTCTGCACCACGGGCGGGTCGAACTGCCGGGCTTCACCGCGTCCTGCCTGCCGGACTGGCTGGAGGCATTGGGCGAAGAGGCCCGTTGCGCCGGAGAAGCTTGGCTGGCCGGGGAGAGCTTCGGCCCGGGCGGCAGCACTTGTTACGCAACGGATTAAAATATAAACATAAAATCATAACAATATCATATGTCTCTCATCCAAGGGCGGATAGAAGAACAGCAGGGTATGTGCCGCACGCATTTCGCGTGACGGACGTAATGTTCTTCTTTCTTTTTTTAAGGATGTGGCATCATGAAAAAACTTATTACTCTTCTTCTGGCCGGCGGAATGATTTTTTCCTGCGCCAACAACGCATCGGCTGTGGATGTGAAGGTTTCCGGCGACTGGCAGGCCTCATTCACCTTTGTTGATAATTTGTTCGGCAGGAATGCTTTGAACAAGCATCGCAGTCAGGAGGACGGTTCCACGGGCACGTTCAATGCGGCGCAGCGCGTTCGCGTCAATTTCGATCTGACAGCCGGCGAAGCCCTTGGCGGTCGTGTGCAGCTTCAGGCGACTGCCGGAAACGACGCGGCCAACTACTATAGCTGGGGTCAGGCCGGAGTCGGCGGCCCGGGCGAAAGGGTGACCGCGCGTCTGGCCTATCTGGACTGGATGATTCCCAATACCGATGTGCAGGTGCGCATGGGGCGTCAGGTGGTGAGCACGCCGTCGTATACCTTCAGTTCCCCCGTTCTTGATGAGGTCAGCGACGGCATCATGGTGAGCGTCCCCTTCAGTGAAACGGCGGGCATAACCGTTGGCTGGCTGCGTCCTCACGCGGAGCTGAACAAGTGGGGCGTGCAGCATTATGCTCATAACAACGTCGATCTCGCTTACCTGGCTGTGGACATGACTTCAGATAACCTCAAGCTCACGCCCTGGGGCATGATCGGCCTGCACGGAAACGGCGACGGCGTCAGAGAACCCGGCAATATGGATATGATGGGCTACGGTTCGTCCACAGATTCCCGCACCACCGTGTATTGGGCGGGTATCGGCGCCGAACTGGGCGTGTTCTCGCCCTTCAAGATCACGGGTGATTTCATCTACAGCGGCAATGACGCGGATCACGCCGCGGAGCGCAAGGGCTGGTATGCCGCTCTTGGCGCGGAAGTGGACACCGACACGATTACGCCCTTCGTGAGGGGCTGGTATGCCACCGGCGATGATGCGGATTCCGAGGAAAGCGG
This sequence comes from uncultured Mailhella sp., assembly GCA_910579055.1. Taxonomy (GTDB): domain Bacteria; phylum Desulfobacterota; class Desulfovibrionia; order Desulfovibrionales; family Desulfovibrionaceae; genus Mailhella. The sequence continues at coordinate 3,781 of CAJTSU010000061.1, read as the reverse complement.
CCGCATGCTCTCTGTGGATAACGGCGGAACCTTTGATGCTTCCAGCATCTATTTTGACGGTAACAGTCTGCTGGCTGCCACCATCGACAACCGCAGCCCCGCCGGAACCTGGGGTGTGCAGCTTGGCGTCAAGGATTTCACCTTTGTGGAAGATCTCAACCATGCCCTGTCTGTGTCTTATATCAAGGGTACCAATAATACCAACCGTATTACCAACGGTATACTGCGTGCCCAGCTTGGCGATCTTGCCAACCCCGCGACGTACATGACCACCAGGGATTCCGCGTGGGAAATCGATTTCCTGAGCAGTTACAAGCTGTATCAGAACCTGAGCGCCAATCTGCTGCTGGCCTATCTGATCACCGACTTCGACAAGAATGTCTGGGGGGTGGATTATGAAAACGGCTTCCGCGGCACGTTGAACTTCACATACGCGTTCTAGCTCCATGACAACTGCGCGGGAGAGTTTCTCCGACCGAGGGAAACCTCGCCCACGCGGCCCACCACATAACGTTGCGTTCCCGTTTCCGCCCCGGTTTTTCGCGCAGCGAAAACCGGGGCGGTCATGATTATGCGCCGTGCATGGCCCTGCGTACGGCGGCCACTCTGACCGCAATGTCGGGCGCGCCCACCAGTTCGGAAACCAGGGCGCAGCATTTCGCGCCGTGGCGGGCCACTTCCGCGATGTTATGCTCTTTGATGCCGCCAATGGCGACAAAGGGCAGACTGATGTTGGCGGCCACCCAGTCGAGGTAGTTGAGCGTAACCGGAGCGCAGACGTTCTTTTTCGTCTGTGTGGCGAAAATCGGCCCCACGCCGATATAGTCCGCTCCCGCGGCCGCGGCGGCGCGCGCCTGCTCCGGGGAATGGGTGGAGAGTCCGATAATCATGTCCGGCCCGCCGAGCGCGCGCACGTCAGGCACCGGAATGTCCGTCTGGCCGACATGCACGCCGTCGGCTTCGCAGAGCAGGGCGATATCGACATGATCGTTGATGATGAGGCAGGCGGAGGCCTCGCGGGTGAGACGGCGCAGCAGGCGGCACTGTTCGAGCATTTCGCCGCTGTCCATTTCCTTTTCACGGTACTGAAGAATTTTGACGCCCGCGCCCAGAAGCGCGGAGGCGACTTCTTCAAGGGAACGACCGAGAGAGAGCCGGCTGTCGGTAAGGGCATAGATATCCGCGTCGGGACGCGTACCGGGAAGAATGCGGGTGGTGGACATGGGGGACTCCTTGGGTGAGAAGGGGAAAGATTGCGTGTGGTGCGGCGACAGTCCCCCCTCGAAAAGACGCGGCCTGCTGTTCGTCAAAAATTTTCGGCTCACCCGCCGTTAAAAGTTTTTGAAAGGATAGGGGGTGCGGGGGGAAGGAGGACTTTTTTCAAAAAGTCCTCCTTCCCCCCGCGTCTTCCTCTTCCCCCTCCAGAATCCGGCGGATGATCTCGTCGGCCTGCATGGCGGCGGCCATCATCACGCGCGGGGCGAGGGCGGGCCTGTCGGGGCCGACTTCCGCCGTAAAATCCCCGACCACGGTAAGGCGGCCGAGGATGCGGCGGTGCATGTCCCCGCCCCATCCTCCCATGCCGGATGCGGCGACAACACAGTGTCCGGCCTCGAGCAGGGCATGGACAAGTTCCTGTTTGGACGCGGCACTGTCCACTGCTTCCGCCACGATATCGCAGCCGGAAAAAAAGGACGCGGCGGCGGGGCCGTCCAGCCGTTCCTGAAGCAACTTCAGATCCAGCGAAGGGTTGAGAGCGCGCAGATTTTCCGCCAGCGCTCCGACCTTGGCCCGGCCCACCTGATCCGGAAAAAAGAACTGACGGTTGAGGTTGGAGAGATCCACCATGTCCGGGTCCGCGATGCGCAGGCGGCGGATGCCGGAACGGACAAGCAGCATGGCGCAGCTGGAACCCAGCCCTCCCGCGCCCGCGATGCCCACGCTCGCCTCACGCAGACGGGCGATATGCCGGGGCGGCAGGTGCCGGGCGAGAACATCATCCCAGTCCGGGCCGGGCCGGACGTCGGCTTTTTCGATCATGCCCCGCGCCCTCCGGCGGCTCTGCCGCAGTGAAAGCTTTCCCCTTCCAGCGGCTCCCAGTATTTGAACACCGGCGCAAGCCCGAGCGAGCGAATAGCCGCGCTCATCTCCGCCGGACTGCGCGTGTCGGCGATATCAAACTGGGGGGCGTTCTCCTGTGCGGGCGCTCCGGCATGGCCGCCCACGGCGGTGGAGACGCCGGCGGAAACGCGGGTGACGGCGATTTGCATGAGGTGATCGCGGAAGTCCGCGCGTTCCCGCGAGGAAACGACAATGCCCGCCGTGGGCAGGAAGAGCCGGGCCGCCGCAATGATCTGCACCAGGTTCCGGTCGGACACGGGATGCACAGCGTCAAACACGCCCACATGGGGCCGCATGCGCGGCACAGACAGGGCAATGTCTGCCGCCGGGTGCTGTTTTTGCAGTCTGCGTGCATGCAGACCTGTGAAAAAGCTGTCCACGCGCCAGTCGTCCAGGCCGAGCAACGCGCCCACATTGAGGGAGCGCAGACCGGCGCGTCCCGCCCTGTCCGGCGCGTCGAGGCGGAAGCGAAAATCCCGTTTGGGCCCGGCGGGGTGGAGGCGGGCATAGAGTTCTTCGTTATAGGTTTCCTGAAACATGGTCATACCGTCCACGCCGGAGTCGGACAGCAGGGCGTATTCCTTTTCTGTCAGTGAATAGACTTCCACGCTGATGCCCGGCATGTGGCGGCGCAGCACGCGCGCGGCTTCGGCAATGTACTCCGGCCCGGTGAGCCCGGGGGCGTCTCCCGTGAGCAGCAGAATATGCCGCAGTCCGGAGGCGGCAATGGCCGCGCCCTCGGCCTCGACTTCCTCCATGTTCAGCTTGCGCCGGAGAATGGCGTTATTGGTGTTAAAGCCGCAGTAGAGGCAGCGGTTGGTGCAGTGGTTGGCAAGATACAGCGGAGTGAACAGCTGTACCGCGCGGCCGAAGTTGCGCAGGGTCATGGCGCGGGCGGCTTTGGCCATGCGTTCCAGATGCGGCGCGGCGGCGGGGGAGAGCAGGGCGATATAGTCGTCTTCCGTCAGGCAATCGCCCTGTTCGGCGGCGGCAATGGCGCGCAGTACGGCCCGTTCCGGGGCGGAGGAAAGGCGGCGGGCAAGTTCCGCGCGATCGTGCCGGACAAGTTCGTCATAAAAGAGCCCGGGCAAAAGCGGATGCGTCATGACGGGCCTCACGCGTGGAGAAAGCCGGTGAGAGGGGAGGAGGCCGCCGCGCCGTCTTCCAGTACGCGGCCCGTTCCCGCAAGAAAGGCCTCGCGCCCGGCCCGCACGGCATCGGCAAAGGCGCGGGCCATGCGCGTGGGGTCGCCCGCCGTGGCAATGGCCGTATTCACCAGACAGGCCGCCGCGCCCGTTTCCATGGCTTCACAGGCCTGCGACGGCGCGCCGATACCCGCGTCCACAATGATCGGCAGATCGATTTCCTCAATGAGAATGCGGATCATTTCTTTGGTTTTCAGGCCCCGGTTGCTGCCGATGGGCGCGCCCAGAGGCATGACGGCGGCGGCTCCCGCATTGACCAGATCGCGGGCGACGTAAAGGTCGGCGTTGACGTAGGGCAGGACGGTAAAGCCCTCCTTTGCCAGAATTTCCGTGGCGCGGGCCGTGGCATAGCCGTCCGGCAGCAGGTGGCGGGAATCGGAGATGACTTCGATTTTTATCCAGTCGCCGCATCCGGCGGCGCGGGCCAGGCGGGCGATGCGCACGGCCTCTTCCGC
>CAJTSU010000060.1:16373-18925 GCA_910579055.1 uncultured Mailhella sp. | reverse complement strand
CCGTCTTGTCAACTACTCGTTTCCCCCTCAAGGGGGAGGTCTCAAACCACAAAGGGATTTTTGATGAATGTCTCGCCGTTGTTTCAGCCCCTCGATATAGGAAGGCTTACCCTGAAAAACCGTTTCATCATGGCCCCCATGTCTGTTCACATGACGGAAGACGGGAGCGTGACGGACAAGGAGATCGCCTTTATCGAGCGGCGCGCGGCCGGAGGGGCGGCGATGATCATCATAGGCTCCATCTGCGTGCGCCCTGACGGCAATTTCGGAGGTCAGCTTTTCATTGAAGACGACGGAAGAACAGAGGGACTGCGCCGCCTGACCGACGCGATACATCGGCATGACTGCCTTGCCGCGGCCCAGATACATCACGCCGGACGTGAAACCAGCATGCGAACTTCCGGCTACCGGCCAGTCGCCCCTTCCCCCTTTCCTCCGGAGGCGGTTGCCGGTCTTCAGGCGGAATACGATCCCCCCCATGCCATGAGTACGAAGGAAGTGCGCGACATGGTGGAATGTTACGCCCAGGGCGCGCGGCGGGCCAGAGACGCGGGTTTTGACATGTGCGAACTGCATTGTGCGCACGGTTATCTGATCAGCGCGTTCATGTCGCCTCTGACCAACAGACGGACGGACGAGTATGGCGGTTCCTTCCTCGGCAGGATGCGTTTCGTGACGGAGATTATCCGGCGTATCCGGGAACTGGTGGGAAAAGAGTATCCTCTTGCCTGCCGCATCGTGGGGGATGAGCTGCGTGAGGGCGGCATCGACATGGCGCTTGCCGCGGACATCGCCCGTTATCTGGAAAAGCTGGGCATCGCGGCGCTCAGCGTGTCCGCCGGCATGTTTCCCTTCGTGCGCACGGTGTCCAACATGTACCATCGTCATGGCGTCAACCTGTACCTTGCGGAGAATATACGCGATGCGGTTCATGTGCCCGTATTCGCCGCGGGGCAGCTCGACAGGCCGGACATCCAGCTTGCGGCCCTGGAAAAGGGCAAGGCGGACGCGCTGTGCGTAGGGCGTGGCCTTATCGCCGATCCCGATTATCCCCGCAAGCTGAGAGAGGGCCGTATTGACGATATCATCTGGTGCATCGCCTGCAACAAGGGGTGTCACGATCGTTCCGCCGAAGACCGCAGCGTGAAGTGCGCGCTCAATGTCATGAGCGGGCGGGAAAGCGAGCGCGAGTTCACTCCGGAACCCGCGCGCAGACCGCAGCGGGTCATGGTCATCGGCGGCGGCCCCGCCGGCATGCAGGCGGCGGCCGACGCCGCGCGCCGGGGCCATATGGTTTCGCTCTGGGATGAACGCCGCGAACTTGGAGGCAGGCTCCGGCTGGCGGCCGTGCCCCCGCACAAGGAACGCTATGCGGAAGCCTGCGACTACCTCGCCCGCGAAGTGGGCAAACTGCCCATCGACGTGCATCTTTTCCATAAGGTAACGCTGAAGGAGGTGAGAGAGCAGAACCCTGACGCCGTCATACTCGCCACGGGAAGCGTTCCCGTTATCCCGCCTGTGGAAGGCGCGGAACAGGATTTTGTGGTTCCCGCGGATGACGTGCTTGCCGGAACCGCACAGGCCGGCCGCAGAGTGGTTGTTATCGGCGGGGGCGCTGTAGGAGCGGAAACGGCTCACCTTCTTCTGGAGCAGGAGCAGCGCGAGATCTATATTCTGGAGATGCGCGACGGCATAGGCATTGACCTGCCGCAGGATTCGCGCATCTGCCTGCTGCGGGTCTTTGAGAACTCTACGGATATGCATTGCCTGACAAACAGCAGAGTGACATGCGTGGGAGATCATTGCGTAACGCTGATGCGGGACGGACACGAGGAATGTCTTGAACGGATCGATACCGTGATCATGGCGGCAGGGGCGCGCCCTGATCTGCGCCTGAAGACGGGGATCGAAAGCCTCGGGCTGAAACTGCTTGTCATCGGAGACGCCGACGCTCCCCGCGACTATGTGAAAGCCATACGCCAGGGAGCCGAAGCCGGGCGTGCCGTCTGAACCCGCGTATTAATTATAGCGTGGTGCTGAGAACAACCTTGGCGCAAGCGAGCCAGCCGTGGGCACATGCTGCTTTATCTCTGCTGTCGCCATTCGTAAGGCTCCCGCGTCGCCTAACGACTGCCGCCCGTACCGCAGTAAAAATACAGGTCCCGCACAGTGTTATGAACATGGTTTCATGCAAGAGTGTTAAACTTTAAACAGAGCTGTGAAAAAGCGGCAGTACGCCGCCATGGCTCAGGAGATATACAGTGAAGATCATTGATGCCCGCCTTCGTCCCCCTCTGAAAGATTACCTCCATTGCAACCTCTACCGGGATCCGAAAAAAACGCAGGCCTGGAGCGACAACTTTCTGATGAAGCTTTCTCCCGCGGCGGAACAGCGCGATGCGGAACTGCTTTACCGGGAGATGGATGAGGCCGGAGTGACGCTGGGCGTCATGACAGGCCGTCAGAGCCCGGACATGGGGCACGTTTCCAATGATGATCTCATGGAAATCGTCAGGGAACAGCCCGGCCGTTTTGCAGGTGTGGCAGGCGTT
>CAJTSU010000060.1:10735-16363 GCA_910579055.1 uncultured Mailhella sp. | reverse complement strand
CGGCAGCGATCCTTCCGCCGCCATAGCGGAAATCGAGCGCACCGTCGTCCGCGGCAGCCTTCTTGCCGCCGGAATGGAACCCGGATGCGGCGAAATCCCCATGTATGTGGATGACGCCCGCCTTTACCCCGTGTACCGCTACTGCATGGAACGCGGCATTCCCATGTTTCTCATGGGCGGAGGCGGCAACGGGCCGGACCTCTCTTTCAGCAATCCCGAACATATCGACCGGGTCTGCCGCGACTTCCCGCATCTGACAGTGGTCAACATGCACGGTTCCTATCCGTGGGTTCCCCAGGTGCTGTTCAGCTGCATGTGCCGCCCCAACATGTATCTTGCTCCGGACATGTACATGTACAATATGCCGGCCGTTCAGGACTATGTCACCGCCGCCAACGGCTTTCTGAAAGACAGATTCCTTTTCGGCAGCGGGTACCCCTATATTCCCCTGAAGCAGGCCGTGGAGCTTTTTCTTGCCATGCCGTTCCGGCAGGAAGCGCTTCCGAACATCCTGTACGGGAACATGGCCAGGGTTCTCGGGCTCAAGCTGGACTGATCACGCGTTACCCGGCCGGGATTCATCGTTCCGGCCGCGCCTTTCACGCCGCCGGAAGCGGGCTTCATGTCACCATTGCAACCTGTCCGAGGGGTATCCATGCTGTTTTCACCTGTCACGATCAACAAGACCGAATTCAGAAACCGCATCATCTTTCCCCCCATGCTGACGCGTTTTGCCGCCAGCGGGGGAGAGATGAGCGATCAGCTCATGCACTATCATGCGGCCCGCGCCGCAGGCGGAGCCGGGCTGAACATGCTTGAGGCGACGTGCGTGCATCCGTCAGGGATATGCTTTGAATCCGGGCTCAGCATCTATGACGACCGGCATATCCGGGGGCTTTCCCGTTTTACCGCGGCCATCCATGCGGCGGGGGGCATGGCGGGCGTGCAGCTCAATCACGGGGGGCTGCATTCCCTGCCTTCCGTGTCCGGCCGCCCCGTGCCGCTGGTTTCCTTTGTTCCGGGCATGACGCCGGAATCAGATTCCAGAGTCCTTGAAGAGGACGAAATACAGGAACTTGTGGCGGCATGGGGGCAGGCCGCGCGCAGAGCCGTGGAGGCAGGTTTTGACATTGTGGAGATACATGGCGCGCACGGCTATCTTGTGGGCCAGTTCCTGTCGCCCCTGACCAACACCAGAGACGACGCCTACGGCGGGGATGTTGAACGCCGCATGAGATTCCCCATAGAGGTCATCCGCTCCGTGCGCGATACCGTGGGGCCCGATTTTCCCGTATCGTTCCGGTGCAGCGTGGAAGAGTTTCTTCCCGGCGGCGTGACGCCGGAGCTCGGCCTGCGTATAGCCAGGGAAATCTGTTCCGCCGGAGTCGACTTGTTCAACGTCAGCAGCGGAACCTGTACCAATACCTGGTATATTGAAGCCCCGGCCGCGCTTCCCTCCGTGTTCAACGGCGGACGGGCCAGGGCTGTGCGCGGCGTCGTCGGGCCCGGCACGCGGCTTGCCGTGGCCGCCCGCATCGGCACAAGAGAGGCGGCGGAAAGCATTCTCGGCCCGGACGGCGTGGACATGGTGTGCATGGGACGCGCCCTCATCGCCGATCCCGATCTCCCCGCAAAGCTGATGGCCGGAAAGGATGAAACGGTTCGCCCCTGTCTCTACTGCTGTGAAGGCTGCTGCGCACAGCCCCTGATGAGCTGCGCGCTCAACCCCGAGGTGGGCAGGGAACGTTTACCCGCGCCCGCCGCGGTGAAAGGGAAGAACATCGCCGTGGTGGGAAGCGGGCCTGCCGGGATGGAATTTGCCCGGACGGCGGCATCTCTGGGACATCAGGTCACCATCTATGAAGAAAACATCCGCATGGGCGGAAAACTCGGCCCCGCATCCGCGCCCCCCGGCAAAGCCCTGCTTGCGGCGGCGCAGACATGGTACGAGCGGGCCCTGAAAAACTGCGGCGTGCGCGTGAAGACGGGGGTTCGCGCCACGGCGGAGCTGCTGAAGGCGGAAGGCGCGGAACTTGTGTTTGCAGCGGCGGGAAGCCGCGCGATCTGCCCCGATGTTCTGAAGGAAACGGCTTCTCGCAAGGACAGCCGCATCAGGCATGCCGTTGACGCGCTCAACGGCGCGCCTGTCGGAAAGCGCGTGCTGATCCTCGGCGGAGGGCTTGTGGGATGCGAGTGCGCCGCGTTTCTGGCCGGCCGAGACCATGACGTGACCATTGTTGAACTGCGTGACGCGCTTGCGCCCGATATGGAAAAGCATGGCCGCTTTTTCCTGCTCGAAGAATTGAAGGCGCACCATGTAACGGTGATGACGGGGCATTCGCTCGCCGAACTGTCCGATGACGGCAGAGCCAAAGTAAAAGATATGTATGGAAACCTGCTTGAACTGCCCGCTTTTGACACTGTGGTGCCGGCGGTCGGATACAGCCCGGATCAGGAGCTGTGCGCGCAACTCAGCCGGGCGGGGATCCCCTTCCTGTCTGCGGGAGACTGCGCCAAAACCGGCAAGATTCTCGACGCCGTGCATGCGGCCCATGCGGCGGCGCTGAGCATTTGAATATCTGATAATCAACGCTCCTAGAGCATTTTGTCATTGAAATGCTCTCGGAGTCGAGCGGAGCGAGGCTCATCTCTGCTCTCCTTATCCGCAAAGCGCTGCGCGCTAACGGCTAAGGGCACCGCTCCGACGCAGTAGCCGCAATTCACTTGCGGCGTTGAGCTCCGGCGGAGGTGTGAAACCTGCGCGCCAGAACATAGGATCCTGGCTGACAGATACTTTCAATCGCAAAACGCTCTTAATAAGGAAGGCTCGCATATGGCTCTTATTTCCCAGGCCCATCGCATGGAAAACGCCCCCCTTTCCAGGATTCGTGAAATCATCGCGTACGCGGGCAGGCTTGAGCAGTCCGGCAAGCGGATCATTCATCTGGAAATCGGGGAACCGGATGCGGATACCCCCGCGCACATTGTGGAGTCCTGCAAAAAGGCCCTTGACGAGGGCAAGGTGCATTACGGGCCGGTCACAGGGATTCCCGAGCTGCGGGCCGCCGTGGCCGACCGCTACAACAGGCTTTACGGGGCCGGGTACGACGCGGATGAGGTCATGATCACGGCAGGCGTGGAGCAGGGCATATTCCTGGCCATGAACGCCTATCTCAACCCCGGTGACGAGATCCTTGTGCCTGACCCCGGTTATCTCTGCTATTTCACGCTTCCCAATATCACGGGGGCCGTTCCGGTTTCCTATGCTCTGGAGGAACGCAGGGATTTTCAGATCGACGCGGAAAACCTGGAAAAACTGGTGACGCCGAAAACCAGGGCCATTCTGCTCAACTCCCCTTCCAATCCCTGCGGTTCCGTGCTGGACGGGCAGTCGCTGCGCATTGTGGCGGAAATGGCCCGCAGGCATAATCTGCTGGTGATTTCCGACGAAGTCTATGCCGATATGGTGTACGGCGGCAAAACTTACGCCAGCGCCGCGTCGCTGCCGGAGCTGAAGGAGCGCCTTATTGTTCTGCACGGCTTTTCAAAATATTTCGCCATGACCGGATGGCGCATAGGATACATGCTGTGCGACCGTTCTCTGCTGGACCCCATGATGAGGCTGAATTTCTATAACCTGTCCTGCCCGTGCACGTTTATCCAGTACGCCGCGCTGACCGCTCTTGCGGAAGATGACGCCCCCTCCCGCGCCATGGTGAAAGAATACGAAAAACGCAGGGATTACATGACGGAAGCGCTCAACAGTCTGCCGGGATGTTCCTGCCTGCGGCCGGACGGAGCGTTTTACATCTTCGTCAACATCTCGAAAACAGGCATGAGCGGCGACGAGTTCTGCAAGGTCATGATCGATGAAGCCGGAGTATCCATGACGCCGGGTCATGTGTTCGGTTCCATGGGACATGACTTTGTGCGCGTATCATACGCCAATTCCATGGACAACCTGAAACTTGCCGTGGAACGTATGCGCGGAATTCTGAACGCGAGGGTACCGGCATGAGCATGTTCGATCAGAAACTGGCGGCCGGGCAGGGAGTGACAGGCACATTCTGCCATATCGGGGGAGCGGTGGCGGCGGAATGTCTGAGTCTTTCCGGTCTGGATTACGTCATCATCGACATGGAGCACGGCCCTTTTACCGAGGAGAGCGCGGGCGACATGATCCGCGCGATACAGCTGCACGGCGCGGAACCCTTTGTCCGCACCCGCGACAGCTCCAGAGCGGCGGTGCTCCATGCCCTGGATCTGGGGGCAAGGGGACTCATCATCCCTGACCTGCACTCTGTGGAAGAAGCCCGCCATCTGGTGGAATACGCCAAATACTTCCCGCAGGGAGCCAGAGGCTTCGCCTTTTCCCGCAGCGCCCGGTACGGATTTTCGCCGAACCTGAAGGAACTGGGGGCGTATTTCGCCGAGGTGAACCGGCACACTCTTCTCATGCCGCAATGCGAAACCGCGGAAGCGCTTGAACATATCGAAGAGATAGCCGCGCTTGACGGCGTCGACGGCATTTTTGTGGGGCCGTATGACCTTTCCGTCGCGCTGGGGACTCCCGCCGCCTTTGCCGCGGCTGAATTCCGGCAGGCGCTCGATCGCGTCCTCCGGGCATGCCGCGCGCACGGGAAGCCGGCCTTCATCTACGCCAACACCATGGCCGAGGCGCGCGACCGCTTTGCTCAGGGATATCGGGGTGCCGCGGTAGGCACGGACACGGCGTTTCTGGTAAAGGCCATACAGGGCATGCTTCAATCCTGACAGGGAGGAGTTCAATGGCGAAATGATCTAACTCGAAAACGCCATTCCCCGCAGTTCCTCAAGCAGAACCTCAATACAGGCCGCGCTTTGCGGGGGCAGATGCTTGCGCCTGCGGGTGATCAGCGCGTATTCGCGCAGCGCGCTTGATCCGGGAAGCGGATACACATCCAGCACGTCCTGATAATTGCGCACGGTAAAATCCTCAAGAATGGTTACGCCCATACCGGCCCGCACATACGCCAGAATCACGGCGGAATTGTTGGCTGTGGCCGATATGGCGGGCGTCACGCCCCATCTTCGCAGTTCGTCATGCACCACGCGGCTCAGAACGCTGGCGGAGGAAAAGGCCACGAAGGATTCCCCGTCCAGCTCCCGCACGTCATGCAGAAAGCCCTGTCCGTCACGGCTGAAACCTTTCTCCGGGCGGCTGACCAGCACCAGACGGGAAGAAAACAAAGGCCGCGCCTCAATGGTGGGAGGGTATTCGTCCCTGGCCAATATGCCGAAATCAATAGCGGAACTGTTGACCATGTCCAGAGTGAGACTCGATTCCCCGCTTGAATTGAGAGTAAACCATGTGCGCGGGTACAGCCGGTGAAAGCGGGCCAGGGGCCGGGCAAGAATATTGGCGGCAACGCTGTGCGTGGTGGAAAGGGAAATCTCCCCCTTGTATTCCTCGTGCCGCCCGCTCCCTACCTCGGAGCGGATCTCCTTGACCAGCTCGAACATGGTGATGGCTTTCTCATGCAGCTGGCGCCCTTCCGCCGTCAATTCCATGCTTTTGTTCCGGCGGTTGAAAAGCTGCACCCCCAGTTCCGATTCCAGACACTGCACCAGGTAGCTTACGGCAGGGGG
>CAJTSU010000060.1:2007-10725 GCA_910579055.1 uncultured Mailhella sp. | reverse complement strand
AAGCCGAGACGTTCCGCCGCCTGGGACATGTTGCCGCATTCCGCCACCGCATAAAAACCGCGCAGCCATTGCAGAAAGTCGCCGCTGAAACGTTCGATCACCAGAGCCTCCCGGCGGAAAAATTTCGGGCACAGACTGAAACAAAAGGCCCATGATGACGGGTTATTGGGGATAATTATCGAAACTTCCTATATAATAATCAGTAAATTTTATCAATATTTATTTTGACAAAAAATTTTTTAGTGTGCTACTACGAAACCAAGCCCTTGCGACCCGGGAACTTTTTCAGTTTTTACAAACTCAAAGAGTCCTCCTGTTCGTGTTTTTCAGCACAAAACATACCCTGCTCTTTCGGATGCCCGTCATGTCCACCCTTCTTGCCTGCTCCCGCCTGTACAATGCTGCGCCTCGCCATGCGCAGGCCTGGAATGAGCTGTTCCATGAAATCGGCAGACTGTCCGGTCTTTCCCTGCATACGGTAAACTGGGCGGCACCCGCCCGGCTTGAAGAACTTTGGGCGCGCCCGGATTTGGGCATGGTCTTTCTGTGCGGCCGCCCCTACTTGCAGGCCGGGGCCCGGCATCGGATCATTGCCGCCCCCCTCACCAGCGAAAGCGGGGAACGGCCAGCCTATCGCACGCTGCTTCTGGCCCGCGCGTCCAGCGGCTGGAACCGCATTGAGGACAGTTTCGGAAGCAGACTGGGCCGCATGCCCGCGCATTCCCAGTCCGGCTACAACGCCCTGCGCTTCATGCTGGCCCCCCGCGCCGGATCAGCCCCCCTGTATGCGGAGAGCATCGAACTTGCAACCCCCGCCGACTGTGTACAGGCGCTGCTGGAATCCCGTGTGGACGTCATCCCTCTGGACAGCTTTTTCCACCTCCTGCTTACAAGCGAATACCCGGAACTGGGCAAAAGGCTTGTCATTCTTGACGCATCCCCTTTCACATCCATGCCCTTTCTGGCGGGCTCGCCGGAACTTGCTCCTCAGGCGGCCCGCGCCCTGCGCGACGCGCTGGAGCAGTGGAGCCTTTATCCCGCGTATGAAGACATACGCAAGGCGTTATGCCTGCGCGGATTCGCCTTTCCCTCTCCCGCCGACTACGCCGTACTGGCGGAGCAGGAAGCCGAAGCGCTGCGCCTCGCATACCCCTGCCCCGCCTGAAATTTACCCTTGTAACCCGAGCATACGGAGTCCATCATGCAGGAAAGCTATCTCACCTATCTCAACGGCCCCGACATTGCCGAACTGAACATGAGCGATGCGGAAATCCTCTCCGCCGTGGAAGAGAGCCTGCGGGCGCAGGGGCTGGGCCGAACCCGCATTGAGCCTCGCGTGCATCTTGTGCCCGAAGACTCCGCCAAGGGTCATTTTAATGTGCTGCGCGGCTATATCCAGCCCCTGCATGTGGCGGGCGTCAAGATTGTCGGCGACTATGTGGATAACTACAAACACGGCCTGCCCTCGGAAATGGCGATCATGAATCTGTTCGATCCGGAAACCGGCATGGCGAAAGCCATCCTCGACGCGACCGCCATCACCGACATGCGCACCGGCGCGGTCACGGCCCTGGGCGCGAAATACATGGCCCGCAGCAATTCCCGCATCCTCGGACATGTGGGTTCGCGCGGCACCTCATACTGGAATGTGCGTCTGCTGGACTCTCTGTTCCACTTTGATGAAATCCGCGTGCACTCCCGCCGTCCGGAAAGCCGCGAAGCCTTCGGCAAACGACTCTCCGAAGACCTGGGCAAGGCCGTGCGCGTGGTGGACAGTTGGGAAGAATGCGTCACAGGTGCCGATATTGTGGTGGAGGCCACCCGCCTGCCCGAACCCAAACCCATGCTCAGAACCGAATGGATCAGAAAAGGCGCGTTTGTCGTGCCCTACGGCACCATGAGCGCCGTGGAACTTTCCCTTACCGACATCATGGACAAGATGGTTGTGGATGACTGGGGCCAGTGCCGCAAGGGGCTGCCCTACGGGGCGCTGCGCCCCCATGTGGAAGCGGACAAGCTCACCGAAGAGAACCTGTACGCCGAACTGGGCCAGATTGTGGCAGGCCTCAAGCCCGGCCGCGAGAACGATGAGGAAACCATACTCTTCTGGCATCGCGGCCTGAGCACCAACGACATCGCCCTGGGTCACGCCATGCTGGAAAAGGCGGCGAAACTCGGCATCGGGCAGCAACTGCGCTATCAATAACCCCCTCCCGCCGCGCCGCTTCCTTTGCAGGCGTTGTGGTTGCCGTTCGGCTGCATCTGCGTCGCGGGCAACGCCACCGCCTGCGTAGTCTTCGCCGCTGTGCGCGAAACCCTGCCGCCTTCGGTGCCGGGGCTTTCCACGGCCATGCCCCGTTTTTCCCTTTGGGATGCAGCGCATGCCTGCGGGCGGTGCAGGGCCGCTTGAAGCGTTCTCCGCCCTCGGCTCCGAACAAGCCTATGCCTTTTTCTTTATCTTGTTTCTGCATCAGTCAGCCCGGCAGCCGCGTTCATGCTCCGCCCGTTCGGGCATCAACCATAACTCACGGCGGAACCGGCCTCCAGGCAGGCTGTCTCAACTCCATACCACTTTCAACCTGGAGCTTTGCATCATGTCACAGGAAACCGTCACCCTTTCCGGCAGGGAACTGACAACCGCCCAGGTCGCTCGAATCGCCCGGCAATACGCCCGGGTAGAGATTTCAGCCCAGGCCGAATCCGATATTGCCGCAGCCAGAAAACTTATTCTGGAAATGGCGAAAGATCGTAATCTTCCCCGCATTTACGGCTTCAATACCGGAGTGGGCATGAACAAGGACTGGGACATCAGCGAGGAAGGGCTGGGCCGCTTCAACCGCATGCTGATCAATTCCCACAGCGCCGCTGTCGGCCCGGAGGCTTCCGAGGAGGAAGTTCGCGCGATGCTTGCCGTCCGCCTGAACTGCTTCCTGACAAATCACACGGGAGCATCCCCCGAACTCATTCACATGTACCGGGATTTTCTGAACCTTCGGCTTCATCCGGTCATGCCCAGAAGGGGCTCGATAGGCGAATCCGATCTGGTCGTCATGGCCCATATCGGCCTTGCCGTTCAGGGAGAAGGAGAAGTCATCTTTCAGGGCGAGCGCATGAACGCCGCGGAAGCCCTGATCAAAGCGGGACTCAAGCCTGTCACGCTCGGCTGCAAGGATGGTCTGGCCATTGTCAACACCAGCGCGCTCTTTGCCGGGCTTGGCTGCCTGCTGGCGGAAGACGTCATGGAATTCATGGACATGTGCGATCTGCTCTACGCGCTGAGTCTGGAAGCCTTCGGCGGCAATACCTCCCCGCTTGACGAAGCTTGTCACCTGGCCCGCCCCGTGCGCGGCCCCATGGAAACCGCCGCGAGAGTGCGCAGGTATCTGGAAGGCAGCTTTCTCTGGCAGCCGGGCGTCACGGTCACCATGCAGGATCCGCTCTGCTATCGTTCCGCCTGCCACGTCAACGGCGCGGTACGCGACGCGCTGGACTACGTCATCCCGCATCTTGCCGGCCACATCAACTCCAGCGACGACAACCCCTGCGTCGTCTCCGAACAGCGCAGGATACTCTCCTGCTCCAATTACGACGCCACCTCTCTGGCTCTCGGCTTCGAGATGCTGGGCCAGGCTCTCTGTCATGTTTCGCGGAACATCTGCTATCAGCTCATCAAGCTCGACACGCCCTATTTCAGCCGTCTGCCCCGCTTCCTCAGCCCGGACGGCACCAGCGTCATGGCCTACACCACCAACCAGAAAACCTACACCGCTCTTGACGCCGAAAACCGGCTTCTCTCCAATCCGGTCAATGTCGACTATCTTTCTGTATCCGGGGATGTGGAGGACCACGCCACCAATGCCCCGCTGATCGTCGCCAAGACCTCGAAAATGCTGGATAATCTGCGCTACATGCTGGGTATGCAGGCGTATCACGCGGCCCAGGCCATTGATCTCAGAAACATGGCCCCGCTGGGCAGGGCCACATCCGAAGCCTACGCGGCTATCCGTGAGGTCATTCCCTTTGTCGATCAGGATCGCGTGGTGAGCATTGATATCCGCAAGGCCTATGAGCTTGTCCGATCCGGCAGGCTTTGCGCCATAGCCCGCCGCTGAGGTCAGAACACCCTGTCGAAACAGCATGCGGCAGATATTTTTGACTGAACTTCAACTCCAGGAGATTCATTATGCAGGATGTCGTCGTCAACTGGACCAATCTCGACTGGCTGGCCATCTTCATGTATCTGGGCGGCATGATCCTGGTGGGATGGTATGTTTCCCGCAAGGTCAGGAACTCGGAGGACTACCTCATGGCCGGTCGGGCGCTGTCCTACCCCATGGTGGTCGCCACCGTTGCGGCCACCTGGTACGGCTCGGGCGCGGTGTTCGGCACGGCGGAACTGGCCTTCGGTTCGGGCATTGCCGCCTTTGTGGTATGGTGCGTGCCCGCCCACATCGGGCGTATTCCCCTGGCCCTGTGGGTCGCCCCGCGCGTGCGCGGCGTGAAGGAAAACACCATACCCTCCCTGCTCGGCAGGCTGTACGCCCGCCCCGTGGCCATCCTGGGGGCCATTCTTATTGTCTGCTACTCCAGCCGTCTCATGGACATCGTTTCCGTAGGCATCATGGGCAATACCGTGACCGGCCTGCCCAACTGGGTCATAGGCGCGGTCATCGTCGGCGTGGTAATCTGCTACTCCATGTTCGGCGGCTTGTGGTCGGTGGTTATGACCGACGTACTCCAGTTCTTCCTGATGACCAGCCTTACCCTGCTGCTTCTGCCAGGCGTATGGACCGCCGTGGGCGGATTTGAAGGCCTGCGCACGGCTCTGCCCGCCGGGCATTTTTCTCCCGCTGGCGGCATGTCCGTCAGCCAGATCCTCGTCTTCTTTCTGCTGGGCTTTCAGGTGTATGCGGACCCCGCGGCCTATCAGCGTTTCGGCGCGTCCAACAGCGCCAAAACGGCCAAGCGGGCCTATCTCACCTGCCTTTTGATCTGGATGGCCTTTGACGCCGTCATGACCATGCTGGGCCTCGGCGCCCGCGCCCTGTATCCCGAACTTCAGGGCAGCAAGGCCTTCCTGACCATGGCCATCAACGCCATGCCACCCTTCCTGACCGGGCTGTGGATCTGCTCCATTCTCGCGGTGATCATGTCCACGATGAGTTCATTCTTCCTGGTGGGAGCGACCACTCTGACCTGCGATCTGATCAAGCCCATGTTCCACCCCTGCATGACCGACCGGGAACAAATCCGTCTGACCAGGATTTTCATGATCTGCATCGGCCTTTCCGGCTGCCTGCTGGCCTTCCAGTTCTCCGCCGTGCTGGATGCGGTGGTCTTCCTTGGCGGGCTTTATCTGGCCTCCGCCTTTGTGCCGGTACTCGGCGGCCTGTTCTGGAAATGGCGGCTTACCGTGGCGGGCGGCTTCCTCAGCATGCTGGGGGGCATGGGCATGACCCTGCTCTGGCAAAGCCTGGGCAACCCCCTGGGCCTCAAGCCCATGCTGGTGGCCCTGCCCGCCTCCTTCCTTCTCTTCCTCATCGGGAACATGATCGGCAAGCCCATCGACCGCAATGCCGAACCCGTCAACGAATGCTAAGGAGTCCCGCATATGTCTCAAAATACGCTTGATCTCATATTCGTGATCGCCATTCTTGTGGAAGCTGCCCTCATCCTGGGAGGACTTGTCAGCGGCGTCTCGGCGCTTGGCTACATTCTGCCCGTCATCGTGGCCTGCGTCTGCACCGCGCTGACCTGCCTGGCCATCCGCGACTTCTTCCGGCAGCACCGCTGATGCCCCTTACCATCCGCTCTCCGGGGTTCCTCCCTGCCCGGAGAGCGGACGGAAACACTGAGGAATCTTTCATGAACATGATGGCAACGCCCCTCACTCTGGACAGAAGAGACATCCTGCGTGCCGCGCGGAGCAAGGGCGGCCTGCTGGGCAGGCTTTTCGTGCGCGCCCCGCTGACCGAGATCCGGCTCGAATATGTCAGATTTTTCCTCGTGCGCCTGCCCTACAGCGTGGAGGCGCGCAAGTTTCCCTTCCGCAAGCACGATACCGACGGCGCCATGTTCGTGGCCGTCAACGCCCTGTACGGCAAGTGCGCCATGAAAGATACGGAGTTCACCCTCGCCCCGGTGGACGGCATTCATTTTCAGGGCGGAATGTTTGAAATGAACGAGGCGGAAGCCGGAGAACGCGCAAAAAACTTCGCCCGGCGCGTGGTCATGCGGCTGTGCCGCAATCTGCCGCACTTTGGCGACGTGCGGTGCGAAAGCTTTTTCCGCCCGTACTGGATAGCGTATTACCGCGATCCCCAGGGCACCCGGCCCCGCTACCTGCCGTTCGAGGCCGACGGGCTGACCTTCAAGCGCTGAAATCAAAATCAACAGGCCATGCCATGGGCCAGAGCTGCTCACTTTGTCAGCAGACTCAGAATACGTTTATTTCTCTAAAAAAAGTCAAGAAAAAAGACTCGTTGCATACTATGAAAAACGAGGATATTTTGTAAAAAACAGAAAAAGAAGGCTCGCCATGCTTGTTGAATTTGCCGTTGAAAATTTTAAATCCTTTAAAAATTATATAACATTCAGTATGTTATCTACAAATAAGACGGGCTTGCCGGAACACTGTATGCCTCTCATGTCTTCTGAAAAAGGAATACAGGTCAACAAGTTGGGAATTTTATTCGGCCCTAACGGTTCAGGAAAATCGAACCTGCTTCAGGCACTTTCTCTCATGATAACAATGGTGACCCAGCAAGGAATTGCCCGGGTAACTCAGGAAAACATTGTGCATCCTCCTTTCGTGCCGTTTCACTTTTCCACTGCAAGCCGTACCTGTCCCACCCTATTTCAGACGATATTTGAATGGAAGGGGCTCTTCTTTCGTTATGGTTTCACCTACAACGCATCCGGCATCCAGAAAGAATGGCTGTATTCGGGTAAGCCGGAAGATGAATCCCTTATCTTCATGCGTCATGATGCGGATTCCATTGAGTACGGCAGAGAAGCGGAAAAAAAATTGCAGGCTGCAAGAGAACATCTCACGCCGTTCAGTCTGCTGCTGACGGTAGGCGCAGAGCTCAAGGTATCCGTATGTCAGACTGCTATGGAATTTTTTGCGGCCAATGTGTCCAATCTTTCCTCCTTATCCCTCGGAGAAATGGTGGAGCACGCGGAATTTCTTCCCGTATTTTCTACATTACTGCGTTTCGCCGACATCGGCATTGAGCAGGTGGAAAGCCAGGAAGAGCAAGGCCGGGGAGAGTTCCCCATTCCCAAAGAGATGCCGGAAGATCTGCGCGGAGCTATGGAAGTATTGCGAAAATATGCCGTTGAGCAGCACGAAAAGAAAGCGTTCTTTCGGCATACCACGCGGGATAACACTCTCGACGCCTCTGATTGCGTACTTCCGGAAGATGAGGAATCTCAAGGCACCCGGATGTTTCTCCGCCATATTTACCGCATATGTCTGGCGCTGCGCAATGACGGTATCATCTTGTGCGATGAACTGGAAACAGGCCTTCATCCTTTACTGGTGGTCGGTCTGCTGAAATTTTTTACCTCTGTGAAAAACAGCCGGGCACAGATGATCTGCACTTCCCATTGCCCGGTTCTTTTTTCCCGGGAAATCGTGCGTCGGGATGAATTATGGATCGTGGAAAAGGACAGTGCAGGGCAATCTTTTCTGCAAAGCATTTCAGATTTTGAAGGCACGCAGCCTGGTCTTAATCTGACCCAGACTTACCTGGATGGCCGCTTTGGCGGCATTCCATTGCTCGGCAATGCCCTTTTACGGCAGAGCATTGAAGCCGTTGAAAATATGTTGAATATGGCTCAGGCTAAAACAGCGCCCAAAGACATGCCCGCCGCGGATACACCCAAGAACTCCGGCCGTCTCAAAGGAAAATCCCATGCCAACTAAGGGACGTCGCCCTCACGAAAAACGGGAAGAAGGAAAACGGAAGGCCAAAGACAGGCAGCAAGAACGGAACTACCTTGCCTCATTGGGGTTAAAACTGGGGCAGGATGGCCGCCCCTCCGAATTTTTAAATCAACGCCGCCGTTTTCTTATCGTATGTGAAGGCAAAAAATCCGAGCCCTGCTATTTGGAGAACCTGGCACGCCGTTGGCGTATCTCCGCAAATGTGGTTCTTATAGGCGCGGCTGGAGATCCGTTCAACGTAGTAAAAAAAGCAGAAGAGCAGGGAAGTACAGAAGATTATGACGAAACATGGGCGCTTTTCGATCGTGACGATTTTGATCTTGCCCGCTTGCGGAACGCCTTTCAGTATGCCAGTACACATAATATTCGTATAGCCTTCAGCAACGAATCTTTTGAACTATGGCTCTTGCTGCATCTGCGGCGGCAAGAGGCCGCCATAGGCCGGAAGGAGCTGATAGGCAAGCTGAAAAAACAGTTGGGAGAATATGATAAGGGTGATCCTACCATTCTTGACCAACTGTACAGAGCTTTGCCGGATGCCTATCAGCGCGCCAACATCCTCGCGAAACGCGCTCAAATCTCACAGCATGGTTTTGAAGATAACCCCTACACAGGAATGTATAAACTTATTTCAGCCTTGGGAGAAAGTGTCCCCAAGGTTCCCTCCCTTGAAGCGGAAGTCTGTTTCCTCTTCCCCCAAAAGGTGGAATAAGGCGGAAGCCGGAGAACGCGCAAAAAACTTCGCCCGGCGCGTGGTCATGCGGCTG
>CAJTSU010000060.1:0-1909 GCA_910579055.1 uncultured Mailhella sp. | reverse complement strand
CAAAATCAACAGGCCATGCCATGGGCCAGAGCTGCTCACTTTGTCAGCAGACTCAGGAAACGCTTTAATCAGCGTTTCCCTCACCGAGAATCTTCAGCTTTCTCCACAGCGTGGATCTCGATATGCCGAGTTCTCTGGCTACAAGTGTACGGTTACCGTGAAACCTGGCGAAGAGTTCCATGATGTTCCGGTACTCCTGATCCTTTTTCGAAGGATCCGTTTCAGGAGGCTTTTTCTGGATATCCGGTCGGACGAAGATATCATCGAGGCTTATCGGCCTTGTCAGGTGCGGACGCAGAGCCACATATCGGCGCACGATGTTCTCAAGCTCGCGCATATTGCCGGGCCAGTCGTAGGCGCCCAGCTTCTTCAGCAGACTGCGCAAATGCCTCCGGTCAGAAGCATCCGATTCCGGGGCGAATCTGAGAAGTATCCTTTCTGCCATGTCGCCCGCGCTGTCCGCATACTCTCTCAGGGGCAGCATGTGTATCTGGAGAATATTGAGCCTGTAGTAGAGATCAACCCGGAACCGACGCCTGGCCACTTCCTTTTCAAGATTCCTGTTTGTCGCCGCAACGATGCGGACATCCACGGGAATCTCATGGGATGAGCCTATTCTTCGTACCTTTCGTTCCTGGAGCGCCCGCAGCAGCTTGGCCTGAAGCTCAAAAGGCATCTCGCCTATTTCATCAAGAAACAATGTCCCGCCATGCGCGGACTCGAACACCCCGGGAGCCCCTGCTTTCCTGCCGCCGGTGAAAGCTCCCGGCTCATAGCCGAACAGTTCACTTTCCATAAGCGTCGCGGGAATCGAAGCGCAGTTTATCGCGAGAAACGGCCCGGCCCGTCGTCTGCTGGCGTTATGAATGCTGCTTGCCATGACCTCCTTGCCTGTGCCGCTTTCCCCGGTGATAAGCACGGTTTCATCAGTGAGCGCGAAACACCTGGCCTTTTCCAGCAGCGCCCGGAAACACGGGCTGTCTCCCAGAAAATCATCGAAAGAAAAGTGCGGCCTGGGACTCTTCGGCGCATAATATTTTCTGACCAGTTCTTCCTTCTTCCGGATTTCCATCATGGTGCTGAAGGTGCCCACAGCTCCGACGACGATTCCGTTATCAATGACAGGTCTGTACTCACCAATAATATCAACGTGATGTAACGAATGGAGGAAGTTTTCAACAGGTTCTCTGCTGGTCAGCACGTTTTCAAAGCAGTTGCCGGGAAGAACCAGCGCCGGACTCTTTCCAAGAGCAGCCGCACTGTCCATGCCGAAAATATTCTCGGCGCTTTTATTGAAAAAATTAATCCTGTTTTCATGATTGACCGTTATGACGGCTTCAGCCTGATATCTGAGGATGGTATCCATGCTGCGCCTGGAATAACGGGCGTATCTTCTGGTATCAGCAATGGAAAGAGCATTTTTTATGGCTTTCCTGAGTGTTGCCGGATTGACTTCCAGAGGGAAGACGGAAAAGCCGGCTTCCTGCGCCAGATTGCAGATGTAGCCGCCGCCGACAATGGCGCTGACGCCCTGTTCCCTGAATTTTTCGAGAATGTTTCTGTTGGTGGCGTCATCATCCCCGAAAAGAAAGTTCATGAACGGCCGGCCGGCCATTTCCCGTATGTCCCTGATACGGGAATTCTCTTCCCGGTAGTGTCCAAGAGCGACGCTTCCCGGACAGAAGGACAACGCCTCGCGAAGAGCCCTGATGACGTCGATATTGTTGTACTCAATGGACAGGATGGGAATTCTGTCCCGAAGGACGCTTTCCACGAGCACAGCCGGGCCGGGCATGGTCAGAAGGACTTCCACCGTCGCCGGAAGAGCTTCCGTCACAAAACCGATCATCTCCTCTAGTGGTCAGTCAAGGTTGAAAAGTCGAAGATACGACATATCTTCTTCCATAGC
>CAJTSU010000059.1:11410-18977 GCA_910579055.1 uncultured Mailhella sp. | reverse complement strand
CCAGCCACTTTCGAATATCATGTTACAGTGTTTGCTCGATAATTCCTATATTTCTGAGGTGTTGGGTAAAAATTGATTTCCGTGGCGTTTGACAGATTTTGCTTGCGGAAACTATGAAAATAAGACATACTCTACCGTTCCGTCCGTTTTGGCGGGCGGGTATTGTCATGCGACAGGGCCTATGCGCTTTGCCGCCATATCGTTATAAGGAGTCGGCCATGCCTAAGTTGAAGACCAGCCGGTCTGCGGCCAAGCGTTTCAGCACCACCGGGAGCGGCAAGTTCCGTCGCCGCCGTCAGGCGCTGCGCCACATCCTCACCAAGAAGGATGCCAAGCGCCGTATGCGTCTGGGGCAGAGTGCCCTGGTAGACAGCGCGAACCTGAAGGCTGTCAAGCGTCTGCTTCCCTACGCGTAGTTTTTGCACACAAGCGAAGTACGGTTCGGCGTTTCCTGGAAAGGTCGAATGAATTCGGAAGCGGGAACAGTGTCAAGGAATTTGCCGTCTTTCAGAGCAATTTCAAATAAGATTGCTGACAGAACCGCGTGAACGGAGTTCGCATTCCGCAGAGAGGGCTGCATGCATTTGCAGTGGATATCTTCGGCAGACAGCTGAGGCTGCTGACAAAGTCAACAGCCCCGAACATTGCGAACAGGCCGCGGCTTGGCCGCGCCGTAAAGCGCGCGATTTTCGTTCCTTTCCGTCAAGCCGCTTTGCGGCCTGGACGGCGCAAACGCCGCGAAGCGGGGTTTGTCATCAATCTGAGCTTTATGGAAGCGTGAGATTTGTGGGCCGGCCACAGTTCCCGGCCGGTGCATTGCTTCAGTCACAGTATGTTCTGGATGTCGGCGTCATATCCGGCTGGCTTGATCTCCGCCTCGCCGGACAGAAAAATGGAGGATTTCCATGCGTGTGAAGAGAGGTTTTGCTGCCCATCGTCGGCACAAAAAATATTTGGACATGGCCAAGGGGTTCCGCGGAGCCCGTCATCGCCTGTATCGTACCGCCCGTGAAGCTGTAGAGCGTTCACTCGCCTATGCGTTCCACGGCCGCAAGCTGCGCAAGCGTGACATGCGCCGTCTGTGGATTCTGCGTATCAACGCAGGCGCCCGCCTGAACGGCCTGTCCTATTCCCGTTTCATGTATGGTTTGCAGCAGGCAGGCGTGGCCGTCAACCGCAAGATGCTGGCTGACCTCGCCGTACGCGAGAAGGCCGATTTCGCGGCTTTGGTGGAATTGGCAAAGTCCAAGCTCGCCTAAGCTGTTCAGCATTTTCGATAGGCTCTGTTACAGTTCTATGACAGAGCCTATCGATATAAGCCGTTCAAGCCGTCGATCCGCTGAATCGACGGCTTTTTTGGGCGTTGCAGCGCTCTCCCGCTTCCGCTCGGGGTTCCGGCAATTCGTGGAACTGGACGGTCTGGAGTGAATACGGTATTCTTTCACGAATTTTCCAACTTGAGAGGCGACGCCTCTTGCCCTTGGCCGCGGCAGGCGCGACATTCGCTGCAAGCGCGAGCGCGGCGGAGGGAAACATTATTCAGGGCTTGTCATGGATCTTCTTGAACAACTGCAACGTCTGGTTCCCGCACTTGAAGAGCGGCTGGACAAAGTCACTTCGGCGCAGGAACTGGAACACTGCCGTGTGGAATTTCTGGGCCGCAAGGGCAAGGTGGCGGAACTCATGTCCCGCCTGCCGGAACTTCCGCCCGCTGAACGCCCCGTCTTCGGGCAGACGGCCAACAAGGTCAAGCAGGCCCTGACCGAGCTGCTGGAACAGCGCCTTGCCCGGCAGGAAGCCGAACGCGAGGCGGCCTTTCTCGCCCGGTTCGACGCCGGCCTGCCCGGCCGTATGCCGTGGCGCGGTTCTCTCCATCCCATTACTCTGGCCATGGAGGAAGTGTGCTCCGTGTTCCGGAGCATGGGCTACGAGATCGTGACCGGGCCGGAAGTGGACACCGACTTTCACTGTTTTGAAGCCCTGAATATGCCGCCCGAGCATCCTGCGCGCGATATGCAGGATACTCTGTATATTGAAGACAAGGTCGTGCTGCGCACGCACACCTCCACCATGCAGGTGCGCACCATGCTTTCGCGCAAGCCTCCGCTGGCCGTTATTGCGCCGGGCAAGGTGTACCGCCGCGACTCCGATGTGACCCATACCCCCATGTTCCACCAGATCGAGGGCCTGCTGGTCGATAAAAAAGTGACCATGACCGATTTGCGCGGCACGCTCACCGCCTTTCTGCGCGCCGTGTTCGGGGAAAACACGCGCGTGCGCTTCCGCCCCAGCTTTTTCCCCTTTACCGAGCCCAGTGTGGAAGTGGATATGTCCTGTACACAGTGCGGCGGCAAAGGCTGCATCAATGGCCAAACCTGCCGGGTATGCAAGGGATCGGGCTGGCTGGAAATTCTGGGCAGTGGCATGGTGGACCCGGCGGTGTTTGAGTCCGTGGGGTACGACCCGGATCAAGTCTCGGGCTTTGCCTTTGGTCTGGGTGTGGAACGTATTGCCATGCTCAAGTACGGCATCAGCGATTTGCGCATGAATTTCGAGAACGATGTCCGCTTCCTCGGACAGTTCTCCATATAGGAGTCCCGGAATGCTTCTCAGTTTGAACTGGCTCAAGGAATTCGTGCCCTATGCGGGCACGGCGGAAGAACTCGGCGAGCGCCTGACCATGCTGGGTCTGGAGCTGGAAGAGGTTCAGCGCCCCTACGACGGCATCCGGGACGTGGTGGCGGGCCGCGTGCTCACCTGCGAGATGCACCCAGACTCCGACCATCTGCATGTCTGCACTGTGGATGTGGGGGAGGGCGAGCCGTTGACCATCGTGTGCGGCGCGCCCAACGTGGCGGCGGGCCAACTGGTGCCCGTGGCCCCCGTGGGTGCCAAACTGCCGGGCGGCCTGGAAATCAAAAAGGCCAAACTGCGCGGTGTGCCCTCTTTCGGCATGATCTGTTCCGAGCGCGAACTCGGCCTTACCGACGACCACAGCGGCATCCTTGTCCTGCCCGAAACCAACCGGGCGGGCCGGAAGATTGAGCTGGGCAAGCGTCTGGTGGACGAACTCGATTTCGATCAGGAAGTGCTGGACATCAGTATCACGCCCAACCGGGCGGACTGCCTTTCCGTGCTCGGCTTTGCCCGTGAAGTGGCCGCCGCGTTCGGTCTGCCCCTGACGCTTCCCCGCGTGGATCTGAAAGAAGAGGGGGACGACGCTTCCGCTTCTCTGCTCATCGAAATCAAGGATCCCGACCATTGCCCGGCCTATACCGGCCGTATGCTGGAAGGCGTGAAGGTCATGCCTTCCCCGGCGTGGATGCGTTGGCGTCTGCACAGCGTGGGCGTGCGCCCCATTTCCAACCTGGTAGACGTGACCAACTATATCCTTATGGAACTGGGCCAGCCCCTGCATGCCTTTGACCACAACAAGCTGACCGGCGGGCGCATCATTGTGCGTCGGGCGGAACAAGGCGAAAAGCTCGTTACCCTGGACGGGCAGGAGCGCGCGCTGGAAGCCGGCGACGGCCTGATCTGCGACGCCGAGCGCCCCGTGGCGCTGGCCGGAGTCATGGGCGGGCTGGCTACCGAAATTTCCGATGAAACCGGAAGCGTGTTCATTGAATGCGCCCTGTTCAAACCGCAGATTGTGCGCCGTACGTCCCGCCGTCTCGGTTTGTCCAGTGAATCCTCCTACCGCTATGAACGCGGCGTGGACCAGACCGGCATGGCGTTTGCGCTGGATCGCGCTGCGGCTTTGATGGCAGAACTTTCCGGCGGCAGAGTGCTGAAAGGCGTGTGCCGCAGCGAACCCAAACCCTACGTGGCCCCGGTTATCCGCTTCCGCCGCAGCAAGGCGGAGGATTTGCTCGGCGTGGAACTGGACGACGCCTTTTGCTCCGGCACGCTGAAGGCCCTGGGCTGCGGCGTGGAACAGACGGGCGAGGGGGAATGGAAGGTGTCCGCTCCCGGCTGGCGCTATGATCTTTACCGTGAAGCCGACCTCATTGAGGAAGCGGCCCGCTTCAAGGGCGTGGACTCCATGCCCGCCACACTGCCTGCCGTGCGCTCCTGCCTGGAAAGTTTCGGCCGGCCTGAGGGCAAACATGGCTTCATGATGCGCGTCAAGCACTGGGCGGCCGGGATGGGCCTGAACGAGGCTGTGAACTACAGCTTTGTCGGTAATCGGGATCTTGACCTCCTGCACCTGCCGCAGGAAGGCAGGGTGAATATCATGAACCCCCTGAGCGCCGAGCAGGACGTGCTGCGCACGGAACTGGCTCCGGGCCTGCTCCAGAACGTGCGCCACAATATCGCGCAGGGCGCGGCGGGGTTGCGCCTGTTTGAGGTGGCGGAAAGCTTCCGCAAGGATCCGGCAAGTGAAACGGGCGTGCATGAATGCCGCCGTATGGGCTTTGTGCTGTACGGCAATCGCTATGATTCGGCCTGGCCGCATGCCGACGAGGACGTGAACTATACGGATCTCAAGGGCATTATCCGGCATTTCTTCCTCAATTTCCTGCACTTGTCCGAGCCGGTGCTCAACGTCATGCCGGCGCATCCCTACCTTGCGCCTGCGGTGTTGGTGTCGGCGGACGGCAGGGAAGCAGGGATTATGGGACGTGTCCGGCCGGATATGGCGGATGCTTACCATGCCCGCAAGGATGTATGGCTGGCTGATCTCGATCTGGATCTTCTGCGGGAGCTTGCTTCCGGAGTTCAGCATTCCTTCCATGCGCTGCCCGTCTTCCCTCCCGTGCGCCGCGATGTGACCGTGCGGGCGAAGGCCGGAATCAAGGTGGAAGACATCGTCATGTGCATCCGGGTAGCCGGACGAGGCAGTAAGAACCCCATTCTGGAATCCGTGGAACTCATTGATCTGTATGAGCCGAAGGGCGAACGGGCCGGAGCGGAAGGGGAACGCAACCTGACGTTCCGCATGACCTTCCGCCATGCGGAGCGTACCCTGCAAGACGCCGAAGTGGACAAGGAGAGGGAAAAGATCGTTGCCGCCCTTGTGCAGGCTCTGCCCGTGGCAATATAAAAAGAAAGGCAGTTCCGGAACGACAGGGAGTGTTTCGGAACTGCCGCTGAAGCAGGTTTCACGCCGCACAAGTGAATGGCGGCTGCCCCGGACGGGGGTGCCTCATGTGGAGCCTTCTTTGCGGCAGCGCATGCTGCCGCCCGTGCCGTGGTAAAAATGCACGCCACGCACAGTGCTGTCAACATGGTTCTATACTACTTGCGGTGGGGAGACATTGCATGGCGAAAGACAAGGGAAACGGACGCTTGTACCGTATAGGGGAAGCCGCCGCCGCCCTGAAGCTGAAGACCTGCGTGCTCCGCTTTTGGGAAGGAGAGTTTCCTCAGCTTGCGCCCCTGCGCACGCCCAAGGGGCAACGCCTGTATCGGGAAGACGATATGCGCGTGCTGCGGCGTATCCGTTCCCTACTGCATGAAAAGGGCATGACCATTGACGGCGCGCGCAGGATACTTTCCGGTGAAATGCCCATGCCTGCTCCACGTTCCAATCAGGCTGTCTCTGCGCTGTCAGTTCCTTCCGAATCAAAGCCTGCCGTGCCGTTTCCCGTGCCCGCCGCGCCATCGGCATTGGCCGCGCCCTCGCCCCTGCTGGCGTCCAGGCTGTCTGTTCCTCGCGCCGGAAAGCTTGCGCTTCAGGCCGCGGAGAACCTGCGGACGCTGGAGAACGCCGCCCGTGAACTGCGTGAACTGCACGCTGTTTTGTCCCGGTTTTCCCTCCCTCATAGTCCGGAGCATGCGTCATGATTCTTTCTCCTTCGCTTCTTTCCGCCGATTGCGGCGAGTTGGCGGGAACCCTGCGCGCTCTTGAAGCCGCGGGGTTGCAATGGGTACACTGGGATGTGATGGACGGGCGTTTTGTCCCCAACATCACCTTTGGTCAGCATGTTATCAGGGCGCTTCGCAAACGCAGCTCCCTGTTTTTCGACGTACACCTCATGATTGAGGAACCGGAGCGCTATCTTTCCGACTTTCGGGATGCCGGGGCGGATATGCTGGTAGTGCATGCCGAGGCTGCCCGACATCTTCAACGCACGCTGGCAGAGATCCGCCGCCTGGGTATGAAGGCGGGCGTGGCTCTCAATCCCGCCACGCCCCCGGAGGCGCTGGGGTATGTGCTGGATGACGTGGATATGGTGCTGCTCATGAGCGTCAACCCCGGTTTCGGCGGCCAGAAATTTTTGCCCGCCACGTACAGGAAGATTCGCGTTTTGCGGGCCATGCTCGGCGAACGTGCCTGCCATGTCCAGGTGGACGGCGGAGTGACGCCGGAAAATACGGGAGAACTGACCCGTGCCGGGGCTGATGTGCTGGTTTCCGGTTCGGCCTTTTTCGGGCATCCCCCCCTTGCGGAACGCCTTGCCGCCTTCAATGCCGCCGCGGGATAATTTTTCACGGGCGTGCTGCTGTGCAAAAGGAAACGCATTGTTGCAGAATAGTGTTGAAAATAACCTTGACCGCCAAAGGCGCGAGCGCAGCGTTTTGCGCGCAAAACGCAAGCGAGAGCGAGTATCGGCAAGGCCGATCGAGCGTCATCAGGAGGTCAGGGAAATGGAATGTTTGCACGCTGTTTTTGTTTGCGGTATAGCCTTGCAGAGCTGAACTGTTCTGTGTTCCGGCCATGTATATTTTCAAGGTAAAATTGTTCTGAAAAAATCCGCCGCGCAGGGAAATATCTTCCTGAACCGGTACGGAAAACGCCCCGCGCGGGGCAAGCGCGGCCCGGCTTTACCGGCGCTGGAGGTTATATGCCCAATCGTTCCGAACTTGCTAACGCCCTGCGCGCGCTGGCTATTGACGCTGTTGAGAAATCCAAATCAGGTCATCCCGGCGCACCCCTCGGCATGGCTAACATGGCGGAATCCCTGTGGCGCGGTTTTTTGAAACACAACCCTGCCGATCCGGCCTGGTTTGACCGCGACCGTTTTGTGTTGTCCAACGGTCACGCCTCCATGCTGTTATACGGGCTGTTGCATCTGACGGGGTATGCTCTGAGCATGGACGAGATCCGCAATTTTCGCCAAATGGGATCGCTGACGCCCGGCCATCCGGAATGCGACCGTACGCCCGGCGTGGATATGTCCACCGGGCCGTTGGGGCAGGGGCTTGCCACGGCCGCAGGCATGGCGCTGGCTGAACGCATGCTGGCGCAGAGCTTCAACCGTGACGGCCTGAATATTGTCGATCACCGTACCTGGGTTTTTCTTGGCGATGGCTGTCTGATGGAAGGGGTATCGCAGGAGGCCTGCTCGCTGGCGGGGACGCTGGGGCTGGGTAAGCTGATTGCCCTGTACGATGACAATGATATTTCCATCGACGGCAAGGTGAATAACTGGTTTGCCGATGACACCCCGGCCCGCTTTGAAGCCTGCGGCTGGCGCGTGCTGCGCGATGTGGACGGACTGAACGGCGCGGCGGTGGACGCCGCCATTCGTGAGGCCCTGACTCGTGACGACAAGCCGACCCTGATCTGCTGCAAGACGGTGATCGGATACGGCTCCCCGCACAAGGCGGGAACTTCGGG
>CAJTSU010000059.1:0-11374 GCA_910579055.1 uncultured Mailhella sp. | reverse complement strand
TCTTGGCCCGGACGAAGCTGCGGAAACAAAGAAGGCTCTGGGCTGGAAGCACGAGCCGTTCACCATTCCGCAGGAAGTGTACGACGCCTGGAATGCCCGTCCTGCCGGAAAACGTGCGCAGGATGCCTGGAATGAGCTGTTTGCCCGTTACACGGAAGCATATCCGGAACTGGCCGCCGAGTTTACGCGCCGCATGAAGGGGGAGCTGCCCGCCTCCTGGCCGGAAATCGCGGAGGAAGCCGTGCGCGTGATGAGCGCGCCGGTAGACGGCGGCAGGAAAATCGCCACCCGCGCGGCAGGCAAGAGCGTACTGGATATCATCGCGCCCGCTTTGCCCGAACTGGTGGGCGGAGCCGCCGATCTGACAGGTTCCGTGGGCACGAAATTCAATGGCGCCGTAGCGCTTGCGCCCGGCAAGTTCTGCGCCAACTATATTCACTATGGCGTGCGCGAATTCGCCATGAGCACGATCATGAACGGCTTCGCCCTGCACGGCGGTTTCATTCCCTACGGCGGAACCTTTCTGGTGTTCTCGGATTACTGCAAGAACGCCATTCGCCTGGCTGCGCTGATGAAAAAGCGCGTGATCTGGGTGTTGACCCACGATTCCATCGGTGTGGGAGAGGACGGCCCGACGCATCAGCCCGTGGAACAGAGCGCCGGCCTGCGTCTGACGCCGGGAGTGGATGTATGGCGCCCCTGCGACGGAGCGGAAAGCGCCGTCGCCTGGATCAGCGCCGTTGAGCGTGCAGACGGGCCTACCTGTCTGGTTATGAGCAGGCAGGGCCTTGCCCGCCAGGAACGCAATGCGGAACAGTCGGCTCTCATCCGGCGCGGGGGCTACATATTGCGCGATTGTGCGGGAGTCCCCGAGCTTGTGTTTATTGCCAGCGGGTCAGAAGTCGAATTGGCAGTTAACGCTGCCGAAGCGCTGGAAGCAAAGGGCCGCCGCGTGCGCGTGGTATCCATGCCCTGCTGCGAAGTCTTCGACCGGCAGGAAGCAGCTTACCGGGAAGCCGTACTGCCTTCCGCTGTACGCGCCCGCGTCGCGCTGGAAGCCCAGGCCGCGGACTGGTGGTGGAAGTACGTCGGGCTGGATGGCCGCGTCATCGGTATGACCGCTTTCGGTGAATCCGCTCCGGCAGAAGACCTCTTCCGCCACTTCGGCTTCACCGTGGAACATGTGGTGAAACAGGCCGAAGAAATCCTGTAAAAAGAGTATATTATGGAGGAAGGGGGGCAGCGGCTTCCGGCAACATGAGGCTTCATGCCCACATTGCGGGCAGAGCCGCATAAAATGCCGCACAACGCACCAGATCCTGCTTCCATGTTTTTTCATCAGGGCTGTGAGCCTGATGTTCCCGGCCCGGCCCGAAGCCGATTACCGGAATACCGAACATGCCTGCAATAGCCGTGGCATTGGTGGAAAAAGTCCATTTGTCCAAACGGGGCGTTTCAGCAGGAAAAAGTTCTTTCCAGCAGTTCAGGGAGCTTTGACAGAGCGGATGATCCGCAGGAATGCTCCAGGCTGGGAAAAAGCAGTCGGCAGGGTAGCTCAGTCCGGTCCAGGAGGGCTTGTCATAGCGGTACAGGCTTACCGTTGCCCGATCGCCAAGGGCTTTGAGGGAAGGAAGTTCCCGGATCTGATCCAGAGCCAGATCCACATCTTCCCCGGCGGTGAGGCGGCGGTCAATGGAAACGGCACATCCGTCGGCCACGGCGCAGCGCGAGGGGGAGGAGAAGAAGATTTCCGAAACCGTAAGACTGCCCTTGCCGAGGAAGGAATCGTCTCCCAGCCGATCGGCAAGGCGTTCCAATTCAGGCAGGACATGACCCATGGCGAAAATGGCGTTATCTCCGCGCTCGGGCGCGGAACCGTGGCAGGAACGGCCCTTGATTTCCACCCTGATTTCCATACGGCCCCGATGCCCCCGATAGATGCCGCCGTCCGTGGGTTCGGTGGAGACTGCCGCCTCCGGGCGCAGACCGCGCGCGGCAAGGAAGTCGCGGATAAGATATTGCCAGCCCAGCCCGTCGCAGTCTTCCTCCTGCACTGTGCCCGCCATAAGAACAGAGACGTTTTCCGGCAGCAACTTCAAGTCGGCCATGATTTTTCCACCATAGAGCATGGCCGCCATGCCGCCGCTCTGGTCTGAAGCGCCCAGCCCGCCGATGCATTGATCGTCCTCAAATCCGATATAGGGATCAAAGCTCCAGTTGGACAGGTCGCCCGGCCCCACGGTGTCGATGTGGGCGTCGTAGGCCAGCAGACGGGAACCGGAGCCCATGCGGCCCAGGGCGTTGCCCATACCGTCGATTTCCGCCGTGTAGCCGAGTTTTTCCATTTCCGCGATGATGCGGCGAACGACAGCTTCTTCATGGCAACTGGTCGAGGGCAAACGGATGAGATCGCGCAGAAAGGCGCTCATGTCGGGGAGGCAGCGGCGGGCGTGTTCGAGAATGTCCTGTGCGGGAAGCCTGAAGGTTTTGTCCATAGCAATCTGAAGAGGCTGAAGGTGAAAAACTGTTTGGCTGGTATAACGTGGTGTTGAGAATAACCTTGATCGCCGGAGGCGTATTTTGGTGGTTAGGCGAACCGATGCCACGCTTTCGGCAAAGCGCTTTTCCGTTCAATGTGATGTTCTATAGTATCAGGAGCGGGCCAACAGGCGCACGGCCAGCAAGCTGAGCAGGGAGGCTGCCCCAACCGCAGCCAGTCCGGCGCAAAAGCTCCATATTTCTCCGCACCACCCCAGAAACATGGGGGCCACGCCGGCGGAGAGCAGCGAGGCCAGCGGCATGGTCAGAGACATGACCAGAGCCTGCCGATCAGCCGGAAAGGCCGAAGCCATGGCCTTGAACAGGGAAGGGAAGAGCAGTGCGATGGCAAAAGCCTGAAGCCCCATGCCCGGCAGGGCGCAGAAGCGGGAAGGCAGGCACATGAGCGCCAGGGCGAGGGCGTGCAGGGCAAGCCCGCCCGCCAGCACCACATAAGGGTTTTTCTTGTCCGCCACAATGCCGCCGAGCACCACGGCGGCGGGGGTAAGCACGCGGGTTGCCGCAATGGCTACATTGGCTCCTTCGGGGCTGAGATGGACGTCCTGTACCAGATAGACCTGGAGGATGCTGTACACGGAAAATTCGCCGATACAACTGATGGTGAGCAGGGCCATGAGCGCCCAGGTCGCCGGATTCCATACGATATCATGCACACCCCGGAAGGAGGGCGGGGCCGCGTGGCTTCCTCCTCCTCGTCCGAAAACGGCGAAGCCCAGCCCGCCGCAAAGCAGAGAGAGGCCTACGGTAAAGAACACCCCCTGCCAGGGCAAATAAAGCAAAAGGGCCTGCGCCACGAGCGGAATGCAGATGAATCCGACATTGGGCGCAAACTCGTGCACGGCCACAGCCTTGCCCCAGTCCTTGGGGTAGACCAGGCTGGACAGGGTAGACATGGCCGCCGGGAAGTAAAACCCCGCAAAAAAGCCGAAGGCGAAAAAGATGGGGCGGGCCACATTCAGACTTTGGGCCAAAGGCATGAACAGAAAGGCCGCACCCGAAAAGATCAGGGAAAAGGCCGTCATGCGGCGCGGGAGCACCCGGCTGAGAAGAAAGCCGCACATAAACTGGGCAATGCAAAAGCCCAGGCTTTGCATGAACAGGAGTGAGGTTGCCGCCGCATGGCCAATCCCCAGATCCCGTTCCACGCTGACCAAAAGGGGGCTCAGCGTGGCGCGGCCGGAATAGTTGAGCCAGAAGAGTATGGCGACAAAGGCGGTCCAGGGCAGGGCGCGGCGAAAGTCGTAGGGAGGCAGGGAGGGATGCCTGGAAGGCCTGCCCAGGCGGTGCAGGATATTGCTCATAACAGTTCCGGGGCCACGTTATTAAGGAAGCTCTTTATCTGGGAACAGAGCCTAACGTCTTGCTTTTCCTCTCTGTTTTTTGGAAATTGACAGATTAGCCCGTTGGTAAAACAAAAGCAAGAAGAACATGGAAAAGGTTCTGGAGAACCGTGTTGATAGCTCTGTGCGTGGCGTATGCCTTTGCTCCAGCAAGGGCGGTAACCTTCGTTGCCGCAAAGCGGCCCGTGTTCCACACGGGCCAGACTGATGACAAACCCCGCTTCGCCGCCTTCGGCTCGGCCTCCAAGCTCGCTGCGCTCGCGCCTCCTGCGGTCAAGAAAATTTTTAACACCATTTTACAACAAGGCGTACTTAATTTTTCTTTTGACTATCCGATAGGATAAATTTAAATTGCATTTTTATTTCTGCTATGGTCTGAGTTCTCGGCTTTCAGGACGAATAGCCATCAGTCCAGGCGCAGGCTCACCAGGGGAGTTTTGCTATGTGGAAAAATCTCAAGGTATGGGGCAAGCTGCTGGTATGCATCTTGCCTCTGGCTCTCGTCATCATCGGCAGTTCCTTTGTTTCATACCGCGCGCAGTCTTTGATGAGCGAGAGCGCGCACAGAGTGGAAGAGTGCGAAGAACTCCGGGCAACCTTCCTGAACCGGGCCATTGATCATTTCAAATGGGCACAAACTCTTGCGCTTTATGTGGCGATGGAGAGTTCCAGCGAGCTCAATCTTGTCACAGATTCTACACAGTGCGCCTTCGGCAAGTGGTATGCCAGTCAGGAACGCAGGCAGGCAGAGAACCTCGTCCCCGGCCTCGGCCAGGCATTACGCAAAATTGATGCGCCGCACACGGCGCTTCACAAAAGTGCGCTTGAAATTTCCGCTGCCGCAAAAGCAGGCGATACGGCCCGCGCGCGGGCCATTCTGACAAAGGATTCCATCCCCGCGCTGGATGCCGTGCTGGCCGGGCTGAATGAAGCGAACACTCTGCTCCTTCACGAACAGGAAGCGGCAACAGCCGGCGCGGAACAGGCCAGAAAAAAGGCCGATCTGTTCAGCCTCACAGCTCTGTGCCTGGGCGTGCTTATCTCCCTTGTCAGCATTCTGGCCCTGCATAACGCCATTATGCGCCCGCTGAACAAGCTCATGCGCTTTGCCTCGGACTGCGCGAGCGGCAACCGGGAATGCTCCATGGATCTCGAACGCCGTGACGAGTTCGGCAAACTGGCCGAAGCGCTGCGGAGCATGGTGGGGCATCTCAACAATCAGCTGGCCTTTTCGGAAAGCGTACTCAATGGCCTGCCCGTGCCCACGGCCATCTATACCACGGAAAACATACTGCATTTTGCCAACAAGCACATGGTGAATCTGCTGGAAGCCTCGGGCCGTCCCGAGGATTATTACGGCAAAACCTCGGGCGATTTCCTCTTCCGTGATCCGGACAGGGAAACCGCCTCTGTGCGCTGCCTGCGCAGCGGTCAACCCGACAGCAAGGAACTGCCCTTCACCACCTACAAAGGTGAAGCCCGGTATGCGCTCACCCAGGCCGCGCCGCTTTTTGACGATCACGGCAAGCTCACCAGTGTGCTCAGCATCTGGATCGATACTACGGATGCCCATGTACGTCAGAAAGAAATCGAACAGGCCCATGCAACCATGATCGAAGTGGCAAACTCCTCCCGGCAGGTGGCGGAGAGCCTTGCCTCCGCCAGCGAGGAACTCTCCGCGCAGATTGTGCAGGTTAACAACGGTACGGCCCAGCAGCGCGATCAGTTGCAGGAAACAGCTTCAGCCATGACGCAAATGAATGCCTCCATTACGGAAATCAACGGCAACGCGGGCAATGCCGCCCAGCTCAGCCAGCAGGCCATGGAACAGGCAAAGTCAGGTGAGGCTCTGGTGGAAAAAATGCTCCTGTCCATGAAACAGCTTGAAACTCAGTCGCTGGAAATCCAGACCGGCATGGGCGATCTGCAAAAGCATGCGGACGGCGTGGGGCATGTGATCAGCGTGATTTCCGATATCGCGGATCAGACCAACCTGCTGGCGCTCAACGCCGCCATTGAAGCCGCGAGGGCGGGCGAATCCGGCCGGGGCTTTGCTGTAGTGGCCGACTCCGTACGCGAGCTGGCGGAAAAGACCATGCATGCCACCAAGGAAGTGGTCAGCGTTATTGAAGCCATCCAGCACGGAGCCAGAAGCAATGCTTCCAGCGTGGGGCAGGCAGTGGAATCCATCAACGCCACAGCAGCTCTGGCCAACCAGTCCGGCAGCGCACTTCAGGCCATTGTGGACTTCTCGCAGACTGTGGCCGAGCAGGTGCAGGCCATCGCCAATGCCGCCATGGAGCAGGCCAAGGCGTCGGAGCTGATCACGCAGGCTATCAATGAAAACTCCGCTATCGCCAATGAAACGGCCTCCGCCATGGACAATGCGGCCCAGGCTACCGCAGACATGGCAAAGCAAAGTTCCATACTCAGCGGACTCATTGAAGACCTGAAATAAAAGAGAAGGCTCTGTCAGAGCGTGGCGTGGACAAAATAACCTTGGCCGCCGGAAGCGCGGGCGCAGCGTTTTGAACGCAAAACGCAAGCGAGTATGTTGCCATCCGTGCCAAAGCAAAAAGACACACCCCGCACAGCGGTATCAACATGGTGCTGTAATAGCGTCAAAGAGAATAGCGAGCATCTTCCCTGCCCCCGGTCATCCAGACAACTGGCCGGGGGTTTTTATTGAGCAAACGTCCGATTCGTGTCTCTTTTTGCAGCACCTTTCTGCAGCAGAGCGTTTTTCAATGTTTTCTTGCCAAAACCTGCTGATTTTGCCAAATTTCTGCGGCCTGTTCCGAAACACGGCACGTCTTGACTCTCTCCACGCCAACCAGCTCCACGAGCGCGAGGTTTCCGTATGACGTTAGCTCATCTTGTTCAGCTCCTGGGAGGAGTCGGCCTTTTCCTCTTTGCCATACGGCTCATCAGTGAATCCCTCCAGCGGCTGGCGGGGGACAATATGCGCCGGATCATCGGCATGCTCACCAAAACGCCCTTTCTGGGCGTACTGGTAGGAGCCGGAGTGACCGTGCTCATCCAGAGCAGCAGCGCCACCACGGTGATGACGGTGAGCTTTGTGGATGCCGGGCTCATGACGCTGAAACAGGCTATCGGCGTCATCATGGGAGCCAACGTCGGCACCACTGTGACCGGCCAGCTTCTGGCCATCAAAATTAAAGATTACGCCTACCTGTTCGTCATCGTCGGCGTGCTGCTCGGCTTTCTCAATAAAGAGCGGCGGCTGTCCCATATGGGAAGCGGCATGCTGGGGTTCGGACTGCTGTTCATCGGCATGCAGACCATGGAAGGAGCCATGGACTTTCTGCGGACCCGACAAGACATATTCCTCATGTTCAGCCATCACCCCTTGCTGGGGCTGACGGCGGGCATGCTGCTCACGCTGCTGGTGCAATCCAGTTCCGCCACTGTGGGCTTGACCATCGCTCTCGGCACGCAGGGGCTTCTGCCGCTTGAGGCGGCCATCCCCATTGTGCTGGGCGACAATATCGGCACCACCATCACGGCCATTCTGGCCTCCATCGGCACCAGCCGCGCGGCCAAGCAGGCCTGCGCCGCCCATGTGCTGTTCAACGTGGTCGGGGTAGTCATCTTTTTGCCGCTCATGCCTTTGTATATGGGTTTTATCCAGTCCACAGCCCATGGCATCGGCCACCAGATCGCCAACGCGCACACGCTGTTCAACGTGTGCAACACCATTCTTTTTCTCCCCTTTGTGGGGCTTTTCGCCCGCCTGATCAACCGCCTTATCCCTGTGCGGGAAAAAATGGAATTTCCCGGTGTGCAGTTTCTCGACCCCAAACTGATTGCCGTGACTCCGGGAATTGCCGTAGAAGCGGTAAAAAATGAATGTATTCACCTTGGAGAAGAAACGTTGAAGCTGATGGACGCGGTGGAAGACGTCTTCTTCAACGATAAGGCGGAACGCTCTGAAGAAATCCTGCGTCAGGAAAACCATGCGGACGAACTTCAGCGCGCAATTTCGCATTATTCCGAACGGCTTTTCCGCGCGGGAATTTCTGATGAGGCCGCCAAGTTTCTGCACGGTCTGGTCAGCAGCGCCGGGGATCTGGAACGCATAGGCGATAACGGGAAAAAGCTGCTCCAGCTTTATGAATACCGCAAGGCCAGAAGCCGCGACTTTTCCTCTGACGCGCTCCAGGGGCTGCACATTATGTATGCCGAATGCCGTCAGGCTGTGGAAGCCGCTGTGGGGAGCTTTACACAACCGATTGAAAACACGGCGGAACTGGATGCACTCGTACAACGGGTTCGCGACATGGAAGCAGAGTTCCGCACCCTGCATATCCACCGTATCCGCAAAAATACCTGCGACCCTGAAACCGGCATGAGGTTCGTGGACGTGCTGGGCACCATCGAGCAGATGTCCTACCGGGCCAAAAAAATCATCCACGTCAATGCGCTGGAGCTGTAAACGGGCCGTCCTGTCTGGAGAACGGCGTTCCGCACAGTGCGGCTCCGGCTCAAGGCGGAGCCGCGCATTTTGAAATTACTCTGGCGTGATATTCAGGATGCTCCTTTGCGTTCAGAGCACTCCTTCTGCAAGCGGCAGATTCGCTTCCACCACATGGGGATGGAAATCGTAAAAGCTGTAGTAGGACATGGCGACATCTTCAATACTGTGGCGTACATTGGCCAACAGAAAGTATTCCTGCCCCGGAAAGCGAAACGGGCGTTGCGCCCGGGTAATGACCGGCCAGCGGTTGAAACCGAAACTTTCTACCTCAAGCGGTGCGCTTTCGGGAAGCGGCGGCAGGTTGAGGGCTTCCAGCACGCGATTGCGCAGCAGGGCCAAGACCTCATCCGCCGGGTGCATGTCGCTGTAAAACAAGCGCCGCGCCGTGTAGTGCCGCGCTACATAATCCCCGGTGGGAATATCCACGCCCTGTTCACGTTTTGCATAACGTTCCAGCGACGTGGCTGCGTTGGTCAGCATGGCTTTCTGTCCGAACATGGGATGGGTCAGGTAGATTTGTTCCACCTCGAAAATGGAAACACCTTTCACGAAGCAGGCGAAAAAAATTCGGCTGTCCCAGTCCAGTACGGGGTTGAAGCGCAGCCGTGTTTTACCGGAAAGGCGGCATACATCAGGAAAATACCCTCCGAAATCCGGTGCGGAAAAAGTCAGAAGCGTTTGTCCGGAGGAGAGTCCGGCGCGTAGTTCTCTTGTATTGCAGGGGCCGAAATTGAAGAGTTGCTGCGTCAGAATGCAGTCACAGGAAAGCGCGATCTGCGCCATGCGTTCCAGTTCTGATTTTCCATTGGGCAGGCGGGCTCTCTCATGGATCATGGGCATGTATACGAGCGCATGATGTTCCCTCAGCGCCGCGTTTGCCGCGAGCATATTCTGGAGCCGGTGCGCGACGCAGTTGCCCAGCACGCAAATGCTCTTGCGCTTGTTCATGCGATATCTCCTGTGGAATCATGTGCGGGCGCGGAATGTTATCGCCCATTTCAGGCTGCGCCAGCGCCTCGCCAGCAAAAAAGCCCGGATGAGTTCGTCCATGGTGAAGGCGGCCCACATGCCCACGAGCCCCCAGCCCAAAGTGATGCCGAATACATAACTCAATGCGGTGGCCACAGTCCACATCACGGTGACGCCGACGATGAAGACATAGTTGGAATCGCTGGCCGATCGCAGCATAAAGCCCGCCAGGATGTTCACCGGCCGGCCGAACTCCAGCAAAATATCAATAAACAAAATGGTCACGCACAGGTGGATAATTTCCGGGTTTTCCGTCAACAGCGGCACGATGGCGCGGCCGAGCAGTGCGGTTATGACGGATATGCTTACGGTTACGGCCAGCGCGGCCTTGAAGCAGAACCAACCCATTTTGTAGGCTGCGTCGATACGATGTCTGCCGATAAGCCAGCCTACCAGAATGGACCCGCCCTGACCAATGGCACCGGCGAACAGATAGGAAAACATGATGATGTTCACGCAATAGGTGCGGGCGGCCAGAGCTTCATTGCCGAGTTTGTTGATGAAAAAGGTGATGACAAGCTGGGAGAACTGGTAGGAAAAGAATTCCCCGGCGGCCGGAAGGCCGATGGCGAGCAACTCCCGTAGTTTGCTGAAAGGGAAGGGGCGGAAAAGGAAAAAGGGAACGCGGACACCCTTGCGAAACAGAATGAAGGCCAGAAGGCAAAGTGCTACGGCGCGGCAGGCGGAGGTGGAAATGGCCGCGCCGGTCACGCCCAGGGCGGGAGCTCCGAAATTCCCGAAAATCAGCGTGTAGTTGCCTGCCATGTTCAGGAGATTCATGAGCAGGGTGACGA
Organism: uncultured Mailhella sp.; assembly: GCA_910579055.1. Lineage (GTDB taxonomy): Bacteria > Desulfobacterota > Desulfovibrionia > Desulfovibrionales > Desulfovibrionaceae > Mailhella. The sequence goes on along the minus strand of CAJTSU010000059.1, from coordinate 1,154 downwards.
GCATGGGGGCGGAGGCCATTTCCATACTGCGCAGCACGGCTGAAATAGTAAAGGCCAACCCCTGCAAAAAAGCCATGCCTCCCACGATGCGCATGTATGAGACTGCGTCGGCCATCAGATCGGCCCGTATGCCCATAAGATGCAGAATGGGCTCCGCAAACAGCGTCAGCGTTGCACTCACGACAAAGCCGGAAATGCTGTTGAAAAGCAGAGAAATGCCAATAATACGTGTGACATTTTCCGGGTCGCGGGCACCTCGGTAGCGGGCGCAGAGCACGGTGGTGCCCGCCGTGAATACCTCAAAAACAAGGAACACCATATTCAGTATCTGGGCGTCTACGCCTACAGCCGCGACGGCATTGTCGGAATACTGGCTGAGCATGATCACGTCCACCGCGCTGAGCAGCATGATCAAAAGCAGTTCCACAAAAATCGGGCCGGTCAGGCTGAAGAGCTGGCGGTGCAGATGGGCTGCGGCAGGCATGAAGACTCCTCGGAAAAAGAGGTCTGCGCGGCAAAATTCCTACGGAAGGAAGATGCTTGGCTCAGAGAAGGTGGATACGGCCGGGAAAATGACCGGTTTCACCAGATCGCAGACCCTGAACCGATCCGCCGCGGCCATGCTCTCGCAGGTCAATACCCTGCCGGCGATGGGGTTCGGCTTATCAATGCCGTTTAACATTGGAGCAAGCGTATCCGCCATGCCTTCTGCCCTTGAACGCGTACGTTCATAACACTGAAACCCCACAAAATGTTTAATATTTTGCGGGGCTTCTTGAAACGGAAAGTTGGTGGGTCGTGCAGGATTCGAACCTGCGACTCTCTGCTTAAAAGGCAGGTACTCTACCGCCTGAGTTAACGACCCGAGGAATACGTTATTACCCTCAACGACGTGTTGAGTCAAGTAAAAAAGTGCTGCTCTGCAAATTTTAGAAAAATATGTGGGGGGGCACAGCGTTTTTGTGCGGTGAGTCGAGCAAAGGCCTGCACGAAAACGGCCTGAAGAACCAGAGCGTAACCCGTGCCATACAACATTCAATACTTCATCTTCAATCAGACAGATGACAAACCCGCGCTTCGCGGCATTTGCGCCGTCCAGGCCGCAAAGCGGCTTGACGGAAAGGCACGAAAATCGCTCGCGTTACGGCGCGGCA
>CAJTSU010000058.1:13458-19300 GCA_910579055.1 uncultured Mailhella sp. | reverse complement strand
TCCATACGCGCTAACGCTCGCGCCTCCGGCGGCCAAGGTTATTTTCAACACTATTCTACAACAGAGCGTCCGAGCGAAGGATGTTTTCATGTCGTTTCCTCTTGCACCCCACGGCTCAGCCCGAAGAGCTTTCCCCGCCCACTGGATTGTATATGCGGTTTCCTTCGCCGCATCGTATCCTGTGCCTGCCGTTATGCCCGTCTTGCCGCTCATCAAAGCGCACCTGACCATAACTGACTCTGCCGCCGCGCTGATTAATTTTGCTTTCGCCCTTCCCTGCATGTTCATGACGCCGATTTACGGTATTCTGGCAGATCGCGTTCCTGTAAAAAAGCTGCTTGCCCCCTGTGTGTTTTTCTTTACGCTCGGCACATTCTGCTGCGGTCTGGCGGACAGTTTGGTTGAACTCATTTTCTGGCGTCTGGTGCAGGGCGTGGGAGGAGCCTCTCTTTCCCTGTTCAATACGAGCCTGATGGGCGATCTGTTCAGCGGCCCGGAACGGGGCAAATATATGGGCAGGTCATTCGCAGTACTGAGTGTGGGCGTCCTGGTATTCCCCATCCTGACGGGAAGGCTCGCTGAAGTCGCCGGATGGCGCTATGCATTTTTCATCCCCGCATTGAGCAATTTGCCCCTGCTTGCCGCTACCCTTTTAATGCCTTCCACACCCAAGGCCCCTGTGCCACCGCTCAGAACCTATCTTGTTCAAGCACTGGAGATTGTAAAAAGCAGACAGGCCCTGTATGTGTTCGCCATTTCTTTTTGTAATGTTTTTGTGACCATGGGCACAATTATGACTTTCTACCCCCTGTATGCCGATTTGCGCTTCCATGCGACGGCCGGGGATATTGGACTAATCTATGCGCTGGGAATGTGTGGAATGCCTGCGGGTTCTATGCTCATGTCCTGGAACCGCAAATTGCGTATCGGCCAACTTGTGGGAGGCATCGCGCTTCTTGCTGCGCTTGGCATGTTAGTCATGCCCTGTCTGCCTTCCCTGTGGATGCTGCTTTTCCCCCTGCTTATTTGCGCTATGAATGACGGAGTCACCCAGCCTTCGCTCAGCTATGTGATGTCCAATCTCGGCGAAGGCACAGCCCGCACTGCGGCCATAGCCGCGAGCAATACCTTTATGCGCATGTCGCAGACGACAGGTCCCATCATCGGTGGTATGATTCTTGCCTGCGGCGGTTCGTACCAAGCCATTTTTGTATTGAGCGGGCTGTTTCTTGCGTTGCAATGTGCCCTTGCCCTTACTCATCTTAAAGACGGAAAAGGCAAAACTCACTCCTGACGAGCCAGAAATGCCCTTACCCGCCGTACCGCGTTTTCTTCAAGATTACGGTAAAAGAGCGTGACAAAAAGCGCGTTCCGCATCCTGGAGAGGCAGGCCGAAAGCTTCCTCCCGTTCCTCTTCAGGCAAAAATTGCGTCTCCAGTAAGGAATCCTCCGCCGGTGACGTGCCGTAATTCGTTTGCGACGCTACCACCATGCCCAACGCGAGCGGCCAGATGGAAGTTCAAAGAGCCGGGGATACTTGTGGAAATATTGTTGCTTCCTGCCACAAAAACAGGACAAATGAGAGCCTTCCCTGAAGGCATTCATGAGCTCTTTTTTGAACATGCAAATTCGCCGGAAACTGTTTCAAAAATGCCGCATATGCGGCTGTGTCATTTCTCGCATTCATGTATTGACTTCAATGCACCCGCTTCCTAAAAGCGGTTGGACGCACAACGTACCATACAGCAACGGAGTTACCGATGTTCGCCTTTCTTCCTCACAACCACACAGTTTCCCGCTGGGCCTGCGCGTACTTTTTCACCATTGTGGGCATAGCCTACGGTACAGTCATGTCCCGAGTCCCGGCCATCAAGACCAATACCGGTCTTGACGACGGCAGTCTGGGGCTTGCCCTGCTCTGCGTCGGCGCCGGAGGCGTGATTGCCTTTGCGCTTGCGGGGTGGGCGCAGGTGAGATGGAGCAGCCGTCTGGTACAAAACCTTAGCGGTTTCGCGCTGCTGCTCTGTATTCCTCTGCTGGGGATACCGCGCAGCTTCGCCGGGCTGAGCGCGGCGTTCTTCTGCCTGGGCATCGCCACGGGTTGCGCCCAGGTCGCCATGGGTACCCAGGGCACACTGGTGGAAAAAGCCGAAGGCAGACCTCGCATGTCCGGCCTGCACGCCATGTACAGCGCAGGGGGCCTTATAGGCGCCATAAGCGGCGCAGTCATGGCAGGCTTTGGCGTTGGCCCTTTCGAGCATTTTTGCCTGCTTGCAGGCTTTTTCCTGTGTCTCTATCCGTTTGCCGCGTCCCGCCTGCTGGACGATATGCCCCAGGAAACGTCCACAAAACAAATTTCCCCTGAAAAACGCCCTGCAAAAAACGCCGGTTTTCCTCCTGCGGCGGTCATCATCATGGGATTGCTTGCCGCATGTTCCTATACTGCCGAAGGCGCTGTAGGAGACTGGGGGCCCGTACTGCTGTTCGACTCCAAGGGCGCAAGTGAGCAGGTGGCCGCTCTTTCCTATGCGGCTTTCTCCACAACCATGGTCATCGCCAGGCTGTACGGGGATCGCCTGCGGGAACGCATGGGAGATCATACCCTGATGCGCATCCTCGCCGTGATTGCCACCACAGGTATGGCCATTGCCGTTTTTTCGCCCTGGCCTCTGCTCTGCCTCGCCGGGTTCGCCTGCATGGGCATGGGGCTTTCCGCCATTGTGCCTATTCTGTTCAGTGCAGCGGGCAAGCGCACAGACATTTCCCCCACCAACGCCGTGGCAATCGTTACTTCGCTAGGCTTTGGCGGCCTGCTTTTCGCTCCGCCCTGCATCGGCCTGCTGTCCGAGTATCTCGGCAGTCTCAACAATGCGCTCTTTCTTGCCCTGGCCTGCTGTATCTGCCTCATCATCGGGGCGCGCATCATCAAACCGAAAGGCTCTGTTCCAGAATAGTGTTACGCGGCCCGGTGCGCCGCCATAATCAAAGCCACGGGAAGCTGTGCACTCCAGGTCAGACCGGCGTAGCCACAGCAGGCGGTCTTAGCTTTTTTTATGCGTGGTTCCTCAATGTTTACTCCGTGCCGCACCGGCAATACACGCACAGAAGAGAGCCATTCATCACCCTGTCGGGCGGAACAGGGAGCCTGCACACTTAACATTTCCTGCATATTTTTACTTGTCTTTTTATAACAACTGATAAAGAAGCGTTCCGGTTCAGGACGCTTCCAGCCTATATAATATTGAATATTTCGTATTTAAGACAGCTTCGTCAAAAGCATTGTTTTATTGCGTTTATACCCACCATCCCACAGCTTCAGACTTGATTCTGACGAATATCAATCCGAAATATTTAATATTACAAAATATGAGAACCAAAAAGCTCTTTTTTTTCTAAAAGCGTGACAATAATCGTCTTCTGGAGTATGTTCAGTACACCGTCCCAAAAGAGCGAAACATCTTGAACGTAGCGGATCAGCATAACATGCAGCCAAATCATCTCACGCGGGATAAACTTGAACAGCTTACTTTGCGCTGGGAAGGGTGGGAATCCGAAGCCACAACCCCGGCGAGGAAAATTGTTCGCTCCAGACTTCATCTGCTTTTTCTGCTGATTCGCTATGGCGGTCTGCGCCTGGGTGAAGTCCTGGACTTGAACGCTTACCTCGCCGTCGACACGATAACCGGCATGTTGCATGTTCCGGGTCCCAATGCCAGAGATGTGCTGCTGCCCATTTCCTGCATGAAGCATGTCAGACGTATTCTAAGCCTGCCGGAAGCTGAACAGATGGGAACTGGATTTCTGCGTTTCGATCAAGGTTTTGTGCGCAAAAAATTCTATGCTGTGGCCCAGCCCTTAGGGATTGGCAGCAATTTGGCCGGCCCTCGGGCCATTCGATACTCCCGCGGTCTGGAACTTCTGGAACTGCATGTTCCGCTCAACCTTGTACAGAAGTTTCTCGGTCAACAGAAAGCCTCTCAAATAGCTGCATTTCTTGAATTCGCAGGCGGAGAGGCCAAACGTATCGTGCGTGCCGGTATTGTCTCACGCAATCAGTCTATACCGGAGAGCGGCAGTAATTCCTTTCTCGGTATTGTCACCGATATCAGCATGGGAATGCGCATGGTCAGCGTAGAGGTCACCACCTTTTCCGATGTACGGATTACAGCATTATGCCCCATCAAGCAGTTCATGCGCATGGAACTTCGCCTGAACCAGGTGGTGACGGCCATGGTCGATCCAGATCACGTCTCTCTTGCAGCGGAAAAAATATCGTGTAGCCTGCGCAACTGCGTGTGCGGCACCGTACAATCTGTGCATCAGGAAAAAGTGGAAAGCTTTATCTGTGTGGAACTTGCGGACGGCAACAAGCTGTGCTCCACACAAGAAACCACGGCTCTGGAAAAACTCAAACCGCGTGAGCATAAAAAAATCTATGCCTTTTTCCCCTCACGGGCCGTGCGCCTCTGCCTCGATTAAGCCCCAGGTCTTTCCCTAATAACGGGAAAGATAACATCTTCAACCAGGAGTACATTTATGAATTGCCTCAGTAAATCACTTTTCGCCGCTCTGCTCGCCGCCTGTTGTGTTCTGCCCGCACAGGCCGCGGATACGCTGATGATGGCGACAACCACCAGCACGCAGGATTCCGGCCTGCTGGAGTTCCTTAATCCTGTTTTTAAAAAGGACACCGGTATTGACCTCAAATGGGTTGCTGTAGGTACCGGCAAGGCTCTGGAAATCGCCAAAAATTGCGACGCTGATGTGTTGCTGGTGCATGCGCCTGCGGCTGAAATTGAATTTGTGAACGCCGGGCACGGCATTGACCGGCGTCAAATCATGTATAACGATTTCGTCATTGTCGGCCCAAAAGCTGACCCGGCCAAAGTTTCCGGCAAAACGACCGCCGAAGCTCTGAAGACTATTTATGATGCAAAAGCCGGTTTTGTGAGCCGCGGTGATCAGTCCGGTACCCATAAGGCGGAAATAGGGCTGTGGAAAGCTGCCGGCCTCAATCCCGACAAGGAAACCTTTTATATTTCCGCTGGGCAGGGCATGATGGTAACTTTGGCCATTGCCGCCGAAAAAGGCGCGTATGCCATGACTGACCGCGGTACCTGGATCACGTTCGCCAACAAGCAGGGCGACGCCAATCCTCTGGAAATCGTGGTGCAGGGCGATAAGGCATTATTCAATCAATATAGCGTCATCACTGTGAACCCCGCCCAGTGCCCCAACGTCAAGAAAGAGCTGGCCATGAAATTTGAAGACTGGTGGGTCAAGCCCGATACTCAGGAACTCATTGCCAACTACAAGCTGGAAGGCAAACAACTCTTCTTCCCCAATGCCGGCAAGTAGTCTATGATTACCCACGGGCCGGAAACAAACCGGCCCGTTCGGTTCCAGATGAGAGCAGGTCAGTCATAACAAATTTGAATAATGTATAAAAAAATGGCTCTGTTCCAGAATAGTGTTGATACGAGAATACCAGCGCTCTTTCCGGCTTTCAGGGAACCCTGTCAGCCTTCACCAGCCAATCTCCATACCGGGCAGGTCAAGCGCCTCTCGCATTTTTCCTCCCCCGCTTGTTCCCCTCGCAATCCGGAAAACGACTGATATTCCGCGGAACGAGACTCCGCCGCCCATATTCCGCAGCCCGGCGTCACCGCAATTCACCTGAGGCTGCCCCGCAGGAACGCAGCCCCGCAAGAGCCGCGCCCCATAATCCGCTGTTCTGGTCTGTATTGAGCCATATTCGCACACCTTCCAGCAGAGAGCGATGTCGGCCAGGCGCATTGAGAAACTCTTCCCGAAAGGCGGTATGACGCGCCAGAGACGGACA
>CAJTSU010000058.1:6345-13448 GCA_910579055.1 uncultured Mailhella sp. | reverse complement strand
GCGGGCGGCAATACCGCCGGTAATGACCAGATCGGAAGGAAGGCAGGTCAGAGCCAGATGGCGGCAGGCCCGGCCATAAAAACGGGCGAACTGAAGACAAGTACCGGAGTCTGCAAAGCCCGGATCAGCGGTAATTCCGGCTGGTTCCAGCATACGGCCGGTCAGAAATTCATGCAGCAGCGCCAGCCCCGATCCGCTCAGGACATCCTCTCCCCGGGCATAGGCCAGCCCCTTGCGGGCTGCCGTGAAATCGCCGAAAGCCCGCTCTCCCGCGTCTGCAAAAGCGAATGCCGCGTGCCCGCCCTCTGATGCGAGCACCCGCGCTCCGCCCGGCTCGGATGTGTCCGGGGTCAATATGGCCATCCCCAGCCCTGTCCCCGCTCCGATCAGCGCGCAGGGCGAATGCCGGCCGGAAACAGGAAAACAAAAGACAGCCGGCCCTGTGTTGCTTTCATCGGCGTTTTCCGGCGGAGATGCCGTTCCGGCCATGATCGACGCTCTTGCCATGACCGGAGTCAGGCAAGCCAGAGCCTGCGCTTCAAAATCGTTCAGCAACGCTGCGCGTATGCCCGGCGCACGGCGGCGCAGCTCCGCCGTGTTCACGGCAAAAGGCAGATTGGTCAGCTGGATGCTGTCTCTGTCGTGTACCGGCCCGGCCACAGCCAGAGCCGCCGCGTCGGCCATATCCGGCGAAAGCCCGGCGCACGTTGAGGAAAGACGATCAAGCAACGCGCCAAAGGTCGGAACCGAGCTGGATATGCGGGCCTCGGCCAGACAGTGCAGACCGGCGGCGGAACTTTCGGTTTCAAACAGGCCGAAGCGGCTGTATGTACCGCCTATGTCAGCAGCAAAGATACGCATGGGCTTTCCCCTTCATACCGCGTTTGGCGGAATGTTTTTGGCTCTGTAGTAGAACCGTGTTGATGGCGCTGTGTGAGGCGTGTATTTTTACTACGTCACGGGCGGCAACATCCGTTGCCGCAGAGAGAGCCCGTGTTCCACACGGGCCAAAGGCATGTATCCACGGACGGCTCGCTTGCGCCTTCGCGCGGCTGCGCCGCCCAAAGGCTCCGCTCCGCGACCTCCTGATGACGCTCGATCGGCTTTGCCGATACTCGTTCTCGCTTGTGTTTTGCGCGGAAAACGCCGCGCTCGCGCCTCCGGCGGTCAAGGATAGTTTCAGCTATTCTACAACAGAGCGAATGTTTTTTTTATGGTTTACCTTATTTCCGAATTTGCATATAGTCTTTTATACAGTCTGAAAAAATCGTACAAGGCCAGATTACCGGCCTTCATTGGTTCGGTTCCGGCTGGGGAGGGAGCACATGAGGTTCGTGTTCGATAAGCCCGCATGTCAGAATATCCGCCGGGCTTTGCGCAAGGAGTGGCTGCTGACCAACGGTCTGGGGGATTACGCCTCGGGTACTGTGCCCGGCTGCAACACCCGCAAGTACCACGGACTGCTGGTAACGGATCTGGCCGATCCGCCCGGCCGCCATGTTTTGCTCTCTACCCTTGAGGAATCCGTTCTTGCGGAGGGTCGTGAGTTCTTCTTCTCCTGCCGTAAACATCCCGGCGTCTATTATCCGACAGGGCACGAATATCTGGAGCACATGGAAACAGGCGACTGGCCGCTGTTCCGCTATCGTATCGGCCCCTTGCTGTTCACACGCGAAATCGTGCTGGCGCGGGGGCGCTCCATGTTGCTCATCCGCTATACGGTGGATTGTCTTGATCTGGATTTGGAAAACGGAGAGGAAGCTCCGGCGCTCACCTTGCGCATCAAGCCTCTGCTGGCCTTCCGAAACGTCCACGATCTGACCCGTGAGAACATGGATCTTCAGGTCGGCGTCTTCCCGGTGGGAGGAGCTTCTCCGGGCTTCTCCATCCGCCCCTACAACGCTCTGCCCCCCCTGTTCATGCAGGTGCATGGGGCGCAGAGCACGTTCCTCCCCGGCCCGGACTGGTGCCGGAATGTGGATTACTTCATGGAGGAGGAACGCGGATACCCCTCCCGGGAAGATCTGTTTCTGCCAGGCCAATTCGACATTGCGCTTACGCCCGGCACGTCCATTCTGCTGTCGGCCTCCACAGAGGAGGCGCAGGAACCGCTGGACGAACTGTGGACAGCGGAAACCGAACGCCGTCTGGCGCTGACCGAACGCTCATCCACGCTGTTCGGTCAACTGCGGCGCGAAGCGGCCCGCTATCTTGTGCGCCGTCCGGATGCGCCGGAACGTGCCCAGGGTTCCACCGCCGTGACGGCGGGTTACCACTGGTTCGATGTATGGGGGCGTGACTCGTTCATTGCCCTGCCGGGCCTTACCTTCGTGGCGGGCCGCATGCACAAGGGCGAAGATGTCCTGTCCGCCGCCGGGCGCCAGATGCAGGGAGGAGTCTTCCCCAACCTGTTCGGCGGAGGAGGCAGACGGCCCGCCTTCAATTCCGTGGACGCCTCGTTGTGGTATGTATGGGCCGTGCAGCAGATGCTGATCTGGGCACCGGAAAAGGAAAACTTTGCCCGCGAAGAATGCTGGCCCCGCATCAAGGAAGTCCTGACCGCGTACAAACGAGGTGTGACTGTTGAAAACGGGGCACCTCTGGCTCATATGGATGAGGAGGGCATGCTGCATACTGGAGACGCAAGCACCCAATTCACCTGGATGGACGCGCACGCGGGGGGCGCGCCCGTGACGCCGCGCCACGGCTGCCCGGTGGAGATTAACGCTCTGTGGTACAACGCTCTGGCCTTTGCCGATGAACTGGCCCGCCGCTATGACGAGCCGAACTGGCGTTGCCCCGATCTGCTGCTCCGCCTGCGCGCAGCATTCCGTCAGCGGTTGTGGGTGGCGCGAGGGGACGGAAGACTGGCCGATGTCTGGCGTGACGGCATTCAGGACGTTTCCGTGCGTCCCAACCAGATTTTTGCCGTATCCCTGCCGTATTCCCCTCTGGATCCGGACGACTGGGCGCCCGTGGTGGAATGCGTACGGAACAATCTGCTCACGCCCTATGGGCTGCGTACCCTGTCGCCGCATGATGCGGCCTACAAGGGGTATTGCGAAGGCGAACCGGCCCGGCGAGATGCGGCCTATCATCAGGGCACAGTATGGCCCTGGCTGTTGGGAGCCTATGGCGAAGCCCTGCTGAAAACGGCCTGGGACGCGCGGGGCGCGGCCGCGGCGCTGCTGGATACCCTGACGCCGCTGTTCTCCTCCCATCTGGCCGATGCCGGTCTGGGTAGTATTTCGGAAATTTTCAACGGCAACCCTCCCTACGCTCCGGGCGGATGCATAGCCCAGGCGTGGAGTGTGGCCGAATGTTATCGACTGCTGCGCCTTATTGAAAAAGCCGAACCGGAGGCATATGCTGCATGGGAAGCCCTGCTTCCGAAAGATCCTGTATACGTGCAACGATAGAATGTCTTCATGCCCTGTTCACATGCCGGCTTGACAAACAATTAACCGCCGGAGGCGCAAGCGTCAGCACACTCTGGAATAATTTCCCGACAGTGTGTGGATTTGGATTTCAGACTATTTTGCTGTTGAAAAATATCTACAGGCCGGGAGCTTGTGTTTCGGCCCGGTGATTTCATGTTATGGAAAAGCTTTACGGCGCATGTGAATTGCGCCTGCTCCGGCTTCGCGATGAAGTCTCGCTTCACCCAACACCGGAAGCATTTTAACTTCAAAAAATGTTAAACGCGCCCTTGCGTTGTGTCGGGGCACAAAACCTTGTGAGCCAATGAACATTCCGATCAAAAACATTCCAGATGACTGGAGGAGGAACTGCATGTTGAAAAGCATCCCGGCAGGCAACCTTTGCGCAGCCTGCACCGGAAACGGAGGAGAAATGAACTCATGCGCGTTCTGATGTTTGGCTGGGAATTCCCGCCGCATATCAGCGGAGGTCTGGGCACGGCGTGTTACGGGATGACGCGGGGTCTGTCCAGACATGGAGCGGATATTCTGTTTGTGCTCCCGCGCCTCAAGGGCGGGGGCAACGGCATGGACGCTCATCTGCGTCTGCTCTCGGCTTCGGGTGTGCGTGTTGACGAACGGACTGTCCGCCGCCTGTCTCGTGCCACGCTGGACGTCTGGCACAAGCAGATATCCGTGCGGGAAGTGGATTCGCTGCTCCTGGCCTACGATACCGAAGAAAGCTATGCGGAACGCCGCCGCATGCTGAGCGGTTCGACCGTTCATACGGAAACCTTTGTGGAGCCCGGCGTCAAAAGCGATGTGACGGAACTGCACGGAGGCTACGGGCCGGATCTCATGAGCGAGGTGTACCGTTACGGCAAGGCGGCCGCCGCCCTGGCTCTGCACGAAAACACGGCAAGCGGCTTTGACGTGATCCATGCCCATGACTGGATGACCTATCCGGCCGGAATGCTGGCCAAAGCCATGACCGGCCTTCCCCTGGTGGTTCACCTGCATGCGACGGAATACGACCGCAGCGGCGAAAACATCAACGAGGCCGTAGCCGCCGTGGAAAAGGCCGGACTGCTGGCGGCGGATCTGGTCATTGCCGTGAGCCACCTTACCCGCAATACGGCCATACGACGCTATGGCGTGCCCCCGGAAAAAGTCGTGGTGGTCTATAACGCCGTGTCCCGCCGCAACGCGGGACAGCGCGGCGCAGTCCCCGAACTGTGCCGAGGGGAAAAGCGGGTGCTGTTTCTGGGACGGGTCACTTTCCAGAAAGGGCCGGACTACTTTGTGGAGGCCGCCCGTCTGGTGCTGGATACCCTGCCGGACGTGCGCTTCATCATGGCGGGCAGTGGCGACATGCTGCCCCGCATGGTGCGCCGGGTCAGCCAGTTGCGCATGGGAAGCCGCTTCCATTTCACCGGATTCATGCGCGGGACGGACGTGGATCGCATGTACGCCCTCAGCAACCTTTACGTCATGCCCAGCGTGTCCGAGCCTTTCGGCATCGCTCCGCTGGAAGCCATGTTGTATGACGTGCCGGTGCTGCTCTCCCGCCAATCCGGCGTATCCGAAATTCTGCATAACGCCCTCAAGGTGGATTTCTGGGATACCCGCGAAATGGCCAATAAAATCTGCGCTGTGCTGAGCTACCCCCGTCTGGCCGAAGAAATGGTCAAAAACTGCCGCGAAGAACTGAAATCCATCACCTGGGATCGCGCGGCCCAAGGTATTCTTGAAGCATACAACACCGTCTGTCGGAGTAAATAACCATGCCCGCCGTCTGTTTTTATTTTCAGGTACACCAGCCATACCGGCTGCGCCACTATACCTTTTTCGACATCGGGGCGAACCCCTTCTATGAGGATGAGGACGCCAACTGTGACATTCTGCTCAAGGTGGCCCGCAAATGCTATCTGCCCATGAACGATGTGCTGCTCGAACTCATCCGCAGACACGAGGGGCGTTTCAAGGTCAGTTTTTCCATTTCCGGCACGGCCCTGGATCAGTTTGAAGAATACGCTCCAGAAGTGCTGGAAAGCTTTCAGGCGCTGGGACGCACCGGCTGCGTGGAATTTCTGGATGAAACCTATTGCCACAGCCTGTCGTTTCTCTTCTCGCGCGAAGAATTCCGTGAGCAGGTGCGCCGGCACCGCGAACGCATTGAAGAATTATTCAATCAGTCGCCGCGCGTCTTCCGCAACACGGAACTTATCTACCATAACGACGTGGCGCGGGAAGCGGAAGACATGGGTTACGACGCCATTCTGGCCGAAGGCGCGGATCATGTGCTGGGCTGGCGCAGTCCCAGCTGGCTGTATCAGCCCGCGGGCTGCACACGGCTCAAGCTGCTGCTCAAGAATTATGCTCTGTCCGACGACATCGCCTTCCGGTTCTCCAACCGTGACTGGCCGGAATACCCCCTCACAGCGGACAAGTTCGCCGCCTGGGCTCATGCGGTCAACACGCACGGCGAGCTGATCAATTTGTTTATGGACTATGAAACCTTTGGTGAGCATCAATGGGAGTCTTCAGGCATTTTCGACTTCATGCGCGCTCTGCCTGACGCCGTGCTGCGCCACCCGGATTTCAGCTTCAAGACGCCGACCGAAGCGGCAAACTCTCTGTCCCCCCGCGCCCGGCTGGACGTGCCGCAGTTCATGTCCTGGGCGGATGCCGAACGCGATCTCACAGCGTGGCTGGGCAACGACATGCAGCACGACGCCATTCACGCCCTGTACGCCTGCGAGCCGCAGGTACGCGCTCTGAACGACCCCGGTCTCACCCGCGCCTGGCGGCGGCTGCAGACCTCGGATCATTTCTACTACATGTGCACCAAGTGGTTTTCTGACGGCGACGTGCACAAATACTTTAATCCTTACGGTTCGCCTTATGACGCGTATATCAATTTTATGAACGTGCTGGCGGACTTCAGGCTGCGGCTGGACGCCCGCGCGGACAGCATGCCTCCCGCCGGGATTAACGGCGCGGAGGCCGCACAGCAGGTTTCAAGATAAAACGCTCTCAACCTAATCAGAAAAGGATTCTTCAATGGACAACAAAGGCATGTGCCTGTTTGAGGTCAGCTGGGAAGTATGCAACAAGGTCGGCGGCATACACGAGGTTCTGGCCAGCAAGGCATTGCAGGCAGTGGAAGCGTTTGGGGACAAGTATTATCTGATCGGCCCGGATTTGAAGAATAACCCGGGATTCGTGGAAACAGACGAGCCCTGCTGGAACGCCCTGCGATACCCGCTGATGGATAAAAAGCTGAAATGCCGCTTCGGACGCTGGGATATCCCCGGCCGCCCCAAAGTCATCCTGGTGGATTTCAGCGAACGGCACAATTCCGGCCAGCTCCTCGCCCGGCTGTGGGAACGCTTCGGCGTGGACTCGCTGTCCGGCGGCTGGGATTATATTGAGCCGGTGCTGTTCAGTTACACCTGCGGCGAAATCATTGCCGCCGCGGCCAATATTCCCGCGCTGCTCGGGGAATGCCGGGTAGTGGCGCAGTTCCATGAATGGATGTGCGGAGCAGGCCTGCTGGCCGTGAAACAGCTCGCGCCTGAAACGGGAACCGTGTTCACCACGCACGCCACCATGCTGGGGCGGGCCATGGCCGGCGCCGGCGTGGACATCTATTCGAAAATGTCTTCCATTTCCCCGGCGCAG
>CAJTSU010000058.1:0-6260 GCA_910579055.1 uncultured Mailhella sp. | reverse complement strand
ATCACCGCCGACGAAGCCGCCGTGTTCCTGGGCCGTGTGCCCGACGTGATCACCACCAACGGCCTGGATCTGCGCACCATTCCGGATTACAGCATCGACCGCGAGGCCGCGCGGGGCAACCGTGAGCGCCTGCTGAAACGGGTCAGCCTTCTGCTGCGGCGCGAGCTGCCCGCCGATACCCGCATCATGGCCATTTCAGGCCGCTACGAATTTCACAACAAGGGTGTGGACATTTTTCTGGATGCCCTGGGCACCATGCGGCAGGCCCTGCAAAATTCCGAAACCCATGTTCTGGCCCTGTGTCTCGTCATGGGTGGACATACCGGCCCCAATCACAGCGCCGTCAGCGGCGAACCCGGAGCAATTCCGGATCCCGCACTGCCCGATGCCGGATTTGTCGCCAGCCATCATGTCTATGACGCTCCCCATGATCCGATCCTCAACGCCTGCGAGCGCCTGAACATGCGCAACCGGGAGAGTGATCATGTGCAGGTGGTGTTTGTGCCCGCCATGCTGGACGGAAACGACGGCTTTCTCGACATGCCGTACTTTGAAGTGCTTTCCGCCTGCGATGTGGGGGTCTTTCCCTCCTGGTACGAGCCCTGGGGATATACCCCGCATGAAAGCGCTGCCTATGGCGTGCCCACTGTCACCACGGATTTGTCAGGCTTCGGAATATGGGCTCGTGAACGGGAAAATTTCGAGGGCGAACGTCAGGGGGTAACTGTCCTGCCCCGGCGCATGGCCGGATACGACGAAACCGTGGTCGCGCTGCGCGATATCCTGCTGGCGTATGCGGCCTGCCCTGTACAGGAGCTGGACGCCCGGCGTCGCGCCGTGCGCGCGCTGGCGGCGCACGCCTCATGGAACGACTTTTTCCCCCTGTACCTTCAGGCATATCGCCGTGCGGGGGAAAAAGCCGATCTGCGCGGAAAGCGGCTGATCGGGGCCAGACAGCGCGAGTCTCTGAGCAGGGTGCTGTCCGTCAAATCAGCCACCACGCCCTTTTTGCGCAGGCTGACCGCTGTGGCCGAACTCCCCCCTCCCCTGTCCCGCCTGCGCGAACTGGCCTATAACCTGTGGTGGTGCTGGCATCCGCAGGCCGTATCCCTGTTCAGGGATCTCAATCCCGAAGCGTGGGACAAATGCGGACACAACCCCGTGCGCATGATCGAAGAGGCGGACAGTGATGCACTGGCCGCACTGGCCGCAGGCGAGTCCTACCTGAACCGCTATGAACAGGTCATGACCGATTTCGACGCCTACATGGCCGTTCCGGCGCGCAAACTGTCCCTTCCCTCCTCGGGCGAGGAGCGTACGCTGATCGACTCCGCCCGGCCCATTGCGTATTTTTCCACGGAATACGGCCTGCACGAATGTTTTCCCGTCTACTCCGGCGGACTGGGAGTTCTGTCCGGTGATCACCTTAAATCGGCCAGTGACGAGAACATCCCTCTGGTAGCCGTGGGCCTGCTGTACCGCAACGGCTATTTCCGGCAGGCGCTGGACATGAACGGCCGCCAGATAGCCCTGTACCCGGAAAACGATTTTTCCACCCTGCCCATTGAGCCCGTGCCGGGCGAGCGTCACAAGGCTCTGGAAATTTCTCTCGATCTGTCCGGGCGCACGCTGTACGCCAGAGTCTGGCGCTGCCGGGTCGGCCGTGTGACCCTGTATCTGCTGGACACGGATCTGCCCCATAACACCGATGACGACCGGCGCATCACGGCCCGCCTGTATGAGGCGGATCGCGATCTGCGCCTGCGTCAGGAAATACTGCTGGGCATGGGCGGCGTAAAAATGCTCCGCACCCTGGGCCTGACCCCGGCAGTCTATCACATGAACGAAGGGCATTCGGCCTTCCTGACGCTGGAGCTGATACGGCAGCACATGCGGCTTGACGGGCTTTCGCTGAAAGCGGCTGTCATTCTGGCGCGGGCGCAATGCGCCTTCACCACACACACGCCGGTGGATGCGGGCAACGAACGCTTCGGCGTCGAACTCATGGCCCGTTACTTCCATCCCGTCGCCGAATCTCTGGGCATGGACTGGCAGACGTTTCTGCGGCTGGGCCGCCAGGAGGGCGGCGACGACCGTCAGTTCGACATGACCGTGCTGGCATTGCGTCTTTCCCACAAGGCCAATGCCGTCAGCCGGCTGCACGGCTATGTGTCCCGCCGCATGTGGCGCAATGTCTGGCGGGGCGTAGCTCTGGCGGAAGTGCCCATCACGCATGTGACCAACGGCGTGCATACGCCTTCCATCGTGGGCCCCGCCTTCCGCTCCCTGCTCAACGCGCGGCTGGGCCGCGACTGGCTGCGGCTGCCCCCCGAAGCGCCGGAATGGAACGCGGTAGACACCATTCCGGACAGCGAATTCTGGGCGGCCAGGCAAATGCAGAAAAGCATCCTGCTTGAAAAGCTGCGCGACTGGATGTGGCAGAGCCCCATACCCGCGGCGCTGAACCGCGAACAGCAGAAATCATGGTTTGACCAGCTCGGTCAGGACACGCTGCTCATCGGCTTTGCCCGACGCTTTGCGCCCTATAAACGGGCTACCATGCTCTTTGCCGATCCCGATCGTCTGGCTCGTCTGCTCAATCAGCCGGGGCGGCCCGTGGTGCTGGTTTTCTCCGGCAAGGCCCATCCTGCGGACGAAAAAGGCATTGAGCTCATTCAGGAAGTCATCAAATACAGCCTGGATCCGCGCTTCTTCGGCCGCATTTTCTTTGTGGAAGACTACAGCCTGGCCGTATCCCGGCTGCTGGTCCAGGGCTGCGACGTGTGGCTGAACACGCCCCGGCGTCCTTATGAAGCCAGCGGCACCAGCGGGGAAAAGGTGCCGGTCAACGGCGGCATCAATCTCAGCATATCGGACGGCTGGTGGGTAGAAGGCGCGGACGGCCACAACGGCTGGACCATCGGCCCGGACACCATGGACGGAGATCTGCAAAAGGAGCAGAACGACTACTCTGATGCCGAAAGCCTGTATACCCTGCTGGAGGAGGAGGTGCTGCCGCTGTACTTCGACCGCGGGGGCAAAGGTCTGCCCCAGGGGTGGATCACCATGGCCAAGCGCTCGCTGCGCACCCTGACCGCGCAGTACAGCACGGGACGCATGGTGCGCGAATATGTGGACAAGATCTATTTGCCCACGGCCCGACACGGCGCGGAGATGGGGGACAGGCGGCAGGAGACGGCTCGCCGCCTCGGAGAATGGACAGAGAGTATTGTGGGCCGCTTCAGCGCAGTGCGCCTGGAAGAAATCCGCATCGACGGGCTGGAGGGCGACACACTGTTCTGCGGCAGGCCGCTGAACGCCAACGTGCGTCTGAACAGCGCAGAACTTTCTTCGGCGGAACTGCGCGTACAGCTGGTCATCGGCCCCACAGACGGCACTGACTTTACGGAACTGCCCGATACGGTGGAGCTGACTCCGGAAAACGCCGCCTCCGGCGTCCAGCAATGGAGCGGCTCGCGAAAACCGGCCGCTACGCCTATGGCATTCGCGTTTTCCCCGTGACCGAGGGACTGGATGACGCGCTGAAGACAAATCTTGTCTTGTGGGGGTAAAGCAGTTTCATGCAGTTCTGTTCCCCAGCAAGGAGCTGCGCAAACAGCTGAAGACGCCGGAGCGTCCGCGATTCCTGTGCGTACGCTCCGGCAGGGCGGCCTCTGTCGGATCGATGTTTCCGCACCTGTCGTCCCAAAGTTGTGAAACTGCTCAAATACATTGAGCGGGGAGAGGCCCATACCTCTCGAAAGCAGGGGCTGGCGCGTCCATGCGTCAGCCAGGCGTCCCCCTGAAGCGGCCGCAGAGAGTCCAGGCAGGGTTCCGCGCCGCTGTTCCCGAACACTCAGCCTTTGTTGTTCTTCTACAAAAGGAGTATTCTTATGGCCCAGGACTATTTTCGCGCGCTCCGTGATGTCGCGCTTGTGATCAACTCAAGCCTCGAACCTCGGGAGGTTCTGCACAAAATAACCGAAGAAACCGCCAAAACCATGGCATGCAAGGCGAGCACCATCCGGCTGCTGGATCGCACCGGGCATTTTCTCCTGCCCAGCGCGGCCTGGGGACTTTCCGCCACGTACATGCGCAAGGGCCCGGTGGAAGTAAAGCGCAGCGGCATGGACAGTGAAGTGCTGGCGGGCAACATCATCCATCTGCGGGACGCCGCGGCCGACGGACGCTTTCAGTATCCCGAATCCGCCAAGGCGGAGGGATTGGTTTCCGTACTCTCCGCGCCGCTTATGGCGAACGGCGCGGCCATCGGGTTGATGCGCGTATACTCTTCCGAAGAACGCGATTTTTCAGCGGAGGAAGAAAGCTTTATGCAGGCCGTGGCCGCCGTGTCGGCCGTCGCCATTGAAAACGCCCGGCTGCATGATGAACTGCGCAACAATTACGATTTGCTGACCAAGCACGCCTATCAGGTTTTTGAAGACTGACGGCGCGTCGCGCGGTCAGGAGTTCTGTAGTGAGACACCTCTGATATACTCTCAAAAGGAAGAGCTGCCATGAACAAAATAAGAGTCGCCATCAACGGCTTCGGCCGTATCGGGCGTCAGGTATTCCGGGCGCTGCACGCCGCCTATCAGGACAAGGCGGAAGTTGTGGCCATCAACGATCTTTTTGATGCCGACACCAACTTTCATCTGTTGGAATACGATACCGTCTATGGGCCGGCGCATCTCAACGCCGAAGTCGACGGCACGGAAGCCAAGGTGGGAGACTGGAACATCCACTGCTTTGCCGAGCGCGATCCCAAAATGCTGACCTGGGAAAATTACGGCGTGGATGTGGTTGTGGAGTCTACCGGCATCTTCCGTTCCGCAAAGCAGGCGCAGGTTCACCTCGACAATGGGGCGAAAAAGGTCATCATCACCGCCCCGGCCAAAGAGGAGGACATTACTATCGTCATGGGCGTCAACCATGACATGTACGATCCCGCCCGCCATCATATCGTGTCCAACGCTTCCTGCACAACCAACTGTCTGGCTCCGGTGGCTCTGGTGCTTCAGAACAGCTACGGCATCAAGCTGGGCTCCATGACCACCATCCATTCCTACACCAATGACCAGCGGATTCTTGACATGGCCCACAAGGATCTGCGCCGCGCCCGCGCTGCCGCGTGCAGTATCATCCCCACCTCTACGGGAGCAGCTCAGGCCGTGGCCAAAGTCATTCCGTCCCTGAAAGGGCGCTTTACCGGGTACTCACTTCGTGTACCCACGCCCACCGTGTCCGTGGTGGATTTCACAGCCGTTCTTGAACGCCCCTCCTCCACAGAGGAACTGCGCGCCACACTCAAAAACGCATCGGAAACATCGCTCAAGGGCATTCTTGCCTACAGTGAAAAACCGCTGGTTTCCATGGACTTCAAGGGCGATCCGCACTCCTCCATCCTGGAGGCCGAATACACCACGGTACAGGAAGGCGTTTTGGCCAAAATTGTCAGCTGGTACGACAATGAGTGGGGTTACTCCAATCGTGTCTGTGATCTCATCTGCCTGATGCAAAACAAAGGATTCTAGCACTCTTCTTCAGCGAAGCGCCATGTAACGTTGAATGCGTTGTATTCAACATTACATGGCGCTGAATCAAAAGTTCACGCACCCATTTCCGGGGAAGACTGTGTGTAGAACCATGTTGATAACGCTATTACCATGCGGCGGAGGGGCGTACTCCATGCTCGCTGCGCTCGTGCCTCCGGCGGTCAAGGATACTTTCAACACTATTCTGCAACAGAGCGCCAGGGAATGAACTCTGGTGCAGGCGATCCAAAAAATATAGGACCAGCCGCACCGCACATTCCGGCCCGGCATCAATAGGTCATATCCCTCACTCCCGCAGGACGGGAAAGGTCAAGCCTGCCCGGCAGGGCCGCCAGAGCGCTCATCAGGCCGCGGTTCGGCTTTACCCCTTTCTTTTCAATAGTTCCGGCAACACCGCTGTATCCGCGAGAACATTCCGCAGTATGGTTTCCAGCGTGTGTTGCCTGAACCGGTCGAAGTTTGACCCCGGTGCCGTCCAGTCAGGTACCCCCGGCAAAGCCGGGGGCTTGTTTTTGTGAGCCGCTCAAAGCGGCTGAATATTTGGGCCGCCTAAAGGCGGCTATTTCAAAAGACTCAATTGTTCCAAACGTCTGTCTTCTGCTTCCTGATTACGGATATACTCACGAATCTTTTGTTCATCACGACCTACCGTAGATACAAAATAACCGCGTGCCCAAAAACTTTGGCCGGTAAAATTTTTCGCTC
>CAJTSU010000057.1 GCA_910579055.1 uncultured Mailhella sp. | reverse complement strand
GGAGCAAAACCATACGCGCCGCGCAACGCTGCCAACACGCTTCTATGACAGAGCCTTTCCAAACCTTTGCGCATCCGGAAAAGTATGCCACAACGGGGGGACCACGATTACGGAAGAGCCGACTTGAGTTCTTCACCTCGGATGCAGTGAGGCTTGTCTATCCGGAAAATGGGCGCTAGACTCCCCGACGCTCCGCAACCGTCGACCGGCATCCGGCCAGGTTCAGGGGGATATCCAGCCGGGACACCAGCCATGAACAAAAAAAGTATTCTTCTTGCCTCATTGAGTCATCTTGCCTGTGACGTGAACGGCGGCACGCTGCCCGCTCTGCTGCCCTTTCTGATCAACGATTACGGTTTCAGTTACAGCGCGGCCACCAGCCTCATGCTGGCTTATTCCAGCCTTTCTTCCGTTATTCAGCCGCTTTTCGGTTTTTTGTCCGACCGTATCTCAAAGCCGTGGCTTATTCCGCTGGGCATCCTCCTGGCGGGACTGGGCATGGCCTCTATCGGTTTTCTGCAATCATACTGGGCAATCTTTGCGGTCGTGGCGCTCAGCGGCACAGGCGCAGCCCTCTTTCACCCTGAAGGAGCGCGCTTTGCCGGCAAGGTTTCCGGCAATTCACCGGGCACGGGACTGAGCCTATTTTCCGTCGGAGGGAATACCGGCCATGTGCTCGGGCCCATGCTGGCCGTGGCGCTTATCCATGTTTTCGGCATGCGCGGAACTGCGGCCCTGGCACTCATCGCCGTATGCATGGCTTCCCTGATGTTCATCCAGATCGCCGACATGCCGCCGGAAAAACAGCAGCAGCCCACTGCGCCGCTTCAGGACAATGCCGGCGATGCCCTGCCGCGCAATAACTGGAAGGAGTTTTCCAAACTGACCGTCAGCATTATTTGCCGTTCCGCTCTCATGGTCGGCTTCAGCGCCTTCATTCCCTTGTACTGGATCGGCCATTTCGGCCAGTCCGAAGCATCCGGAGCCTTTGCCCTGACCCTGTACGGCGCGTTCGGCGTGTTCAGCAACATTATGGGCGGCGTACTTGCCGATCGTATCGGCTACCGCATCATCCGCATTTCTCATATGCTGCTCGTGCCGGTAGCCATACTGTTTCCTCTGGTGGACAGTCTATACGCGGCATACGCCCTGCTTATTCCGCTCGGCTTTTCCCTGTATGCGCCGTTCAGCTCCATCGTCGTTCTGGGCCAGCGCTATCTGGCGCGCAACATCGGCTTTGCTTCCGGCATCACCCTCGGGCTGGCTACGACCATGGGCGGTATTCTTGCTCCCGTTCTCGGCAAAATCGCGGACACCTGGGGCCTCGGCGCAACCCTGCAAACCATGAGTGCTTTCGCTGTACTGGGAACCCTTTTTGCATTCCTGCTCGCCTCTCCCTCCCGCAAACTCCCGGAGTAATCATGCTGACAGAATACACCCATCGCTTTCTCTCCTCCGAAGTGCCTGCCCGCCCGGCAGAACAGTGTCTGTTCCACGTCATTCCTGTCCCCCTTGAAGCGACTGTCAGCTATGCCGGCGGTACGGCACAAGGCCCCGCGGCCATTCTGGAAGCATCCGATCAACTGGAACTTCTGCTGGCCGATGAAAGCGCGCCGGGAGAACGGGGCATCTTCACGCATTACCCTGTGGATTGCGACGCTGAACCCGAGCTTGTGATGGAGCGCATCGCCGCGGCGACTCGCGCCGCCCTTGACGCAGGTGGCCTGCCCGTGCTGCTGGGCGGTGAACATTCCCTGACCTACGGCGCGCTCAAGGCGCTCAAGGAACGCTACGGCATGTTCGGGGTCATCCAGTTTGACGCCCACGCCGATCTGCGCAAAAGCTACGAAGGCAGCCCATGGAGTCATGCCTGCGTCATGCGCCGCGCGGTGGACGATCTCGGCCTGCCGCTCGTTCAGTTCGGCAACCGCATCTTCTGCCGGGAAGAACTTCAGGCCCGTAAAGACTTCGGCGTCACCGCGTGGGACGCTCCGTTCCTGGCGCAAAATCCCATGCCCGCGGCCCTCATACCGGAAAGTTTCCCCAATCGGGTTTTCATCACCTTTGATGTAGACGGGCTCGACCCTTCTGTCATTGGGGAAACAGGCACACCCGTTCCCGGCGGGTTGGGCTGGTATCAGGCTCTGGAACTGGCGGGCAACGCTGTCAGGGGGCGCAGCATAGTGGGCTTTGATATTGTGGAATTGGCACCGCGATCAGGAAAAATCAGCTCTGATTTTGCAGCGGCGCTGCTTGCTTATTCCTTGATGGGACTCGCCTTGCGCTAGCAATTTGAACTTTTCCGTTTTTTTGATTGCAGGAACAAACAGTCTTTTTATATTGACGCTGGCAACAGCACACGCTAGCATTTCCTACATGCCGGACCTCGCCGTCGTGCATCTCGTGTGCCTCGTACTCCGCAGCATGAAATATTTCGGAGTGCCGGCACGGAAGCAAATCCCGAGTGCGGTTTTTGTACCGACTGTGTATTTTCCAAAGCTCACGCCGCATTAAAGGCATGAACTCCAGCATGTTGCTGGTGTGCATGTGCCGCCTCTGTTTTTTGTGCCGTCGACGTTTTTCCGTCTCTTTGTTACCGTTTTAGCCCACAAGGATTGGCCATGTCTCAGGATCGCATCAAGAGCCTGCTCCATGAGGAGCGTAGTTACCTCCCCCCCCGCCACGGCAAGGACGTGGCCCGTATCCGCAGCCGCCATGAATATGACGCTCTGTGTGAACTGGCGCGGACGGACAACGACAGTTTCTGGGCGGAACGGGCACGAGCTCTGCTGCACTGGTTTAAACCTTGGGACAAGGTGCAGGATACTGACTTCAACGAGCCGCGCGTGCGCTGGTTCATCGGCGGACGCCTGAACGCCGCGTACAATTGCGTTGACCGGCACATCATTTCCGACCGGCGCAACAAGGCGGCTCTGATCTGGCAGGGCGAGCGCGAAATGGAGGTGCGCGCCTATACCTATCAGATGCTGTATACCGACGTGTGCCGGGTAGCGGCAGCGCTCAATGCCCTCAATATCAAAAAGGGGGATCGCGTCGCGCTCTATCTGCCCATGATTCCCGAACTCGTCGTCGCCATGCTGGCCTGTGCCCGCATTGGAGCCGTACATACCAATATCTTTACCGGCTATGCCGACGGCGGGGTACAGAGCCGTATCCACGACTCCGGCGCAAAACTGGTGATTACCGCCGACGCGGTGATGCGCGGCGGAGAACCCAAACCCCTGAAAAGCAATCTCGACCGTATCCTCAACCATTGCCCCAGTGTGGAAAAGGTGCTCGTGGTCAACCGCGCGAACACGGAAGTCAATATGCTGAAGGGGCGCGATATCTGGTGGCAGGATCTTCTGGACGACTTCACCCTGGATGCAGACTTTCCCTGCGTTTCCATGGACGCGGAAGACCCCTTGTTCATTCTGCATACGTCGGGCAGTACCGGGCGCCCCACCGGCGTCATCCATTCCACCGGGGGGTATCTGACCTACGCGGCGCATACCGCGCAATGGGTCTTTGATCTCAAGGATACCGACGTATATTGGTGTACGGCGGACTGCGGCTGGATCACCGGGCACAGTTATCTGGTATACGGCCCGCTTTCCCTCGGCGCGACAACCATCATGTTTGAAGGAACGCCCACTTGGCCCCGCCCCGACCGCTATTGGCGCATCGTGGAAAAATTTCGCGTGAACATCCTGTATACCGCCCCCACGGTCATCCGCAGTCTCATGCGCCAGGGCGTGGAGTGGACCAACCACTACGATCTCTCCTCTCTGCGCATCCTCGGTTCCGTGGGCGAACCGCTGAACCCCGAAGCCTGGATGTGGTATCATACTTATATCGGCAAAGGCGAACTGCCTATCGTCGATACCTGGTGGCAAACCGAGAGCGGCGGCATCATGCTGTCTCCCCTCCCCTATGCCACACATATCAAGCCCGGTTCCGTCACCAAACCCTTGCCTGGCATTGAAGCAGGCATCATGTCCGGCGAGGGCTCCGAAGACTGCGCGACGGAAGGCGGGCATCTGGTCATCCGCAAACCCTGGCCCGGCCTGATGACCGGAGTATTCCAGAACCCGGAAAAATTCAAAAGCTACTTTAACCGTTTCCCCGGCAATTACCTGAGCGGGGACGGCGCGCGGGTAGATGAAGAAGGCAATTACTGGATCCTCGGACGTATGGACGACGCCATCAACGTTTCCGGCCACCGCCTGAGCACCTCAGAAATTGAATCCGTACTCATCGCGCACCCCGCCGTGGGCGAGGCCGCCGTGGTGCCCATGCCTCATGAAATCAAAGGCGAGGCCATCTATGCCTATGTCGGGGTGAAAAAGGAAGTTGAATGGTCGGAAAACCTGCGCAAGGAACTGCGTACCTGGGTACGCAACCAGATCGGCGCCCTGGCCAGCCCGGAACAAATCCAGTTTGTTTCAGAACTGCCCAAGACACTTTCCGGCAAAACGGTGCGCCGCATTCTGCGCAAGATCGCATCCGGAGACAGCCTTGAAAGCCTTGGCGACACCACAACCCTGGCTCACCCCGAAGTGCTTGAGGATATTTATAACAACCACCTCAAGCTCAAAGCCGGACAGGTAGAAAAATAGAGGAAATGGCCTGGGGCATCTCAGGTGGAATGCTCCAGGAAGTTGATCAAAAATTCCTTTGTGGTTTGAGACCTCC
Organism: uncultured Mailhella sp.; assembly: GCA_910579055.1. Taxonomy (GTDB): domain Bacteria; phylum Desulfobacterota; class Desulfovibrionia; order Desulfovibrionales; family Desulfovibrionaceae; genus Mailhella. Next base: position 15,210 of record CAJTSU010000057.1, on the reverse strand, counting down.
CCCTTGAGGGGGAAACGAGTAGTTGACAAGACGGCGAAGCCGATGAAATCCTTTTCCGTACCCCCTCCCTTCAGGGAGGGGCAATCCGCGCGACCCCTATCCGTCGGCCGCGGAGTCAGTCGCCGGATGCGGCGACTGTGGATTGAAACATTGTATCACGGGTTCGCTGCGCAATGCGGCTCTCGCCGCCTTGCTGGAACATTTCAAACGTGAAAAGTTCCAACATAAAACCCGGCCCGGGGAGAGCTCCCGGGTCGGGTTTTATGTCAGAGAATGCCGGTATTGACTCCATGCAATGTATGCTACGCGTCTTCCTTGCGGTTAATCAGTTCTTCCGTGGTGGTCAGTCTTGCGAACGCCGCCATGATATCCACAATATGTTCCTTCATGTCCTGCTCGTCGAACCGGGGGGAACGTTTGGCGCAGGTGGCGTCGGTCACGAAGGTAAACTCATAGCCGCGATGATGGGCGTCAATCAGCGTAGACAGGCAACACATGGTCGCGCCGTACCCGGCCAGAATAATTTCCTGGTGCCGGGCGCGATCCACAAGAGCCTGAAATTCGGGACAGGAGAAACAGGAGAAATCCGTCTTGATCAAATCGACTTCATTGCCCTGCGGGCCAAAGCCGTCAATGAACTCGGAATACTCACTGTCGTAGCTGAAGCATTCCGCATTCTGCTGGTGGCGCAGATGCACAATCTTCCAACCCATCTTACGCCCGTGCGCCAAAAGACGACGCAAATTTTCCAGGGATTCCCCGATGGTTTCCAGGCAGAAGGGGCGACCTTCGGTAATATATTCCTTTTGCACGTCGACCAGCACCAATACAGCCATATCACTCTCCTTCCACTTTCGCGGCACATTTCACGATTTGGCTGGATGATAACCGGAAGATGAAAAAGAAGAAAGGAAAAAGTGGGTCTATCCTGGGGCGAGCGCGTTCAAATGTGATGCCCTGTGAGGACAACTGCTGACCGGCTTTATTGTAATGCCGAGAAATCAGCAATGCTGCGCATAAAGGTTGGCATCGACCTTTTCCAAAAGCGTAAAAAACTCCTTCTGCGTCTGTTCGGGAACCCCCAGGAACATCAATTCCCGCACATTCTTCCGCGCCTCTTCAAAAGAATCGGCAAAAGTGGCTCCACTCTCGGTCAGCTCAACCAGAATACTGCGCCCGTCGCCGGGGTTCGGCCGCTTGCGAAGCAGGCCCTCCCTGGCAAGAAAATCGGTCGCCTTGGTAATGGTGGATTTCGGCCGCCGCAACGTCGTCACCAGTTCGCTGACGGGCACGGGCGTTCCTGTCACCCGCAAAAGACACAAAACATCGCCGTAGGAAGGAAGTACCTCGTCCAGACCACGCCGGGACATTGCGGTTGCCAGGCATCGCTGCATGCCATCCTTCACTCTTTGCACCAGTTCCAGATTATTTACATCTCTCATACTCGCCTGCCGGAGGAAAATTTTGCCGCGCATTAAAAAGCATGGTGAACCACGCGGATGGAATACTAGTAATCCGCAGTGGTTCACCATGCCATGATTTTTTTGACTTTTTTCCTCAGGCAGAATGACGTGCTGCCTGTTTGGAACCTTATTGCCAGTCAGGCTCCGCGATACGTCTTTGTGAAGCAAGAATACGCTGCAAAACCGGATCATCCTCCTCCGCGGGTTGTCCCGGCACCGATTCCACACTCTGGTATCCGGGAGCTTCCGCAGTATCACGGGAGAACCGGGATTCCAGTTCCCGCTGTATTTCACTGGCGCTTTTTGGAAAAAAGCCGGCCAAATCGCTCCGCGCTTCGCGCTCGAACATCACGGCTGTACCAAAGCAGGAAAAATATTTACTGCCGTCCGGATGAAACGCCACATTTTCGGAATACCCGATGATGCCCTGCGCGCCTTTTTTTATCGCCATGGCCGCCATACCAAAAAAAGCTTCCTCGGAATCAAAACCACGGCAGCATACCAGCCCGAGAACCTTGGCAATGGCGCGCCCTTCAAAAACCTGTGTCGTCACAACGGGAAAACGCCCGGTACTGAACAGCTCCTTGACTTTCGCCAGTTTGTCGCTTTGTGCCGTTTCCTTCTGAACCTTTTTTTCGTTGCCGCCGAGCAGCATGAACATGTCGTACCTCCGAAATATGAAACGATTGGCGAAATCGCACTGTCATAAGCGTGATGCTTCCTTTTTACACAAAGTATGCCATTTGTATTTATTATCAATAATAACAATATATTATAGAACAATACATCATACAATCTTTACCTGAATGGTACGCTATGCCGAGAAAATGACGGTAAAAAGTTCCGATTGTCATGCGGCGTTGGGGCTGGACAAAGAAAACCGTATCAGGCAGAATGACGCCGCTGTTTAGTTGAGCGCACAATCCGTTTCCTGCAATTGAGGAGGATAACATGGCAAAGCATACCAAAACTATGGACGGCAACTACGCCGCAGCGTACATCGCCTATGCCCTGAGCGACGCTGCCGCAATCTACCCCATTACCCCGTCTTCCGTCATGGGAGAACACGTGGACGAATGGGCCGCCAAGGGCATGAAAAATCTCATGGGGCAGACCGTGGCTGTGCGTGAAATGCAGTCCGAAGCGGGCGCGGCCGGCACCGTGCACGGCAGCCTTGCCGCTGGCGCATTGACGTCTACCTTCACAGCCTCCCAGGGTCTGCTGCTCATGATCCCCAACATGTACAAGATTGCCGGCGAACTTCTGCCCGGCGTCTTCCATGTTGCGGCCCGCGCTCTGGCCTCTCATGCTTTGTCCATCTTTGGCGACCATCAGGACGTCATGGCAGCCCGCCAGACCGGCTTTGCTTTCCTGTGTTCCAACAACCCGCAGGAAGCCATGGATCTCGGCCTTGTGGCCCATCTCGCGGCCATTGATGCCAGCGTACCGTTCTGCCACTTCTTTGACGGCTTCCGCACCTCGCATGAAATCCGCAAGGTTGATGTCATTGATTATGAAGATATCCGCAAGGTCGTGAACTGGAATAACGTGGAAAACTTCCGCGCCCGCGCGCTGAACCCCGAGCATCCCTGCCAGCGCGGCACGGCCCAGAACCCGGACACCTATTTCCAGAACCGCGAAACCAGCAACCCCTTCTATGACGACGTTCCGTCCATCGTGATCGACGCCATGAAGCGCGTAGCCTCCATCACCGGCCGCTCCTACAAGCCTTTTGATTACTATGGAGCGCCCGACGCCGACCGGGTGATCATCTCCATGGGTTCCTCCTGCGACGTGATCGAAGAAACGGTGGACTACCTGAACGCTCAAGGAGAGCGCGTGGGTCTGGTGAAAGTGCACCTGTACCGCCCCTTCAGCGCTGAACTCATGCTTCAGGTACTGCCCTCCACTGTGGAAACCATCACCGTACTGGATCGCACCAAAGAACCCGGCGCGCCGGGTGAACCTCTGTACCAGGACGTGTGTGCCGCTTTTGTGGAAAAGGGCGAACAGATTCGCCTCTTCCCCAAACTTCTTGCCGGGCGCTACGGCCTCGGTTCCAAAGAATTCTCCCCGGCCATGGCCAGGGCCGTGTTCGACAATATGCTGGTGGCAGGCCCCAAGAACCACTTCACCGTGGGTATTGAAGATGACGTGACGCATCTTTCCCTTGAAGTGGGCGAAAACCTCGATACCGTCCCCGAAGGCACCGTACAGTGCAAGTTCTTCGGCCTCGGTTCCGACGGCACTGTAGGCGCAAACAAGGACGCAATCAAAATTATCGGCGATCACACCGATCTCTATGCGCAGGCCTATTTTGCCTATGACTCCAAAAAGTCCGGCGGTTTTACCGTGTCGCACCTGCGTTTCGGCAAAACTCCGATCAAATCTTCCTATCTGGTTAATCAGGCCGACTTCATTGCCTGCCACAAGGCCGCCTATGTCCATCTTTATGATGTACTCGACGGCATCAAGAAAGGCGGAACCTTCCTGCTGAATTCCAACTGGAATACTCTGGAAGACATGGAGCGGGAACTGCCCGGTCAGATGAAGCGCATTATCGCTCAAAAGCAGCTCAAATTCTTCAACGTGGATGCCGTAAAGGTAGCCGCCGAAGTGGGCCTGGGCAACCGCATCAACATGGTTACCCAGACCGCATTCTTCAAGCTCTCCAAGGTGCTCCCGCTGGATGACGCCATTTCCTACATCAAGGACGCCATCCGGAAGACCTACGGCAAAAAGGGCGAGGATATTGTCAACAAAAACATCGCCGCTGTGGATCGCGCGCTTGAGGGGCTGACCGAAATCAAGTACCCCGAATCCTGGGCCGATGCGCCTGACAGCGCCCCCCTGTACCATGACGACGATCCGTATATCGCCGACGTGGTGCGGCCCATCCTGGCCCAGCGCGGCGACAAACTGCCCGTGTCCGCTTTCGAGCCTGACGGCACTGTGCCTCTGGGCACCACGGCCTGCGAAAAACGCGGCGTAGCTGTTCTCATTCCCGAATGGCAGCCCGACAACTGCATCCAGTGCAACCAGTGCTCTCTGGTCTGCCCGCATGCCTGCATCCGTCCCATCCTCGCTTCGCAAGAGGAACTGGCCCACGCGCCGGAAAGCTTCAAGACCATTCCGACCAAGCGCAAGGAACTGGCCGGACTCAATTTCCGCATGCAGGTTTACGCCATGGACTGCCTTGGCTGCGGCTCTTGCGCCCAGGTATGCCCGGCCAAGGAAAAAGCCCTGGTGATGAAGCCGCTGGAAACCCAGCAGGCCGACCAGGTAGCCAACCTCAAGTATGCCGATGAAAACATCACCATCAAGGACAACCTGCTGGATCGCATGTCCCTCATCGGCTCCCAATTCCAACAGCCTCTGCTGGAATTCTCAGGCGCCTGTGCCGGCTGCGGCGAAACCCCGTACGTGAAGCTGCTCACCCAGCTCTTCGGCGAACGTATGGTCGTAGCCAATGCCACGGGTTGCAGCTCCATCTGGGGAGGTTCTTCCCCGGTCAACCCCTACTGCACCAATAAGAACGGTTTTGGTCCGGCCTGGGCCAACTCGCTGTTTGAAGACGCCGCCGAATACGGTCTTGGCATGCACGACGCCTATCATCAGCGCCGTGAAGGTCTGGCCAACAAGGTGCGCGAAGCGCTGCAAATGCCCGGCCTGCCCGAAGAGCTTTCCACAGCCTTCAAGAACTGGCTGGACAACATGGACGATGCGGACAAGTCCCGCGAGTACGGCGAAGATATTCTGGCCGCGCTGAGTGATGCCGAACTGCCCGAACTCCACGAGTTCTGGCATATGGCCGATCTGTTCACCAAAAAATCCTTCTGGATCTTCGGCGGTGACGGATGGGCGTATGATATCGGCTACGGCGGTCTTGACCACGTGCTGGCCTCCGGCGCGGACATTAACGTGCTGGTCATGGATACAGAAGTGTACTCCAACACCGGCGGCCAGGCCTCCAAATCCACGCCTCTCGGCTCTATCGCCAAGTTCGCTGCGGCGGGCAAGCGCATGAAGAAAAAGGAACTGGGCCGTATGGCCATGACCTATGGTTATGTGTACGTTGCCAGCGTGAGCATGGGCGCGGACATGAACCAGGTGCTCAAGGCCTTCAAGGAAGCTGAAGCCTATAAGGGCCCCTCCATCATTATCGCTTACGCCCCCTGCATCAACCAGGGTATCCGCAAGGGTATGGGCAAGAGCATGGAAGAAGCCAAGCTGGCCGTGAAGACCGGTTACTGGCCCCTGTTCCGCTTCAATCCCCTCCTCGCAGAAGAAGGGAAGAATCCCTTTACGCTGGATTCCAAGGCTCCGGACGGCACACTGAACGACTTCCTGCTCGGAGAAAACCGCTACGCCCAGTTGCAGCAGGCTCACCCCGAAGTTGCGCAAGAACTGCGCGCCACCATGGCCAAACAGTATGAAGCCCGTTATGAGGAACTGAGCAACCTTGCCCAGCAGCCGGAAACAAAAAACTAGGCTAAAGACTGCCCGGCTTTAAATGTACAGGCGGGAAGAGCATGCTCTTCCCGCCTGTTGCATATTTCGGGACTTCGCCCCAACCTGCCGCCGACTCATGTTAAGCAAGAAATCGCTGAGCTGTTCTGCGAACACATCAGCTTAATCAGCGTTTCCTTACCTCTTGAACACAAAGGAAAAAATGACAACATGATGGAGCTTTCAACCTGGCTTGCCTTTGCAGGGTCCAGCCTGGCGCTTTCCATCGCGCCCGGCCCCGACAACCTGTTTGTACTGACGCAGAGCGCGGTGTACGGCAGAAAGGCAGGACTCATCGTGGTGCTTGGCCTGTGCACCGGGCTTGTCATCAACACCCTGGCCGCAGCCCTCGGGCTTGCGGCGGTTGTTGCCGCCCTTCCCGCGCTGCTTCGGGCTATCAAGCTGGCCGGAGCCGTGTATCTTCTCTACCTCGCCGTCATGGCCTGGCGCCACGCTGCAGCCGGAAACAGCGGAACGCAAAGCGTGCAGCTTTCGGACGCCGCACTGTGGCGCCGCGGGGTGATTATGAATCTGACCAACCCCAAGGTACAGATTTTTTTCCTGGCCTTCTTTCCGCAATTTGTAAAAGCCGGAACAGACGGATGGGCTCTGGCCGCGCAGATGGTTGTGCAAGGCGCAACCTTTATTGCCGCTACAGGCCTGGTCTTCAGCGCCATTGCATGGGGCGCGGGTACCCTGGCCGACAAGCTTCGTACCCCCGCCTTTCAAACCTGGCTGAACAGGGGCAGCGCTGTCATTTTTGTTTTGCTGGCCCTGTTCACACTGATAAATTAATGCTTATTGCCTTCAACTTGCGCTCGCGCCTCCGGTGGTCAAGGTTATTTTCAACACTATTTACAACAGAGCAACGCCTAACTTGTATTTGACGAACTTGAGCCTTTGACGCTATTTTCAAAAAAATTTTTATGTGTTCACACAAACAAGTCAACTCCAAAAAAGCGAGTGCATAATGGCTAACAGCTTGTACATCACAGCCACAGAAGCGCGTTCAGGCAAATCCGCCATCGCGCTGGGCATGATGCGCCTGGTCACAGGCCGGGTGCGCCGTCCCGCGTTGTTCCGCCCCATCATCAACAGTGTCGATCCGGCCCGGCCAGATCATGATATTGAGCTGTTGATGAAGACCTTTCATCTGGACATGCCGTATGAAGAAACATACGCCTGTTCCCTTGAAGATGCCTTGGAACTGATCAACAGCGGCAAATCCGATGTGCTCATGGACAAGATTCTCGTTGCATTCAAAAAACTTGAAGCCAAATATGACTTCATTCTTTGTGAAGGCACCGACTTCATGGGCAAGGACTCCACTTTTGAATACAATCTGAACGGCGATATCGCCGCCAACCTCGGTGCATCTGTGCTGCTGGTCACCAGTGCGCAGGGCCGCACGGTGAGTGAAGTGCAGAGCGCCGTGCTCTCCGGCATTGACCTTATGAAGGCCAAAGCCGTACGGACGGTTGCCGTCATTGCCAATATGTCCACCCTTTCGGACACGGAAAGCAAGGAACTCATCGCTCGCATCACGCCCAACGGCGTGGAAGAAGCCGAACAACCCGTTGAAGGCTTTGCAGACACTCGTCCGCCGCTTTTCTTTGTCATTCCCGCCATTCCCGCCCTCGGGCAGCCCAGCATGCAGGATGTGGCAAACTGGCTGCACGCAAAGGTTTTGCACGGACAGGAGCATCTTGACAATTTGATCAGCGGCAACCTTATCGCAGCCATGCAGGTGGGCAATTTTCTTGATTACCTTCAGGACGGGCATCTGGTCATCACCCCCGGAGATCGCGCGGATATCATCCTGGCAACCCTGACCGCCCGCCTTTCCTACGCCTATCCGGACATTGCGGGGATTCTGCTGACCGGTGGTCTCCCCCTGGCGCCGACCATGGAACGTCTGGTACAGGGTTGGGCCTCCCTGCCCCTGACCATCCTGTCTGTGGATACCGACACCTTCACCACGGTTTCCAATCTGAACCGCCTGCACGGACGCATTGCAGCATCTGACGAAGGCAAGGTTCATCTGGCGCTCGGCCATTTCGCCCGTCATGTCGATACCCGCGTGCTCGGAGACAGGCTGGGAGAAGCCTCAAAGCGCATGACGCCGCGCATGTTCGAGTTCCAGATTATGGAACAGGCCCGCAAGCACCGCATGCATATCGTTCTGCCCGAAGGCGAAGAAGAACGCATCCTGCGCGCCGCCGAGATTCTGCTCCAGCGCGACGTAGCGGATCTTACTCTGCTGGGCGATGCGGACAAAATCGGCGCGAAGATCCGGGCCCTTGGCCTGGACATGGAAAAGGTTCGCATCATCCAGCCCGAACTGGCCCCCGATTTCGAAGACTATGTGAAAACCTACTTTGAACTGCGCCAGAAAAAGGGCATCAGTATGGATCAGGCGCGCGATCGTATGAAGGACGCCACCTATTTCGGCACCATGATGGTCTACAAGGGCGCCGCCGATGGTCTTGTTTCCGGCTCTGTCAACACCACTGCGCATACCGTGCGCCCGGCGCTGGAATTCATCAAAACCAAGCCCGGCGCATCCATTGTCTCCAGCGTGTTCTTCATGTGCCTCAAGGATCGTGTCCTCACCTTCGGGGACTGCGCCATCAACCCCGATCCCACGCCGGAACAGCTGGCAGATATCGCTGTGACCTCGGCGGAAACCAGCCGTATTTTCGGCCTGGAACCTCGCGTGGCCATGCTTTCCTACTCTACCGGCAAATCCGGCTCCGGCGCGGATGTGGACAAGGTTGCCGAAGCTACCCGAATCGCCCATGAAAAGGCCCCGGATCTTCTGCTCACCGGCCCCATCCAGTATGACGCGGCCATCGACGCAGACACCGCCCGCACCAAGATGCCGGGCGACCCCGTGGCAGGACGCGCCACAGTGTTCATCTTCCCTGACCTGAACACCGGCAATAATACCTATAAAGCAGTCCAGCGCGCTGCCGGCGCCATTGCCATCGGCCCTGTCTTGCAGGGCATGCGCAAACCGGTGAATGATCTGTCACGCGGCTGCCTCATTCCCGACATCGTCAACACTGTGGCCATCACCGCCGTGCAGGCCCAAGCGGAAAAAGGTCTGGCTTAAAAGTCCGTGAGCCCTGCTTTTTCGGGCAAGGTTCTTCCTGTTCCAATCGTTCTCCTGCCAGAGGACGGCATGTTTCATCCCCAGTCAGCTCCCTCCGCCGGCTGACTCCTCAGTCGACGGAAAGGAGCCGTGTGGAGTCCCCCACTCAAAAAGGGGAAATTTCAAAACATAAAGGAAATTTTGATGAAAATTCTGGTTATCAACGGCGGCAGTTCTTCTTTCAAGTATCAAATTATCGACATGGCGACGAACGAGCGCATCTGCCAGGGGCTGGTGGAACGTATCGGCATGCCGGAAGGCAACTTCAAGCACAAGCGCTTCCCGGGAACTGACCGTGAAGAAACCTTTGAATTCCCCGGTTCCTACCCCAACCACACGGCCGGCATGCAGGAAATGGTCAAGGTGTTGCAGGATCCTGCGCGCGGCGGAGTGATTTCTTCCCCCGACGAAATCGCCGCTGTGGGCCATCGCGTGCTGCTGGGCGGCCCTGAATACGCGGAAGCCCTGGTGGACGAAAAGGTCAAAAAAGTCATCACGGACTATATCCCCCTTGGCCCCCTGCACAACCCGGCCAACCTTGCAGGTATCGAGGTCATGGAAAAACTCTTCCCCGGCAAGCCCAACGTCGCCGTGTTCGATACCGGCTTCCACTCCACCATGCCGGATCAGGCCTACACCTACGCTATTCCCCAGGATCTGGCGAAAAAGCACCGCATCCGCCGTTATGGCTTTCACGGCACTTCACACAAGTTTGTTTCCAAGGAAGCGGCGGCATTCCTCGGCAAAAAGCCCGAAGACGTCAACCTGATCACCTGCCATCTCGGCAACGGAAGTTCCATCAGCGCCGTAGCCCACGGCAGCTGCGTAGATACCAGCATGGGGCTGACCCCGCTTGAAGGTTTGATCATGGGCACTCGCAGCGGCAGCATTGACCCCGCCATCGTCACCTTCCTCATGCAGGCGGAAGGCTACAGCGGCCCGCAGATGAGCGACGTCCTCAACAAGCAGTCCGGGCTCAAGGCTCTGTGCGGCATGAGCGACCTGCGCGACCTTGAAGCGGCTGAAGAATCCGGCGACAAGGCCGCATCCCTGGCCCTGCGCATGTTCATCTACAGCATTCGCAAATACATCGGCGCATACTTCGCCGTGCTTGGCCATGTGGACGCCGTGGTCTTTACCGGCGGCATCGGCGAAAATTCCTCCAAGGTGCGCGGCGGCGTGTGTCAGAACATGGATGTTTTCGGCATTGCCATTGACGAAGCCCTCAATGCCCCCCGCAGTTCCAGCCCCCGCGACATCAGCCAACCGAACGCGAAAGTCCGCACGCTGGTCATTCCTACCGACGAAGAGTTGGAAATCGCTCGTGCCACGTTGCGTATAGCATTCCCCGATAAAACATGCTAACATTTACTTCAGGTTCAGATTTTGTTAATGGGGGTTCGGCCCCGTGCCCCGGCAGGGGGAATCATGCCCCCTGCCCCCTCATCGCGCCGCGTTCACGTTGAGCATATGGCAGAGAGCTGTTGAGATTTTCTCTTTGCACAACGCGAACGCGGTGAGATGGGAACAGGGAGGCTTCAATACCCTCGCGAAGAGCTCAGGAGTGAAGCAATACCCTCCTTTCCGGGTTCGGTTTTCCGGCCCCTTCTTTTTATCCGATCCTTTCTCTCCGGGCGCGGAGGCGTCGCGGCGGTAAAAGGAGCTTTTCATGTCTGTTTCGATCATTGTCACCGGAGCTGCGGGCCGTATGGGTTCGCTCATTGCCTCTCTGGTTCGGAAGGCGGACGACTTGACACTTGCCGGCCTGCTGGAACGGCCGGGCAGAACCGACATCGCAGGAGTGGAATGCCCCGTGTCCACAGAGCTTGACGCCCTTCTTTCCGCCGCTCCTCATTCTGTCGTCATTGACTTCACCGCGCCGGGTGCCACTATGGAGCACGCCCGCATCGCGGCAAAACACGGCAGTCCCATTGTCATCGGCACTACCGGCCTGGGCGAAACAGAAAAAAGGGAATTGGAAAATCTGGCGCGCAAAGCTCCCGTATTTCTTTCCCCCAATATGAGCGTGGGCATCAATGTGCTGCTGGAACTGCTTCCGCAACTGGTGCATATGCTCGGCGACAGCTATGATGTGGACGTGCTGGAACTGCACCACAACATGAAGAAAGATGCCCCGAGCGGCACCGCGCTGCGACTGGCCGAAGCCCTTGCCGAAGCCAAAGGCTGGACGCTGAAAGACAGCGGATGTTACTGCCGGGAAGGTTTGATCGGCGAACGGCCAAAACGGGAGATCGGCGTCCAGTCCATACGTGGGGGCGACATAGCCGGAGTACACACCGTTTACTGCATGGGCCCCGGTGAGCGTATTGAAATTACGCATCATGCTCATTCACGGGATAATTTCGCCAATGGCGCGCTCAAGGCAGCCAGATGGCTCGCAAGACAAAAACCCGGCCGCATCTATGATATGCGGGATGTGCTGCGTGACGGCACAGAGCCGGCGGCGGATTGATCGCTTGCCCCCGGGATTGTCAAAATGCGAACTGCTGTCAGCTATCCGGCGAAATGCCGGATAGTTATTATTATGCCGACGCACCAGAGAGATTTCCTATGCGTATAGCCCTGTTACAAGTCAATACTGCTCCCGGTGACTTTTCCGGCAATGTCGCCCTCATCGCCAACCAGGCTCGCAAGGCTCTGGCCCTTGCGGGTCGCCCCCTCCTGTGCGTCGTGCCCTCTGGGGCCTTGGCCGGTTTTCCCTGGGACGGCATGACCCGCCGGGAAGGTTTTTATAACCTTTGCCATGAAGCCGGACACCGTTTGGCGGCGGCGTTGCTGGAGGGCCCGGAACTGCTTATGGGGCTGCCTTCAGAAAACGGCATATACTACGTTTTGCTGAAAGACGGCCACATGGGTCTGGTACCGCGCACTCCGGCCGGCATGCTGCGGTTAAAAGGCCATTCCATGTATGTGCCGGAAGAGGACTGGACAAGTGCTGCCCAGGCGATGTCCGGCTATGTGGCCGATGCTGTGCTCGATATGACGCCCCGCCGCTTTATGCCGGAAGAGCAGGTTGCATATGAAGCCGAGTGCGCGAACATCGCCCGCCTGTGGAACCGTCCCGTGCTCTCCGTCAAACTCTGGGGGGCGACGGACGCTCTGATTCTGTCGGGCGGCAGTTGCGCGTTTTCTCCTTCAGGGGAAATAACTGCCCGTGCTCCTCTGTTTGAAGACGCCATCATAACATTTGATCTTGAGCAGCCCGGTGACGTACAACATGTTTCCCCCCTCCCTGCACGGGAAGAAAGCCTGTTCTGTGCATGCGTGACCGGCATCCGCGACTACGCCCGCAAATGTGGCCTTTCCCACATCGTCCTGGGACTGTCAGGAGGAATGGACTCCGCCATTGTGGCCTGCATGGCGGCTGAAGCACTGGGATCCGAACAGGTGTCGGCACTGCTTATGCCTTCGCAATGGAGCAGTGAGCACAGCCTGACTGACGCCGAAACTCTGGTACGGAATCTGGGTATCTCTTCACATACCGTAGCCATCCAAGCGATAATGAAAGCATTCTCTTCCGCGCTTGCCCTTCCCTTGCAGGGGCTTCCCTCTCCGACGACAGAAGGCGTGGACATGGTGACGGAAAATATTCAGCCGCGTATCAGAGGCACACTGCTCATGGCTCTTGCCAATCATACTGGCGCGTTTGTACTGGGCACGGGCAACAAGTCGGAAAACGCGGTGGGCTATTGCACCCTTTACGGCGACACCGTGGGAGCCCTTGAACCCATAGGCGATATCTACAAAACAGAGGTCTATACTGTGGCTCGCTGGTACAATGCCAATAAGGGGCGGGAAATCATTCCTGAAAATATTTTTACAAAAGCGCCCTCAGCGGAGCTGCATCCCGGCCAGAAAGATGAAGACAGCCTGCCGCCGTATGAAATACTGGACGAGATATTGCGCCAGCTTTTTGAAGAACAGCGCAGTCCGAAGGACATCCAGGTTGAGGGCTGTGACCAAGCCACATTGAATTCCGTCCTGCGAAAAATTGAAATTGCCGAATTCAAGCGTCATCAGATGGCCCCCTGTCTGCGCCTCAGCCGATGTACTCTGGGGTATGAATGGGTCATGCCCGCTTCTGCCAGAATTTTATGCTGCTGACGCAGGCCCTGTTTGTTGCACAGCACTTCAAAAAAACATGCCAAAACGCAAGGATTTAACGCATGGCTTTACCGATTATCCCATGGGAAGCTCATTTTGACGGCAATGCGCCGGAGAATTTTGATATAACGCCCTGTTCTTTGCCCAGCTACCTGGATCGGGCGGCGGAGCAATTTGGCAAACGAAAAGCCGTTGTATTTGAAAACATGAGCATGACCTATGCTCAACTGCAGGACAAGGCAGAGCAGTTCGCCGCCACCCTGCGCGAACATGGGCTGGAGAACGGCGACCGCGTTGCCATCATGCTGCCCAACCTGCCCCAGACGATTATCGCCTTCTGGGGCGCGCTCAAGGCAGGGGCGGTGGTCGTCATGACCAACCCGCTCTATATGGAAAAAGAGCTGACGCACCATTTTGCGGACTCAGATCCCAAGTTCCTGATCACGCTTGACATGTTCTGGAACAAAATTGCCCCATTGCGCGACCGCCTCAACATCCAAACTTATATTGTGACCCGCATTGCAGATGGCCTCGCCTTTCCTCTCAGTTGGCTTCAGCCCCTCCAGGCCAAGCGGCAGGGAGGCATCCCCCCTATTTCCTACGATCGTCAGGTGCTGCGCTGGAAGGAAATGTTCAAGACGGGCAAGCGCTACAGCGCCGAAATGACAGACCCGCATGAAACCATTGCCCTGCTCCAGTATACAGGGGGAACCACCGGTTTTTCCAAAGGGGCAATGCTCACCCATTATAATATTTCCGCCCAGATTTCCCAGCTTCTTTCCATCATCCGCGGAGACGCCAAGAGCACGCCTCATCTGTTTATCGGGGTCATGCCCTTTTTCCATGTCTTCGGTCTGGTCGGGACGGTGCTCCTTCCGGCGGTATACGCTTCTCCCACCATCCCCGTGCCGCGCTATGTGCCGCATGACCTGCTTGAGATGATCAAAAAGCGCCGTCCGACTTTTTTCTGCGGGGCTCCTGCCATCTATATGTCGCTTATGCAGCAGAAAAATATCAGCGACTATGACCTCACCTGCATCCAAATGTGCATATCCGGCGCTTCCCCCTTCCCCATCAACAGCATGCGCCTGTTCCAAAACATCACCAAGGCAAAAATCACCGAAGGCCTTGGTCTGACTGAAGCCTCTCCCGTGGTCATTGCCAATCCCCTGCACGGCCGCCAGAAGGCAGGCTCCATCGGCGTCCCCATCACCGGAACCGAGGCGCGTATTGTAGACCTCGAAACCGGCACGGAAACACAGCCTCCCAACACTCCGGGCGAGCTTATCGTGCGCGGACCGCAGGTTATGCTCGGTTACTGGAATCAGCCGGAGGAAACAGCGCGTACCTTGCGTGACGGCTGGCTTTATACCGGAGATATCGCCTACCAGGATGACGATGGATATTTCTTTATCGTGGACCGGAAAAAAGATATGGCTATTGTCGGCGGGTACAATGTCTTCCCCAGCGAGATCGACGAAGTCCTGTATGAACACCCCAAAGTTCAGGAAGCCGTCTCGCTGTGCGTGCCTCACCGCTCACGCGGCGAAACGCTCAAAGCCTATATTGTCACCAAACCAGGTGAAAAACTCACAGTCTCCGAACTGGCGGCGTTTTGCCGCCAGAAGCTGGCATCCTACAAGGTGCCTCGCATTTTCGAGTTCCGTGAAGAACTCCCCAAATCCATGGTGGGTAAAGTGCTGCGTCGTGCGCTCCGCGATGAGGAAACCAAGAAAATGGAAACCCAGGATGCCAGGGAGGTCGAAGACGCGGCAAAATCTCAACCGATCGCCCCCGCACCAGGATGCGCGGAGCTTGCCCCTGCCCCGGACAGCCCCACAACAGAGCAAACTGCTCCACCGCATGACGCCGCCTCCAACTAGAGCGTTTTGCGATTGAAAGTGTCTGCCAGCCAGGATCCTATGTTCTGGCGCGCAGGTTTCACGCCTGAAGCCGGAG
>CAJTSU010000056.1 GCA_910579055.1 uncultured Mailhella sp. | reverse complement strand
CGGTCAAGGTTATATTCAACACTATTCTACAACAGAGCGATGTCGGATTCCGGCTTTTCAGAAGTGGGGAAAGACGTTATATCTCGCGCATGACGCAAGTATCTTCCTCCCCGACAAAGAACGCGCTGACAAGGCGTGATATTTTGGCCTTTGAACAGCTTTTGCGCAACAACATGGCCCGTATTCTGCCGTTTGAAGCGCATGCTCTCTATTTTCCCCGCGCGGACGAGGTGCCCTCTCCCATCTGGATCGGAGGGGAGTCTCGCCTGCTTCTTCCTTTGCGGCGCGAAGGTGTCTTTCTTGGCGTGCTTCTGCTGCGGGGCGTTGACCCGGAAGCGGCAGAGCGTCTGTTGCCGCATTTTTCCGCCATTGTGGAATTATGCCTGGACAATATCGCGCAGTGCAAGCGGGCGCGCAGTGATGCCCTGACCGGCCTGGCTTCGCGTGATACTCTGCTGGAACGGGTGGCTGGCGGGATTGGCAGAATACGCCGTTCATTTGCTTCTGAAATGGAACGCGGGCAGGCTTTGGATGACGCTTCGGATAATGTTTCCGCTGAAGTCACTTCTGAAGTGCCTGATGGTGTTGCAAGTGACACTGTGGGAGGCGCATTTGGCGATATGCCCGGCAAAAGCGCCGGAAACTCGTCCGGGAGGGTGGCGGCAGTGCGGGAAGCCGGAACTGAGCCGGAACAGCCTTGGTATGCCTCGCTTGGGCTTGTGGTTCTTCGTGTAGCGAGCCTGCGTCGCATCCAGAGGACATGCGGTCATGCCTTTGCAGAACGACTGTTGTCCCGCATGGGGGAAGCGTTGCGCTCGGCCCTGCCTGAAGAGGCAATGGCGGGACGCAGTGGGGATGCTGAATTTGCGGTGCTGTTGCCGGGGGCATCTGCGCAGAGTGCTGAAGCCCATGCGCGGGAGTGGACGCGGTGCATGGAGACTGTACGGGAACGCAACACGCTGACCGGCGTGGAAATATCCGCCACTGTGTTTGCGGGATATGCCCTGTTTCCGCAGGATTGGGAGGGAGGCAAGACCTCCCGTGACCCGGAGGAGGAGGCTGGTCTGCTCCTGGACAAGGCGCGCTTGGCCGCGCACAGAGCGCGGGCCGGGGAAGTGTCCGGCCTGACCCAGGGCGGAGTGGGGCAGCTTTCCGGCGATGGTAAAGTTCTGGGTTACGGCATGATTCTTTCGCGCGGCGGGCTTGTGGATCAGATCCTTCCTCTTTCTCGGGTGCGTGTGACGCTGGGGCGGGATGTCGGCGCACGGGAGGGCCGGCGCTTTTCCGTGTGGTCGCTGGATTATCCCGTGCAGCAGGGTACGGTTCCCCAAGAGGGGGAACAGCTTGAGCCCCTGTTCAAGGGGGAAATCGTGCTGGTGGATGTGCGCGAGGACTTTTCCCTCGCTGATATTCTGCTCCAGGGCGATCCTACCTGGCCGCTGGAACCGGGTGACCGGCTTTCTCTGCTCCCTGAGGAATACAATGCGGATTTCAGCGGCGGCCATTCCCTTGGAGAGGGGGATAGAGACGCTTCCGCACGTCCCGACGCGCTGACCGGGCTTTATCGGCATGGGGATTTTTTGGCCCGTATGGCACAGGCGGCGGAAGAGCATTCCGTCTTTGCGCTGGTAATGGCCCGTTTTGATCAGGCCCCGGTGGATGCTTCGGGGCGTCGGCTTGATGCGGAGCATACCATGGCTCTTGCCGCACGCACTGTACGCCGCCTGCTGGCGGAACAGCGCGAAGACGGGGAAGAGTTTCGGCCCGTCGGGCGGGATATGCTCATGGGGCGATACAGCCTGAACAGTCTTCTGGCGTTTCATCCCGGTCTGATCGCTTCGGCGGCCTGGAAGATCTATGATGATCTGGCCGCCCGTCTGCGCGAGGAGTTGGGCGTGGAATTGGCCATAGGGATTTGTTGCCTGCCTTTTCTCAATTTTCGGGCTGCGGACGCGCTGGAATGCTGCCGTAAGGCTCTGGAGTATGCGTTGCTGTTGCCTGCTCCGCATGTCGGGGTTTTCGACAGTGTGGCGTTGAATATCAGCGCGGACAAAAAATACAGTCAGGGCGACATGTTCGGCGCGTTGGAGGAGTATCGTTTGGCGTTATTGGCCGATGAGGACAATACCCTGGCCTGGAACTCGCTGGGGGTGTGCCTGTCCGGCCTGGGACGGAAGGGTGAGGCTATGCGCGCGTTTGAGCAGGCCGTGCTCCGCAGGCCGGATGACCCGGCCGCGCATTACAATCTCGGCACGGTATGCGTTGCCGTCGGAGACATCGAAGAAGCGGAGAGTCGTTTTCAGACCTGTCTGAAGCTGAATCCATCCCATTTTTATGCTCGCATTCGATTGGGCGAGTTGGCGGAAAACAGAGGGGACATGGCTACTGCCCGCGAGTTCTTCCGGGGAGCGCAGGAGACGGACGAAGCAAGCCCGCTGCCGCACCGCTGCATGGCCAGAATTGAATTGAAGGCACACAGGCCGGACAAGGCCCGCGAGTGTTTGCATCAGGCGCTGTTGCGGAATCCGCAGGACGCGCTTAGTCTGCACCTCATGGCGAAAATGTATCTTGATGGCGGGGAAGACGCGGAGCTGGCCGAAACCCTGGCCCGGCAGAGTGTGGCCTTGCGGCCTGAGCGCCGTGCGGCGTGGCTGGAACTGGCGCGAGCGCTGGAAGCGCAGGGCCGGGAGCGCGAGGCTCAGCAGGCGCGCGTCCGGGCCTCGGGCGTATAGTTTTGGGAGAGGAGTGTGCAGGATGCGAGCGCGGCTTTTTCCGCACAAAGCGCAAGTGAGAGCGAGTATCGGCAACGCCGATCGAGCCTTATCAGGATGTCGCGGAAGCAATGTCACGCGGAGCCGCGTGAAGCGCAGCTTCACGAAGGCGCAAGCGACGTAGTAAAAATACACGTCACGCACAGTGTTATCAACATAGTGCTATACGAGAGCCAAACTTTTTTTAGGCATCGCTGGGTGAGAATATATGGATTTGTTGCCGCCGGGTTCCCGGATTTTGCTGCACGCCTGCTGCGGCCCCTGTTCGCTCATGCCGATCCGGCATCTGCGCGGGGAAGGGCTGGACGTGACGGCCTATTTTTTCAATCCCAATATTCACCCGGCGGATGAATACGAAAAGCGTCGCGCCGCCATGTGCCAGGTAGGGGAAATGCTGGATTTGCCGGTGTGGTTCGAGCCGCAAGCTTTCCTGTCGGGCGCGTTGGCGGTGGATCCCGCCGCCTGGGTCACGGCGCTCAACGCCGAGGTTCCGCGCTGTTTGTCCGGGTATGAAAATGACGGCGGAGAAGAGAAGGCACGCCTGTTTCCTGTGCAGGCCGGAGAAAGAGCCGATTCGGAACAAGAGGAAAGAGGAACACCGGATTTTCTCCGGGAAGGTGTGCGCTGCGCGTGGTGTTACCGTGTTCGCATGGAGGCAAGCGCCCGGCAGGCAAAAGTGCGGGGATTCGCCGCGTTTACCTCCAGCCTGCTGTACTCCCGCTATCAGCACCATGAGCGCATTGTCGCGGAGGCCGAGCGTGCGGCGAGGCTTTTCAGCGTGCCGTTCCTGTACCGGGATTTTCGGGAATACTGGCAGGACGGCATTGATTCTTCTAAAGAATTGGGCCTCTATCGCCAGAAATGGTGTGGCTGCATCCTGAGCAAGGCGGAGGCCGAAGCGTGGAAAAAGCAGCGCGAGGAACGGCGTGCCGCCCTGCGCGCCGTACGCCGTGCGGAACATGAAGCCAACGCCGCACGTAAACAGGGGCGGAATGAGGCCTAACCCCCGGGGGTTGCGACAAGGCAGGGAATTTTTTCGACACCGGAAAAATTTGCTTGACACTCTGAGCTGTCCGGTCTATGTTCTCTAAACAACATCGCGGGGTGGAGCAGCACGGTAGCTCGTCGGGCTCATAACCCGAAGGTCGTAGGTTCAAATCCTGCCCCCGCAACCAAGAAAATCAAGGGCTTACGATGAAAATCGTAAGCCCTTTTCCGTGGGGGGAAATTTTTCCCACCACTATTCCCACCAGTTTTTGTCATCGCGT
Source organism: uncultured Mailhella sp. (assembly GCA_910579055.1). Taxonomy (GTDB): domain Bacteria; phylum Desulfobacterota; class Desulfovibrionia; order Desulfovibrionales; family Desulfovibrionaceae; genus Mailhella. The sequence goes on along the minus strand of CAJTSU010000056.1, from coordinate 16,108 downwards.
TTTACGGATGATCTCGGCAGGCGTTCCATGACGATGAGCTATCCGACGAAAACTGGATTGGAAATATCTTAAAAAATGGCCTCCGTTGCGGCAAAAAGCCATGAACCTCTTAAAGTTCAAATGCTTTAAAGTGGCGAGGACGTCATCTTGAAAGAGAAAATTGTTGTTCCATACGCCCCTGTCCTCGTTGAGTCCACACGTTCGATCGGCTATTCGTTCGAAACTGCCGTAGCAGACATAATAGATAACAGCATCAGTGCGGCTGCAACAGATATTCGGATATCTTTCATGTCCAAAGAACCTCAATGGTTGCGCATTGAGGATAACGGGCATGGGATGACTGAAGCTGAATTAGAGACCGCGATGCGTTATGGGAGCCACAGTCCCGGTGATACCCGGAGCAAAGACGATTTGGGTCGCTTTGGCCTTGGTTTGAAAACGGCCTCGTTGTCACAATGCAGAAAGCTTTCTGTCATGAGTAAACGGAATGGCCGAGTTGCAGCGGCTTGCTGGGATATGGATTACATCATCCAGACCGGGGAGTGGTCACTGCAATTATGGTCGGGAGATGAAGTTAAAGATCTGCCTGGTTATCCATTTCTTGAAGCACATGAGTCCGGTACGGTAGTTCTCTGGCAGAACTTTGATCGTCTTCAGCAGGAATCCAAGGATGCTCAGATCACATTTGATGAGAAAATCGACTTGGCCAGAAAGCACATCGCATTGGTTTTTCATCGCTTTTTGAATGCAGAGGGAAGCAGACCCCACATCAGCATCACCTTTAACGGCGATCCGGTGGAGGGACTGGATCCTTTCCTGGCTCGCCATCCGTCCACACAGCCCATGACGGAACAACCTCTGTGGATCAATGGAGAGGCGATTTCAGTCAAGCCGTATATCCTTCCTTTTGCCAGCAAGTTGAATTCGAAGGATATTCAGCGTATCGGCGGCATCGATGATTTGCGCCAGCACCAAGGGTTTTACATTTACCGTAATCGGCGATTGATTGTCTGGGGAACATGGTTCCGCCTGATCCGACAAAACGAGCTGGGCAAGCTGGCACGGATCAGGGTGGATATTCCCAATTCTCTGGATTTTATCTGGGAACTCGACATCAAAAAATCCAAGGCCTCGTTGCCGTCACTCATCAAAAAGAATCTTGCGGATATTGTTCTTAATGCTGTTGGCCGAAGCGAGCGGGTATATCATTATCGCGGGAGAAATATCCAGACAGATGCATTGACACATATCTGGGAGCCTGTCGATAAAAGAGGGGCTTTCCACTACAGAATCAATCGAAAAATTCCAATTTATAAGATGCTAACAGACTGTATGGATAGGAAAGGAGTGTCCTTGCTGGAGTCTTTTGTTAAAATGCTGGAGAATTCTTTCCCATACGCAGATGTCTATTATCATTTAGCGCAAAATGAAGCCGATATATGCAGAAGTAAATCTATGGATTTTAGTGAAGTATACAAGGTTGCAGAGCAAATGATACAGCAAATCAGATCAGGTGGCGGAGATTTGTCCCAATTTTTAAAGACGCTGGAACAGATTGATTTCTTTGTGAACTATCCAGAAGTTATCACAAAAATTCGGGAGGAGTATGCGGATGACTGAAAATCAGCAAAAGGTGATCGGACAGAGCCTGATACAGTTCAGTAAAGATGTTGCAGTCACGGAAGAAGCAATCGCAAATTATGTGAATATTTTTTCGATGGTAAATCCATTGACGGATACAGAGAAGAAAGAGGTCATTCGGGAACTGCAATCCAGATTGGCTGTCCGGATCGATCGCGGGGCCTGTGTCCGGGAAGAGAATCATACCCCATGGTACAATGCGGCGAAAGCGTCGATTACGCCCGCGTTTTGGAATCGATATCGTCTATACCTCCAGAGGGAGCAGGGATGGAACGCAAAACTTTTGGATGAGCTTGACCGCTCTACAGATGAAATCATGGATTTGCTGGGAAATCCAAAGCTGGCAAAGGGATTTCAGCGCCGAGGACTTTGTATCGGAGATGTACAATCCGGAAAAACCTCAAATTACATTGGGCTGATTAACAAAGCCGCGGACGCTGGATACAGGGTCATCATTTTGTTGACCGGAGTAATTGAAAAGCTTCGCCGCCAGACACAGGGACGTATCGATGCAGGATTTATCGGTCTGGACAGCACGGCCTTCACCCGCGACAATAAAACTGATGTGTGGGTTGGCGTCGGAGACATTGACCCCAGTGTTAGCGGATGGGCAGTTACCTCCACCTTCAGTGACTTCAACACAGCCACCGCAAAAAAAATTGTAGGGCAGTTAAGCAATATCAGTGCTCCTGTCATTTTTGTTTTGAAGAAAAATAAGAGTGTTCTAGAAAAATTGGAACAGTGGATTTGTCGTTACAATACCAGTCAATCGACAAAAATGCTTGATCTGCCGATGCTTCTTATTGATGATGAGGCGGATAACGCATCGATCAATACCAGAGATGCAGGTGATCCTACGGCAATCAATACTGCAATTCGTAAGCTACTCCGTCTGTTTGAGAAAGCAAATTATGTAGGATTTACAGCGACTCCTTACGCTAATATTTTTATCGACCCGGACTCTGAAACGGAAATGCTGGAAGATGACTTGTTTCCAAGAAATTTTATTTATGCACTGGAAGCTCCATCCAACTACATTGGTGCACGGGATATTTTTCATGAAGGGGCTCCGTATGATTATCTTTTGAGATCGAACAATGATTGTGAACAACATCTTCCAATTAAGCATAAAAATGATTCAATTATGAGTACGCTTCCGTCAAGTCTCATTGAAGCACTTTATTCTTTTTTTATTATAAATACAGTTCGTGACCTTCGTGGACACCAAAAGACACATCGGACTATGATGATTAATATCTCACGCTTTATTCGTGTTCAGAACCAAATTGCACAATCAGTGGATGAATTTGTCCGAAATGCTCAGCGTGAAATTCAAAATTATTATCGATGTGGAAAGCTCGCTTTGGAATACAACACTTTCAGATGGCTGAAAGCTGTTTTTGACAAGTACTTTGCCCCGATTCCCAAGTTTGAATTTACTTGGAATGAAATTCAGCTGGCTTTGAAAGATGCTGTTATGCCTGTTGCAGTTCGGGCCATCAATGGAGGCAATGCGTCCAAAAATCTGAATTATGATGAAGTTGATGATGGTTTGCGCTTGATTGCTGTGGGTGGTTTAAGCCTTTCGCGCGGGTTAACGCTGGAAGGTCTTTGCGTCAGCTATTTTTTCCGTAATTCCATGATGTATGATACCCTGATGCAAATGGGACGTTGGTTTGGATATCGTGGAGGATATGCCGACATTTGCCAGATTTGGATGCCTGATTCCGCGATTGCATGGTACAGCTACATATCAGAAGCCACGGATGAGTTACGACACGATGTGCGCCGAATGCAGCAGGCAAACCGTACCCCGAAGGATTTCGGTCTGTGTGTCCGCTCTGATATTAGATCACTTCTGGTGACTGCACGAAACAAAATGAGAAGCGCACAGGATTACCAGATGACAGTCAGTCTGAGTGGTCGTGTTGTGGAGACGCCATATTTGCATAAAGATTTGCGGGAACTTCGTAAAAATTATGAAGTTACATATAATTTTCTTAAAAATTTATACTCCGAATATACTTTACATTTTAAAGATCCAGAACTTACGCTTAGAATTCCTCAATATTTGAATGTTAAAAAGATGTATATTCTGGAATTTTTGAGTCAGTACTCAAGTCACAAGATGAATATAGATTTTCATACAGATGAACTTGTACAGTTTATAGAGAGAAATACGGATGGGGTCATGGATTACTGGGATGTGGCAGTTGCAAAAGGCAAAGGACAGAGTATCTCCTTTCCCGGTTTTGAAGTCGAAGCGGTTACCAGAAGCTTTGCAGTACACGATGAAAGAGGCGGGGCTCTGCAAATGTCGGGGAAGAATTCCAGGCTTGGCAGCCGTGACCATGCCAAGGGCGGTCTGTCTCACGAGGTCGTAGAAGAAATTGAGGTGAGGGAACGCAAAATCAACGGGCGTGAGAAAGAACTGTCTCAGGAAATATACTTTAAGAGCGGTATCAAGAGAAACCCTCTGCTGGTCATATATCCTGTAGAGTTGATTGTGAAGGAGAATGACCCGGATACCCGGAAGCAGGATGTGATCCGCGCAATAATTCCACCTGTTATTGGATTGAGCATTGGAATTCCACTCATTGATGGAAAAGAACCTCAACAGTTCACCTATAAAATCAATATGATCAAATATCGCGAGTTGTTCGGTGCGGATGATGACGATTTTGAAGAGAATGATGAAACCATCATAATGGATAATGCATGAAAAGCGCAAAAGAACTGTTTGATGAATTTTCTACTGTTGATTCCTTCCGACGAGTGGATCCTTCCCACTTGCTGGATTTGTATTGCGGTTATGATCAAATGCACCGGTATACTCTTTTACTTGTCAGCACGACTGAACCAAAATGTCTGATATCTTCCAAAGTAATAGATGTCAGCATGGGCAGGCGTGCGACTGATGGCAAATGGGCTCTCTCCTTTTCGCTGGTAGACAATGACTTCAAGGAGCTGTTTCACCATTTTTGTGATGACATGATTGTGGCGTCGCAACTGCTCACTGATCCGGCCTGTGGTCCCGATTTTATATGTGCACGTTACATCAGCTGGCAGAAAATGCTTTCTGTTTCCAAGGGAGGCATTCTTTCCAAGTCTGAAATCAAGGGACTGATTGGTGAGATGCTCTTCCTGAGGGATGTGCTGATCCCGAAATATGGAAAAGAGGTATCATTGAAGGCGTGGACGGGACCTGAAATGGCAGATCAGGATTTTATCCTTTCGGATACCTGGTATGAGGTCAAGGCAAGCACCAGTGACGCAGAACTGGTGCGGATATCCTCGATTGAACAGCTGGACTGCGCGGTGGAAGGTACGCTTGCGATTTTGGCACTTGACCAGACCAGTGCTGTAGATGAACATCGGGTCACCATAAATACCCTGTTTCGGGAACTGATGCACGAAATGGAGAAGGATGCGCTTAAGGCAGCCTTTAGCAATCTTCTGTTGAAAATGGGTTTTTATCCACGTCCGGAGTATGATGAGTTTATCTACCGTTTGAACAAAATTTGCCAGTACCGCGTTGACAGAAACTTCCCGTGTCTGCGGCGGGCAAATGTTCCGGACAGTATAGTGAACGCCACTTGGACGCTGGCACTCTCGGCGGCAAAAGATTGGCTGAAGGAGTGAACTTGCTGTGGATGTAAGCGAATTTCGTACAGAACTCATAGGTGAGGTTCACCTGAATGCTGCCACGAACGGAACCTTTTCCCGCGAGGAGTTTGTAACTCTGTACTCCGCTGCGCTGATTGACGCAGAGGAAATGGTGAATTTTGAGCCTTTAGCCTTTGAAGGGACTGGGGCTAGGGGCAGGCGTATTCAAATCGACGGATATTATTTTGATGAACTGGATAAATGTCTTGGAATCGTAATTTGTCCGTTTGCTGACGGTTTTGATGTGGAGACCTTGACGGATACAGATGCAAAAAACTGGTTTCGTCGTGCACAGGCCTTTGTGGAGGAATCGCGTTCCGGATTTCTTTTGGAAAATGCCGAGGAAAGTTGCCCAGGCTATGGGCTTGCAATGGATATCAAAAATATTTATGCCCATGTGTCCCGGTTCAAAATTTTTATTGTGACGGATATGATAATGAGTAACCGTATCCGTGAGATACCAAACGCAGAGATCGACGGTATCCCGTTAGAGTATCATATCTGGGACATTGAACGATTGCAGGCATTACAGGCATCTAAAACTGGCAAAGAAGATATTGTCATTCTCCTGAAGGATTTTTCTGAAAATGGGATTCCCTGCTTGGAGGCGGGAAGCACCAGTGAGTATACAGCGTATCTTTGTAACATTCCGGGGAAAGTTTTAGCAGACCTATATAATACATATGGAAGTCGACTTCTTGAAGGAAATGTTCGCTCTTTTTTGACTGCAAAAGGAAAAATTAATAAGGAGATACGTAATACAATTCTAAATAAACCAGATATGTTCTTCGCCTATAACAATGGTATTGCTGCTACTGCCTCGGAAGTTAAACTTGAAAAATCCTCAGTCGGGACTTCTCTTGTTGAGATTAAAGGGCTTCAAATTGTTAATGGTGGACAGACAACAGTATCATTAGCAACAGCACTTGTGAAGGACCGGGATCGAGCAGATGACCTGAGAAATATCTTTGTGCCCATGAAACTTTCGGTTGTCAGCTCTGAAAAGGCCGTAGACCTCATCCCATATATCGCAAAATATGCCAATGCACAAAATAAGGTCAGCGATGCAGACTTTTTCTCCAATCATCCATTCCATATTCGAATGGAGGAGATTTCCAGACGCGTACTCGCCCCAGCCGTTATGGGCAACCAGTATGGAACATACTGGTACTATGAGCGGGCACGAGGTCAGTACCGCCAGGCTCAGGCATACATGACTAAGGGCGAAAAAAATAGATTTCTGGCCCGAAATCCAAAATCCCAGATGATTACCAAGACTGATCTCGCCAAATTCCACGAATTGTTCAGAATGCTCCCCCACCAGGTTTCCACTGGCGCACAAAAGAATTTTATGAAGTTTGCCGATTGGGTAACATCTGAATGGGAAAAGACCGATACTGTATTTAACGAGGACTTCTTCAAGCGTATCGTCTCACTCAATATACTTTTCAGAAAAACTGATACAATCATCAGGAAAGCCCCCTGGTATGAAATGGGTTATAAGGCCCAGGTGGCCGCTTATACCATATCTATGCTCCTTTATCTGATTCAGAAATATTATTCTGATATGGTTCTTGATTTTCGCTATATCTGGACACACCAAGATATAAGCAATTCCACTCAGTTGGAACTTCAAGAAATCGCAGCAGAAGTGTATAAATATTTGGTTGATCCCAAGAGAGAAGTACAGAATGTCACGGAGTGGGCCAAGCGAGAAGCCTGCTGGAAGGGCGTAAAAAGCCTTCCCATTATTTTACGAGACGATTTTGTTAATGAATTGATACCCTCATCTGTCTTGAGTCACGCAGCTAAAGATGCAAAAGCAATGCAGAAACAGGACAACAATATATCCGTCATGGAAGAGGTTACAAACTACGGCGTAGAAAACTGGAATGCTCTATTAAAATGGAGTATTGAAAATAAGATTTTGATACCACAAGATATTTCTTTTCTGGAAGCCTTCATTGCAGGACTGAAACGAGGAAAACTTCCATCCTCGGAAAAGCAGTATCAGAAAATTATAAAGATTTTGGAGAAAGCACGTATGGAAAGTTATCCTGTATGAATGTTATGCAACAATTCTGTAGTCAGTTTCCTCATGAGTCGATCAAAATCTCCCTTGATTTCGCATTCCCATAGAACAAGAACATTCCAGCCTTCTGCCTCCAGAATTTGTTTGCACCGTAAATCCCTTTCCATATTCTCCTCGAATTTTTTGAGCCAAAATTCGCGGTTTGTAGTCGGAGTGGTACAGTTTTTACAGCCTTCATGGCGGTGCCAATAGCAACCGTGTATAAAAACAACGGTTCTGTATTTGGGCAGGACGATGTCCGGTTTTCCAGGCATCTTGGAAACATTTTTACGAAAACGAAAGCCTTGCGAAAAAAGGTATCGGCGTACCTTAACTTCAATTTCAGTATCCTTTCCCCGAATTCGGGACATATTCCAGCTTCGTCTCTCGCGGGTCAATCTGTCGGCCATTGGAAGCACCTCTGTCACGAGTGATAGCACACTGCTGCCTGTCACCCCAAGGGGGCTGGAGTTGATTATATGCGCCCTGCCTGGTATGACCCTCTGGAGGTAAATACTGTGCCTAATTGTCTGGATCTGTTTGCCGGGGCTGGTGGCCTGTCAGAGGGCTTTCTACGCGCCGGATTTGAACCTGTAGCCCACATCGAAAAGGATGTGGCGGCCTGTTATACGCTAAAAACGCGGATGGCGTACAAATGGCTACAAAAACAGGGCACTCCAGAAATTTATCATCAGTATCTCTCAGGAGAAATCACACGGAAGGAATTTTACGCCCAAGCACCTGATCGCGTATTAAATTCGATATTAAATTTTGAAATATCAAAAAAAAATCTTAAGCATATTTTTTCGGTTGTCGATCGCTGTCTGGAGGGTGAACACCTGAATTTGATTATAGGCGGTCCCCCCTGTCAGGCATACTCTCTGGTTGGGCGGGCACGATCTGCAACAGGCATGCGCGGAGACTCGAGAAATTATCTCTACATTCTGTACGCTGAATTCCTGAAAAGATACCAACCTGAATACTTTGTATTTGAAAACGTGTCGGGGCTGCTTTCGGCAAAAGATAAAGATGGGCATCTCCACTTTGATAAGATGAAGGCGTGCTTTTCCGAGTGCGGATACTCTGTAGAATATAAAATACTGAATGCAAAAAATTATGGAGTCCTGCAAAATAGAAAACGAATTATTTTGATTGGAATGCACGGTAATTTTCATAATTTCTACCCGGAAATTGAAGAAATCCATCCTGGATGCCTAGTTAATGAGGTTCTGTCCGATTTACCTCCTGTAAATGCAGGAGGAGGCGACCCATGTCTTGTAGATACGTTGCCTTATTATGGAACCTATCTCTATGATGCACAAATAAAAAAAGAGGATAGACAACCAGTCACATACCATTGGGCACGTCCAAATACTCAACAAGATTTGGAGATTTACCGAATCGTTGCTAATGAATGGGTGCATAATAAAAAGCGTATTAATTATTGTGATCTTCCTAAATATCTCCAATCACACAAAAATACAAAAGTATTTGCAGATCGCTTTAAGGTCGTAGCTCAGGATCTTCCATACTCACAAACTGTCGTTGCCCATATATGTAAGGATGGCCATTACTATATACATCCTACCCAAAATCGTTCACTGACCCCCAGAGAGGCAGCTCGACTTCAGACATTCCCAGATGACTACTATTTTGAATCAATTTCTGGCAAACCGTCTAGAACTGCGGCTTTTTTGCAAATTGGAAATGCTGTTCCTGTGCTGTTAGCCGAGAATGTTGCAAGGGCATTGAAGAAATTACTGGAGAAGCATCATAGGGTACTATGACCAAATCGGGAAACTTTGGTCTTACCCCAAAAATTGTGCCATCAGTCTTCGTCAGAAGACAGTTCATCTTTTTTCGTAATCTATTCTGACATCTATTCAGACAAGTCTTCACCTGATCCTTATCCGTTGCACCGGGCGCTGAACATCTTTCTCTTCCTGTATGGCGGTCGTCTGCCTTTCCTCCTGTGGCCGGGGCTGTGTCTCTGCCTTTTCCTGTTCCTGCCGTTTGGCCTTGGCCGCCAGTCCCCGCGTCAGGCGCGTATCGCCCTCCATGCCAAAGGCGCAGGCCGTCATGCGTTGCGCATAGCGTCGCCAGTCCCGGTCAATAGGCTCGGACCACGTCTGCGGGGCGCACTGGAAAAGCGTATCTTCGACAACCTCCCGCGTAAAGCCGGCCTTTCGCATTTGCAGGGCGATAGAGGCATTGAGGCGATCCGGTGTGGTGTCGGGCACATCTTTGAGTATCTGGCGCATGTATGCGGCGTAAGCAACATGCGGTTCTCGCGTTGGCGTTGCCAGCACGGTGGGCGCGCCGCGAAAATTCTCCGGCAGGGCTTCCAGCGCGCTGCGATAGCGCCAGCGATTCGCCTGATAGTCCTTACCTCGCTTGCGTAGCCAGTCTTCAAAGCGCAGGCGGCGGGTAGATTTCATTTTTGACATCCGCCGCCGTAACTGGCGCAGATACTCCTGCTGTTGCAGCTTGAGAAAATGCCTGGCGATATTCAGGATGCAGCGCGGATATTCACGAAAATGCTCATGCAAGGTGGCTTGCTTTTCTTTGTGGCGTTTCTTCATTTGTTTGAGGGCAGCCGTCGCCTCGTCAGGCTCCGTTGTAGCCTTTTCTGCTTTCATTGCCGCGCATTCAGCGTGGTATTCCCGCCAGAGCTTCTGATTGATGGGACTGACCGGCTCCGGCTTGATTGAGGGCCTCTCATCCGTATAGCCACCTGCCTTGAAGTCCCCCAATCGTTTCTGCAGGTTACCAAGGCTGAAAGCCCTGTCCACCGAAGATGCTTTGACAGCCACATCGCCAACGAAAATGATCGCGCCGGAGCCTTTGCGCTCGAACCGCAGCCCAACAGCGGCCAGGTTCGCGTGCAGTTCCTCCCAGTTCTTTGCCGTGGCAATGATTTCATGGCCACGTTCCTGTGCCACGCGCTGAGCGGATTTTTCACCCGTGGCGCATTCAACATCCAAAGCTGCCTGCTTCGGTTTGAGAGCATTTTTGCGGGGACGCGGCACCACTTGCCCCGCCTCATCCACCCGATAACGGGCGTTGGCCTCCGATACCCAGCCCTGCCGGTGCTCCACCCGCGCCACAACCTTGTGCGCGGCCTCGATGTCAAAACCGTTATTGGGGTCGATTACCTTTAGGGTGACCGGGTGCATCCGGTTGACGGCAATATGCACATGGTAGTTCTCCGTATTCCAGTGCAGGCCATACACAGTCTGGCACCCTTCAAGCCCCAGCTCGTCCAGAAAAATATCCACCAGTTCATCCACCTGACCGGCCGTTGGCTGCTCATGAGACTTCCATGAAAAGACATAATGCGAAACCGGCATCCGCGAGTGGATGCTTTCCGTTGCCAAGGCAATCATCTCCATGCGCTGGCTTTCATGTCGCGCGGCCAGAAAATTTCTGCTGCCGGAGTGCTCGATTTTTTCAGCGGCATCCATACCGCGCGGCTGCCGAATATAGTCCACCAGGTCAGAGATTTGTCGTGCCTTGGTTTTGGAAGTTTTCTTACATTTGATCTTCTTCACGATCATGATTTCCCGCTCCAATGGCATCAATTTTTTGCCGGATGGCCTGCAAAAGATTTTCATGAAGCATCAGAAAATCCTCACTGACGTCCGCTTCCCGCAAGGTGGAAAAATGGTGCTTCAGCAAGCCGCCCATGCGCCGAAGCTCGCGAATGGTGCATTCATCCGTGCGTGGAATCAGCGGGCGACCACCGAAAATTTTTGTGCGGACATAGGCGGAAAGCGACACGCCAATCAGGGCTGCATGTTCCCGCAGCCTGAATTTTTCCTCCGGGGTGACACGCAAGGTTATCAACTGATTTGCCGCATAACGCGGCCCTGATTGCCGTTGTTTCATGACAATGCCTTTTTGTCTTTTGCCGCGAGAAGCGCAGCGCCGAGCGGCACGGGAGTCCAGAGGCCGCCCCTCTGGCAGGATGGAGACGTATTACGGCTCCCATCCTGCCAGAAGATACCGGGGGACTTGGCGTCTATGACGCTTCCTGGGATGTTGTCATGTTTTGGCCCTGTTTTTCCGCATCCGAATACGGGCCTTGTTTCAGAATATCCGGCCAGACCTTGTGGAAAAAATGCTGGCGGAGGGCTGTGTCTTCCGGCATGGGAAAGGCACGATTTCCCGGCGCGACGATGGCATTTTTCTCCTGTGGAGAAAGACCGGCGCACCATGCCTCAAACGCGGACTTTTTGCGCGCATCCCGCGCTTTTTTCAGGTGTTCATTCTCTTCGGCGGCATCAATTTCCGCCTGTTCCTGCGGCGAGATATAGCCTTGCGGTCTGCGGTAATATCCCGTTCGTGCCAGAGAGCTGAAGACCCAGTTGAGCGGATGGGTTACCGGCTCGCCATTTTTGTCGCGCATGGTTCCGTGCTCCAGTTCCCACTCGGCATAGGTCAACCCCTGCGCCAGATTTCCCGCTCCGATGCCGACCTGAAAAAGGCGTGCGAGAATCTGCCGAATCTGGCAGGTGCCGAACCCTGCTTTGGCCAGGTTGGGCCAGTGGAAAGAAACATCTTCTTCTGTCAGAGATTCCAGTTGGAGGATGACGTTCCCTGAGTCTTTTTCTCCAGAAAAGACAGAAAGATTTTTTCTGTCTGTCTTCTCTGTAAGAAAAGATGGGGCGACTTTTTGGCACGAAGGCACGTCCGGCTCCATAGATGCCTCCATGTCCGATTCCGTGAAATCTGGCGGCATGATATGCGGACAGGGATCAGCAGAAAACGCATAGCGGTTGCCTTGTGCCCTGCCCGCAGCTGCCCGGCTGCGGACAAGAAATCCGCGAGCACCAAGCCGCTCCAGAGCGCCGCGTACCGCGCCTTCTGTCGCCTGAATGCCGTAAGCGAGGGTGATGGCCTCAGCAATCTGCCAGTAGGCGATCAGGGGTGGCCGCCCCTTGAGAAGGCTGAGAATGGCGATCTGCATTTCGGAAAAACCCAGCGGACACCGGGCCTTTCGCAAAGCCGTCTTCGTGGCCGCCTCCGTGCCTGTGCGAGTGGGCGTCTCCGTGCCGGTCTGCGTGCATGCCCGGCTGCATGGACGATTTCGCGCCGGGCCTCGTGCCTGGCTCCACAGCGCCATGCCGGGATACGCGGGAGAGTTCGTGCCGGTGTGCATGGCTGGCTCCGTATCACCCCTACGGCAGGGGAACTTCACCGGCAGCCACAAAAGCCATGAGGTCGGAAAGGCGGTAGCGCACGGCATTGCTGCCCGGCAGCTTGATATAGACGGGCGGCTGCGAATAATAGCGGCGCTGCTGCAAGGTGCGGTCGGTAAGGCCGAGATAGGCGGCAGCCTGTTTTTCGTTGAGCAGAATGTGGAAGGGATCGTCGGGGAGCTGCGCCAGAGAACCCGATTTCGCAGGGCAAGAGTGTTGACGTTTCATGGTGTGAACCTCCTTTGCGGTTCACACCGTGCGGTTTCCCAGCATTTTTTCCTATCTCAGATACGAAAAGGAACGAAATACGGCGCAAATAGGCGCAGTTCTTATCTGCTACTTTTTGCTTTCCGCTTTTGATTTCGCGCTGTTACGAGTTTTCTTCACACCACGCAGCCGTGGCAGAAATTTTGCGGCCTCGATGCAGTGGCAGGCGTCCTGATAGTCGGCATACAGGGTGGGACGGGTCATCGTGACCTCCCGAAAATCATACCAGTCGAAATTCTTGCCCGCGCCGCCCTCCGGAGGCTGCCAGTGGGGGTTGTCTTGCGGGAAATGGCGTTCCTCCAGAGTGCGCATGGCTTCAGCCGGAGGGGCGGCGTGTTCCCGGCAATAATCCCAGAGCCAGAGGCCGAGCATCCTGTGCAAAGGTTCGGCCCGTATCCTGCCGCGCTCCTCGTTGAGGGCGGCGCGGTAGAGGCGCTGCTCCTCCCGCTGGACAGCGGCAAGGCAGGCAGGGGAGCAGAGAGGGAACTGGCGTTTGCCGTTGCTGACCGTCTGCGTCTTGCGCCCTTCCAGCGCGCACCGTGCGGCATCACGCGGGCAGAGCTGAAACTGACCCTCGTGGTTGACCAGTGGGGGCGGGCTTTCCCGCTCCCCATAGTGGAATTGGCCGGAAAGCATGCGCTCCAGAATGAACTCCGAGGTATAGTCCACAATGGGCCACGCCGGAAAATAGCCGAATTTTTCCACTATGGCGTCGATGGCCTGATTGCAGACGGCAAACAGCTCCCGGGCAGGGCCATCCCCCGTTTCCAGTCGCCCGGCGATGGTCTGGTATTCCTTGAGGTTGGAAACAGGCAGGCACGGCACAATGGAGATGGAACCGCCCCCCTGCAAAAACGGCTCAAGCGCGGCGCGGAGTTTCTGGTACTCCTGGTTTCTGTATGTGTATTGCCAGCTCCAGAAGTTGTAGATTTCGCCGGAGAGATGGCGCGGATCCGCCAGGAGGCGTTTTTCGGGAAAAAGCTGAATCGGCTCCGGCTCGGCATCAAAAAGCGCCTGCCAGCAAATCAGGGCGACGCTGTTGCGGAGCGCCTGACTTTCTCCGACAAGCAGCGGCCCAAGGCGCTCCAGAGCCGCATGCAGGACGCGAAAATGGAAAAGGCAGGCATAATAGGCGCTTTCCCGCTGGCGGAGGCAGCTACGATACTTGGCGGAGAGGCGTTTCAGCAGGGATTCAAGAACGGCATTGCTGAAAAAGGACTGCCGGGGTGTAACGGCCTGGATTTGCCGGACAAGATGCGCCGCCGTCTCCCCTTCGCAGAACTGTTCCACACGTTGAACAAGGCGTTGCTTGTCCGCCTCCGTGGGCGGCGAAAGGAAATCCCCGTTCGCGGTCGCCAGCGCTGTGTGGATGGCCGCGTAGAGGCGCGGGGCATCGTTGGGGAGCGCCTCATGCAGCAGGCCGAGAACGCTCGCCTGAAACGGCAGACGCCACGCGCCCCACGGGATGACGCCCAGGCTCCACAGCAGTTGATCGTTCCAGTACAAGGCCCCGGAAATGCGCCGCACCGCTGAAACGTCCGCCTGCGGCGAAAGAAAGAAACGCCGCCAGTGCTCCTGAAACAGAGCTTCGGGTTTATTGCTCATGGCGCAGTTTTCGCTTGCCCTGTTCCGTGGTCCTGTACTTCTGGTTTTTGCTGGTGGGGCGGTCGGGGATGGTGCGTTCCAGCAAGCCCTGTTCGAGCAGGGGGGCAAGAATTTGCCTGCGGAATTTCGTTCTGTTCGTCCTTTCAGCACACTCCAGCAATGCATTGATGCCCTGTTCCTGAAGACAGGAACGCAAAATATGAAGCTGTGTATCGTTCAGATATTGTTCGGCTGTCGGTGCTGCGTTCGGACTCTGGCATGCTCCTGACATGCCTCCTTCTGGATCCCGTCTGGGTCCCGTCTGGGTCCCATCCTGGTCCCATCCTGGTCCCATCCTGGTCCCATCTTGCTCAAACTCCGGCACGCTGATGACCATGCGGAACACGTCACCCTCGATAAGCTGAGGGTCGGCCCCACCGTACTTTTTGCCGTACAGCATCATTTTGCGCATTCCGGAACCAAGTTCATCCGCCCGGTCGATTTCTCGAAAAAACGCGCCCAGTACGGGATTTTTGGGATAGGGAACAAAATGGGCCGGGTCGATCAGGCCGAAGCCGTGCGGGCGGCTGGCGTTGTATGTGGTCACTTTGCCGCGCTCGATAATCAGCCGGGCCGGGACGCCGCTGCTGTATTCACGATGAATAAGAATATTGGACGCCACTTCGCGAAAAATGGCGTCCCGCAGGCTGCGGCGCTCCATGCCTTCCAGATAAAAGGGGTCGGGCAGATGTTTCTGGATAAATGCCAGAATACGGTCATAGCTGTCCAGCAGGTTGGTACGGATCAGGTCACGGTCGTCATAGCGATCCACATCCACCTTGCGCAGCAGGCAATCCGTGCGGTGTGGCGGACAAACCGTCAGAATCTGGCTGTCCGTGCCGAACAGCATCACCCCGGCAAGGGTGACGCCGCGTTCCCGGCTCTCCGGATCAACCTGCACCAGTTGCGCGCTGTTCAGCAGCTGCCCATCGTCCATATCCACCCAGGGATGATTTTTGCGGTTGATGCGGACATAGCGGCGGCAGCGTTCAATGAGATCGGCCCGCAGATCCTGTGGCTGAATCCACGGATAGACCTTGTTTTCACTGAAACTGCCCTGCTTGCGCAGATAGAGGTGCGCAACCTGGGTGGTGCTGTCGGTAATGTCAAAATCGCCGTCTTCGTTGCGGTCATAAATACGCCCGTTGCAACGGTGCACCTGGGAGCTTTCCGGCACATGGACGATCAGCAGGATTTTGCCGTCCACAGTTGCCGTGTCCATGGACAGATACGCTGGAGGCGTCAGTTTTTGCGGATTGTTGACGGTCGTCACGAAGTCCTTGCGGATCTGATCCAGTGCATGTGAAGCAATACCGCTGATGACGCCGTTATCCTGAACACCCAGGAGCAGAATGCCTCCATGCCGGTTGAGAAACGCGCAGACGCTTTGGTACACGTCACGGTTCAGCTGCTGGCCACAGGTCTTGAACTCCAGGGATATTCCTTCTCCCTGGGCAATGAGTTCGTGTATTTGCTGTTCGCTCAACGTCATGGAGTAAGCCTTGCTGTTTTTATTGTCGTATGTACCGTGTGGGGTAGTGTAAGGAAAGTTTCGCACATTCTGAAAATGGAGGTGGCTCCTCAAATCGGTTAGAGTTTTGTTGGCAAACGAACCCAT
>CAJTSU010000055.1:18878-20182 GCA_910579055.1 uncultured Mailhella sp. | reverse complement strand
GCGAGCTTCGAGCATTACGGCCATCGTACGCAACGCGATGCCCCTGCCGGGGGCACGGGGGCGAGCAGCCCCCGATATGGAGTTCTGTATGGCTGACGGCAAAATCCCCAATCTGGGCAAAAGCATTGACGATATCCGGGCGGAACTGTTCGCCCGGATAGAGGAAGTGCAGGACGAATATCAGGAAAAAGGCTGGCTTCCGGCGCGGCTGAACCTCAACAAGGGCATCGTGCGGGGCATCCTTGAACTTGTGTGCTGGATGAACTGGCAGCTCTATCAGGTGCTGAACACGATTTACCGGCAGGCCGTGCCGCTGGAGGCGTCCGGGGATTGGCTCGATGTCCACGCCGTGCAGGTGGGCATCAGCCGCAAGCCGGAACTCAGGGCGGAGGGCAGCGTCACGTTTTCGCGCCCGGAAGGCGCGGATACCAACCGGAACGTCCCCATTCCCGCCGGGACCATTGTGCGCACCCTGCCGGACGGCAAGGGCGAGGTGTTCCGCTACGTCACCACGGATGATGCCGTGCTGCCCGCTGGCGGCGATACCGTGACCGCTCCGGCGCGAAGCGAAACCTACGGGGCGGCGGCCAATGCCGGAACCGGACAGATCTGCGAGCTCGTCACGCCCGTTGACGGCGTGGGAGCTGTCACCAACAAGGCCGACTGGCTGACGCTGGAGGGCGCGGACGCGGAAAACGATGCCAGCCTTCGCAAAAGGTATCGCCTCGCATGGATGGCGCAGGCGGGCAACACCCGCGCGGCCTATGAAGCCGCCGCGCTGTCCGTGCCCGGCGTGGCGGATGTGAAGGTGGCTGACCAGCATCCGCGCGGCGAGGGCACCCTGGACATCATCGTCCAGGGCACGGCGGGCATACCTACCGAGAAGCTGCTTGAAGACGTGCGCAAGGCTGTGGCCGATACGATCATCATCAACGACGATGTGCTGGTCAAGGCCCCCACCGCGCACCCCGTCACCATAGCATGCACGCTCGAACTGCTCTCCGGAGACGCGGAAAGCCTCAGGACGCAGGCTCGCGCGTGGCTGACCAGCCTGTTCGCAGGCGGAGCCGGAGACGGTTCGGCGGCCTTCGGCGTGGGCGTGGACGTGATCCGGGATCGGCTGGCGCAGGGCATCATCCGTCTGCCCGGCGTCAAGCGGATCGTCTGGGTATCTCCCGCGGCGGATATCGTTATCGCGCCGGATGAGCTGGCCACCCTCGAAAGCCTCACCGTGAACACCATATGGGCCGAGGATGAATAATGGATATGACCAGCCTGATATTTCGGGGGCTACTCGCCCCCGC
>CAJTSU010000055.1:10039-18861 GCA_910579055.1 uncultured Mailhella sp. | reverse complement strand
CCCCCGCAAGGGGCATGATGCCCCTTGACCCCCATCAGGGCCGTGCCGCCTTGCGGCCCGGCCCGAGCCGGGCTGGCAACCCGAACCGGGCGGGCGGCCCTGATGAGGGGGTCCGGGGGGAATCATTCCCCCCGGCGGGGTACGGGGCAGCGCCCCGGCATAGGGAGTATGCGTAATGGCCAGCCTGTTCTGGACATACGCGCATGATCGCCTGCGCTGGCTGTGGATATTCCGGCCCGGCCCGCTTTCCGTGCTGGTGCGGGGGATTGCGGCCTACCTTGATGATATCCGCGAGGACGTCATCTGGACGCGAAACCAGTATCTCGCGTCTCTGGCCATCAAGGAGCTGATGGAAGGTTACGCGCAATCCCGCGCCGTGCCACGCACCCGCTACGACAGTGACGAGCAGCACCGTACCCGCGTGGTGCGGGCCTATGCGTGGCATCACCTCGGCGGCAAGGTTACGGGCCTGCCGCAGATTCTGGCCGAGTACGGCTACCCGGATTCCGTGGTTCACAACTGCCGGGAAGACAACCCGGAACGCTGGGCGCATTTTGAACTGCATCTGCTCACCCCCACGCACCAGTGGGATCAGGCGGAAATTGACGCGGTGACGGCTCTTGCCAATCTCTACAAGCCGGGCCGCTCCGTGCTGAACAAAATCACGTTCGCTCTCCGTCAGCGGGTTCCGCTGACTGTGGGGGCGATCAATATCCCGCGCATCACCCTGACGCATCAGGCGCGACAGGGCGACAGCGCCTTTCCGCCGCTCCCGCTCCGGGCCGGAGCGCGGCAGACCGTCTTCATCACCTTTGACCGGGAGGCATTATGAGCAATGACAATCTTGCGGGCGTCTGGACACGCAAGGGGCTGGACAAGCTGGCAGCGCAGCTTGCCGGAGGCGAAGCCGTCACCATCAAACACATCGCGCTGGGCGACGGCGGCGGCAGTGTGCCGCCCGCGCTGGAATCCATGACAGGGCTGCTTGGCGAGCGGTGGCGCGGTGTCGTCAACACGGTGGAAATTGATCCGGACAGCGAAAACAGCGTCATCGTGCAGGCCGTCATCCCCTACAACGTGGGCGGATGGTTCATCCGGGAGTGGGGCCTGTATGACTCCAAGGGCGATCTGGTGGCCTACGGCCCGCATGCGGAGTTCTACAAGCCCGTGCTGGACTCCGGCTCCGGCGCGGAACTGCTGGAGCGCATCAAGCTCCCCATCAGCAGCCAGAGCCAGATCAGCCTTGTGGTCTCCTCTGACGTGCTGGCCACGCGGGAGTATGTGGACAAGGCGGTGGGCAGGGTCGCGGGCGTGGTCGAGGACATACGCGCGCCCCTGTCCGCGCGCTGGCAACTGACGCAGGCCGTGGAAAACGGCGGCACGCTGGCTCTGCCGGAAGGCGTATCTTATTTGCCCGGACACAAGGCGCTCATGCTGTTCTGGGACGGCGCGGCCTGCGCCGAGGGGCTGTGCTTTGAGGAAATCGGCGAAAAGAATGTGGCGAGTTCCTCCGTCAAACTGTTGTTCGACGCCCCGAAAGGGGCGGAAATGGAAGTCCGCGTTCTGGGGCACAGCGCGGCGAAACCTCTGACCGAGTAGGTGCATCATGCCGAACGTCCTCAACTATTTTTACGACAGCAAGACACACGAGTTTACAAAATCCGCTCCGGCGCAGCTACACCCCCGCACGGGGGAACCTTTGCCCGCGCTGCTGGCCGTGCATGTCGCGCCGCCGGAGACCGGGGAAAAGGAAAAGGCCGTCTGGAACGGCGAAGCATGGGAAGTCATCGAAGACCACCGCCAGCACACAAACGAACAGGGCGTGAAAGAAGGCGGAACCGGCTATTGGCTGGCCCGCCATAGCGCCGCCCGCTACATGGAAGACCTGGGGCCTCTGCCTGAAGGCGCGCGCCTGACGCCGCCCCCGCCCTCTCTGACTGAAACCGCCTCTGCAAAGCGCCGGGAGATCGTTCGCGGGTATGAAGAGGCCATCGTCGCCACCATGACCATGCCTTCCGCGTCTCCTGGGCAGGGAGAAATCGCGGCGCAGGCCGCTCTTTTCGCAGCCGAGGATGCGGAAGGGCTTTCCGATGTGCTGGCTCTGCTGGCCGCGCGCCGGGCGGAACTTGAGGCGGAAGTCGCCCGAATTGAAGAGGAATTTGAGGCTTCGCCGCAGGCCGAAGCCGGGAACGATGAAGAGCGCGAAGCCGCCGCCGTCGCCGCTGTCAACGCCATTGAAGTCACCTATCCCCTGTAAGGAGTTTGTCATGGCCATGCCCCCCATTATGGAAAAGCTGCTGAATTTGCAAAAAAAGGTCGATGAGCTGGAAGCCTGGCGGTACATGAGAATAGGCGGTGTCGTGGACGTGACCGCGCCGGACTTGCCGCTGGAAAACTGCATGTGGGCCGACGGCTCCCTTGCGCTTTTTGACCTCTGGCCGGAACTGAAAGCCAAGTATGAACAAGGCGGATTTTCAGGTCTTCTGCTGCCTTACAACTGCTCTGATGCGAACAAGGCGGCCTATCCCCTTAAATGGGTGCCTGACTCCGCTAAGCCTACGGGATTATTCGTTCCTCGCCTGAACGGGCTGTTTGCCCGGTACTGTGGGGAGCAGGGGGCGGGGAAGTACCACCGAGATGAGGTAAGGAATATTGTAGGCAGCTTTTGGAACAACAAAAATGGCCTATTCACTGATAGCGGCTATGCGAACGGAGCTATGCGCCGCGTACAGGCTACCGATTCTTTTTCAACAACGCGAATAGGGACAACAGCAATTCTTTTGGCATAACATTTGATGCTTCCCGCGTCGTCCCTACCGGCCCTGAAAACGTACCGCCGCATTATCAGCAGCCCGTAGCCTTATACCTCGGCAGAGCGGCCCAAGTATAGCGCAACTGGTGTGGCGACGTTTTCAGGCCGCGTTCTGTCGGCAAATCGTTGATTCACGCTATGCCTGGCTTCTTTTTCATATGTTTCAGCGAGTTGCATATAACATCTGCCCTGTGCATACGGCCCGGTATATGATACGTTGCCAAGCACATCTACGGTTGGAAATGCTCCGCCATCCTTGACGAGCCTGCTCCGAATCATCGTTATCCCTGTCTGGACGGCATCAGCCTGATACACTCCAGCTCCCGCTTCTGAGCAGTACCGGGCACACCGATGGAAGGTCTAAAAAACGTTGCAGGATAGCCAGTTGAGAAGTATAAGGGGGACGCACGGTTGCCTTCGTTTTTGTTACAGCCTGCGCTCGGCGCGGCGCAAGCCCAGAAAAAGGAAGGCAAGCCATGAAGCGTTTGTTCTTGGCTCTGCTTATCGCTGTGGCTCTGGTTCTCTTGCTGGCGTCTGACGCCAGATAAGAGTTGACCCCGGCCCATTCGCGGTGGGTCGGGGTCAGGTAGAATTAACCTCATCAGGCGGCCGTGCGGGGCGCTGTCACGCGCCGCGCCAGCCCCGGTTCCTGTTCTCGCAGGTTCCGGGGTTCCCCTTTTAAATAACGTCTCCCGCCTGCCTTGGCAAGTCTGGAAACACAAACGCTCTGTTGCAGAATTGTGTTGAAATTATCCTTGACCGTCGGAGGCTCGAGCGTAGCGAGCTATGGATCGACGACCCCCTCCGCATGGTAATGCGGCATCTTGGGGGGCGAGGAGCGGAAGAAAGGGTTCTCGGAGCGGAGCCGAGTGAAGCGTAGCTTCACTCGGCGTAAGCGAGCCAGACGTGGGCACATGTTGCCTTTTGCCCGTGTGGAACATGGGATGCCTTGCCGGAGCAAAACCATACGTTCCGCGCAGCGCTACCAACATGGTTCTATGACAGAGCCTTTTCCAGGGAGGCAAAAGCGTCTTTGGGTATGCAGCTATAAATCAGCTGTTCCATAATCAGGCAGGCGGTCAGGCGGCTTTTCCCCGCGCTTCCCCTCCTTCCTTTTCCAGTTTTTCACGATCTTCGGGGCTGAGAGCAAGAGCCTTGGCAAGGCTGTCGAGATAGGCTTTTTCTTTTTCGTTGTCCGGGCCGATAATGGCACAGGTCAGACGATAAAGATCGCGCCCCTGTTCGGGCGACTGCACGCGCTTGGCAAGAGCCTCGACATCAACGGGCTTGCTCAGCAGGCCGTTAAATGCTTCGCTGATATCCGCATTGCCGAAAAGGGAGCCCAGCTTTTTGGAAATGTTTCCCTTTTCCTCGTCGTCAATCTCTCCATCCGCCCGCGCGGCGAAAATCATCGCTTCAAGCAGGAGCAGGGCGGAATCAACAGGGGAGCTTTCCCCTTCGGGGCTGCTGCCGGATTCGCCGGAGACGGCGTGCTTGCCGTTGCTGTCCGGATTGCGGCCTTCCTTGTCAGAAGGGGATTTGTCGGAGAGCCACTTCTGGATATACTTCCATGCCATTACCCCGGCAGCGGCCGTGCCGCCTGTGACAACCGCGCCGCCGGCCAGCTCGCGCACGCTTTTTCCGGAGAGCAGGGTTCCGAGCAGGCCCCCCACAGCAGCTGAACCAAGCAAACCTCCCAGTCCGCCGGAGGATTTAATCAGTTCATTGAGCTTTTGGCTCATATCAGGCTGCTTGTCTTCTCCCAAACCCAGCGCATCGGAAATCTTTCCGCCCAATGCGCCGATTTGATCCATTATTCCGTTCATTTGAATCTCCATTATTTCAGGTTTCACAGCATGTTGGAGAGAGTTCCGCCTGGGAAACGCCGCAGGAGGCTTTTTCCTTCTTTTTGCCTTGCCGCGTCATTCCGAAGGGGGAACCCTCTCTTTCATGAGGCTGGGAATGTTGTTGGTTCAGACGTTACAGCGTACCGGCCTTTGATTGCAAAAAGCTGGCGGTTGTTGCACGTCTGCTCTGGCAGGCGCTAGAAATCCGCCTTCGGGAGTTGCAGATCCGCCTGGATATCTTCCTTTTCCGGAAGTTCCTTGTGGTACTTCAGGTAGGCTTCCTGCTCACTGTGCCGGGCTTTCCGGTAATCATCGCGGGCTTCGCGCACCGCGTCATGGTACTTTTTCAGATCCGCCTTGCGGTGTTCGGCGTAGTTGAGGGCGTCCTGTTTGTCATTTCCGGTATAGGCGCCAAGATTTTCCTTCACGCTGTCTTTTATGTCCTGGTATCCTTCCTTGACGGCCTGCGTGAAGGACGTTTCCGCATACGCGGGAGAAAGGGCCAGGGAGCAGGCCATTACCAGGCCGCCGCACAGAGCAATAATGCCGTATTTCATGATAGTGTCTCCAGGTAGATTGTTGTTGAAAATTCAGAACAAGGTCGCTCTAAAAGAGATCTTTTTCTTTGTCCGTGGCTTTTTTGTACGTTTTCTGTACAAATTCCGCCGCGTCGCTCACCATTTCCTTTGCGCCGTCGGCCACGTCTCCGGCGGTATCCACAATGGAATCCTTGACCTCCGCCAGATATTCTCCGGCCGATTTTGCCGCATGGGCGGCCTTATCTGTAAATGTTTCGTGACCCATGATAACAATTCTCCTTTTGTTTGTGTTGCGCAGCCGCGGCAGGCGCTTGTCCTGAGGGAACCGCCGAAAGATTCAAGCCATGCGGCCTTATGCCGCGAAGTCGCCCAGCTTCTTTTCCCGTTCCCATATGCGGTGTCCGCTCATGGCCTTCAGAAAGTCGGCCACAAGAGTTTTGTCGTCCTTTGCCGCGACAAGCCCCTTGTCCGCAAGAGCCTCCAATCCGGCGGCTTCAAGCATGGCTTTGGCATGTCCTGAAAGGCCGATCACCTTGAGATGCTTGAACGCCTGCCGCAGGTAGTACCTGGCGTCGCCGTTCGCCATGAGCGTGCGAACGGCCTGTTCCCCGTCCGGGACGATGACACTGTCCACCAGAACGGAAGGATTGCCCTCAATGGTTCCATCCACGGTAAGCTCCCCGCCTTCGGCGGTTTTAATGGCGCCCATGTGCGGCGCGAAAATCTGCGCATGAATTCCTTCCGCCCGCAAAGCTTCGCTGATAGCCTGCACGGATTTGCCGCTGACGCCGTCCGCCGCCAGAAGCGCGACGCGGCGGGACTTGAGCACCTGCCCGCGCCGTGCGTAAATGCTGAGCGCGGGGTCCGATTTCAGGCCGTTTACCGCCTTCGGCATACTGCGCTTCAGTTGTTCGGCGCCGAGTTCAATGCCCAGATTGGCCGCTACGGCGGAAGCCAGCGCGGAGTCCACCCTGGTCAGAAGATCCACCACGCGTTCCCGGATATACGGGCGCATGACCTTGCCCAGTTCAAAACTGAAGGCATTGATAATATGCCGCTGTTCCGGCTCTGTCTGGCTTAACCAGAACAGACGCGGCTGCGCGAAATATTCCCCGAAGGATTCACTGCGCTGCCGGATTTTTGTTCCCTCCACAGGCTGCGCATAGGTTGAAAATCCGCCGTGCTGCGCCGCCGGGGGGACCTCGCGGGGCCAGTTGCCGCTGATGGAGTTGGGTTCATAGTTCGCGCCCGGGTCTATCCGGGTGCGGTTAAAGCCGTCTCTTTCATGGTTGCGCACAGGGCAGACAGGCCGGTTGATGGGCAGTTCGTTGAAGTTCGCCCCGCCCAGGCGGTGCCTTTGGGTATCCACATAGGAAAAGACCCGGCCCTGCAACAGAGGATCGTCGGAAAATTCAATGCCGGGCACAATATTGGCGGGGCAGAACGCAACCTGTTCCGTCTCGGCAAAGAAGTTGTCCGGGTTGCGGTTCAATGTCATCTTGCCGACAATCTGCACGGGAACCAGCTCTTCAGGTATCAGCTTTGTGGCGTCCAGAATGTCGAAGTCGAATTTGAACTGATCTTCTTCCGGAATAATTTGCAGACCGAGTTCCCATTCCGGGTAATCGCCCGCTTCAATGGCCTGCCACAAATCCTTGCGGTGAAAATCGGGATCACGTCCGGTCAGAATGTGGGCTTCGTCCCAGATCAGGGAAGCAACGCCGTATGTCGGCTTCCAGTGGAAACGCACGAAACAGCTCTTGCCGTCCTTGTTGACCATCCGGTACGAGTGGATGCCGAACCCCTCAATCATGCGCAGGCTGCGGGGAATGCCCCGGTCGGACATGGCCCACATGACATTGTGCAGCGTCTCCGGCTGGAGAGAAACATAGTCCCAGAAGGTGTCATGCGCGCTCTGCCCCTGCGGCACTTCATTCTGCGGTTCCGGCTTCACCGCGTGAACAAAATCGGGAAACTTGATGGCGTCCTGAATGAAGAAGACAGGCGTATTGTTGCCAACGAGGTCGAAGTTGCCTTCCTGAGTATAGAACTTTGTGGAAAAGCCGCGGATGTCCCGCACGGTGTCGGGTGATCCCCTGAAGCCCTGAACCGTTGAAAAGCGCACAAATACAGGGGTTTTTTCCTGCGGGGTGTTCAGAAAATGAGCTTTGGTAAGCGTGGGGAGCGGCTTGTAAACCTGGAAATAGCCGTGCGCTCCCGATCCGCGGGCATGCACCACGCGTTCGGGAATGCGCTCGCGGCCGAAGTGCGCCAGCTTTTCGGTAAAATAGAAGTCCTCAAGGAGGCGGGGACCACGGGGGCCGACGCTCAGTGTACTCTGATTGTTGGCGATTCCGGTTCCCTTGTCCGTGGTCAGCCCCATGCCTTCAGGCGGTGCCCTGAATTCGTCCATATCCTTGATCTTGGCCGACGTGTTTTCCGGGGTTTTCATGCTTCCGGCAGCCATGGGTTCCTTGCCGGGCGGGGTAGGGGCGGCGCTGATCGGTGAGGCTTCCTTTTCCACCACATCGTCATAATGAGGCATAGCGGCCTTTCCGTCTGTAAAAGGCGCGTCATGAAACTGTTTTTTGGGTGCTTTCATTGTATTTCTCCTTTCAAATGCAATAATGCATTTCCCATTCAGAGCATTTTGCAGGTGAACAGATCTGCCGGCCAGACCTTGCGTTCCGACCTTCAGGTTTCATGCCTCGGCTGGAGCCTTGCTCCACTCCGGGGGCATAGTCATGCCATTCTGGATTTGTCTGCGGTCATATTCCGGGTCTATGCACAACCCATGCGTATGACAGGAAAGAATGATCATGAAGAAGTATTCATTGTCCTTTTTTTGCATATTGAAGACCGCGCTGTTATAGGGAAATTATTTTTCGCGCTGTTCAAGCGCGGAGTTAAAACTATCCTTGTTCTTTCATCAAAAATTCCTTTGTGGTTTGAGATCTCCCCCTTGAGGGGGAAACGAGTGGTTGGCAAGACGGCGAAGCCGAGGAAATCCTTTTCCGTACCCCCTCCCTTCAGGGCGGGGCAATCCGCACGACCCCTATCCGTCGGCCGCGGAGTCAGTCGGCGGATAGGGGCGACTGTGGATTGAAACATTAACGTGTGTTGTGCCTGAACAGCTCTGCCGGGCAAGCGATGTTCTGACCCCGCATGTTTCACGCCTGAAGCCGCCGCACAATGCCGAGTTTCGCGCAGCGGCGGTGAAAGGTGCGCAGGTTGACACCGAGACGCTCCGCCGCGCGCAGTTTGTTGCCGCCGCAGCTTTCCAGCGCGCGCAGGATGATATCGCGTTCCGCTCGGGCCAGAGCAAGATCCAGCGTTTCCCCTGTGGCGGGGCGGAATTCTCTCTCTCTCTCTCTCTCTCTCTCTCTCTCTCTCTCTCTTGGGGGAAAGAGGGAGCGCCCTCCCGCGCGGGGGAAATGAACTGGGCCTGGCCGGTGGCGAGGTAGCGCAGGATCACGTTCTGGAGTTCGCGCACGTTGCCCGGCCAGTCATAGGCGAGAAAGCGCTTCATCAGATCGTCGGGAACGCGGGGCCGCACGTCCAGCGGGCTGAACTTGGCAAAGAAGAACTCGATAAGGCGGGGCAGGTCTTCCCGCCGTTCGCGCA
>CAJTSU010000055.1:0-10022 GCA_910579055.1 uncultured Mailhella sp. | reverse complement strand
GGAGGGGGATATCCACCACAAAGATGCGGTAGAAGAAATCTTCCCGCAGGGTGCCGTCTTTGACCATCTGCACGAGATCGCGGTTGGTGGCGCAGATCAGGCGCACGTCGCCGTCCAGCGGTCTGCTTCCGCCCACGGGCATGAACTTCTTGTTTTCAATGGCGTGCAGCAGCTTGGCCTGCATGGAGGGATTGAGTTCCGCCACTTCGTCAAGAAACAGGGTTCCCCGGTGGGCCGCGCCCAGAAAGCCCTGCCGGTTGTTCTGCGCTCCGGTGAAGGCCCCCTTCACGTAGCCGAAAAATTCGCTTTCCAGCAGAGGTTCGGGAATGGCCGCGCAGTTGACCATGACAAAGGGTTGGGCGCGGCGCGCGCTGACATCGTGTATGACGCGGGCCAGCAGGCTTTTGCCGGTGCCCGTCTCTCCAAGGATGACGAGGTTGGTGTCGGTCTTTCCCATTTGCAGGGCCAGATTCATGGTCTTGCGCATGGCCGGGCCTTCTCCGAGGAAAATTTCATCCTGCTTGCTGATTTTGGCCAGCAGCTGCGCGTTTTCCCGCTCCAGCCGGGCGCGTTCGCCCTCCAGTTCCTGTTCCTTGCGCACGGTGTCCGTCACGTCAATAATAGTGCTGATCAGAGCAGTTCCCTCTCCCCAGGGGAAAATGGTGGGGCGGCCTTCCACATGCCGGATTTCCCCCTTGACGTTGTATTTCCAGCGGTAGACCTCGCCGGAGGTCAGGCCTTCATGGTTGTTGGCGTTCAGCCTGAGAAAGCGTGCCCGGTCGGATTCATCAATAAACAGACCCACGGGCATGCCGATTATTTCGTCGGGAGAATCGTAGCCTGTCAGTTGGGCATAGGCCATGTTGGTGGCGACGATTTTTTGCCGGATAACCAGAGAAACCGGCAGGGGAAACTTGTCGATGAAGGTCTGGACAATAGGGGAATTGGCAATGAACTGGGCAAGGCTTGTGACCTGGAATATCTGATATGCGCCGCAGATTCGCGCGCATGCATCATAGAATAATCCCGCCTGCGTCCAGACGGAGGATTCTCCCTCCAGCTTGCGATCAATGCGCAGAATGCAGGAAGCGCTTCCCTGCTCATGGCGCATCAGGGCGGCAAGGCAATCTCTGCCGGGGTGCGCGCTCCTGCCGGAGAGCAGCAGATCAGCCAGCAGCGGGCGCGGGGAAAGATAAAAGGCGCGCCAATGGTCTTTCGTATGCAGAATTTCCGACGCGGCAATGCCGGTGGCTCGCTCAC
This sequence comes from uncultured Mailhella sp., assembly GCA_910579055.1. Classification (GTDB taxonomy): domain Bacteria; phylum Desulfobacterota; class Desulfovibrionia; order Desulfovibrionales; family Desulfovibrionaceae; genus Mailhella. Next base: position 8,762 of record CAJTSU010000055.1, on the reverse strand, counting down.
AGCCGAAATTCCACGAATTGACGCGCCCCTCGGCATCAAGGGTAAAAGCGGGGAGTTCAGCCGGAAAGTCCGGCAGGGCTGAAACGGGAAGTGAGTTGAGAACCATGAAGCCTCCGGATGTCTTGTAGCGAAAAAAGAGAGATTAATAATGTCATATCTGTCATAATGTGACAAGATATGCGAAAAAACAGTGTCACAATTGACATTGTTTTTGCTTTTCAAGAGAGATAAATGGAGGATAACTACAATATATAGTTGATAATACATTTTTTGGATCGCCCTTCGCATTGTTCCGGTGAATTCCTGTCCGCAACAGGATACTACATGCAATGAGGAGGACGGTATGAACGTACAGAAAAGAGCGTACGAGACTGACGTGCTGGTGCTTGGTTCCAGCGCCGCCGGCTGCGGCGCGGCCATTGCCGCGCGCAAGGCCGGGGCGGAGGTGCTGCTGGTGGACAAGGGCAAGCTGGAGAGTTCCGGCTGTCTTGGCGGCGGCAACGATCATTTCATGGCGGTGCTCGATGAGGCGGAACATGACAGTCTGGAAGACATGTACGGGTACTATGCCACGCCCGCGTCGGGCATGTCGCGTGGAGTGGTGAAAAATTACTACCGGGCAATGAAGCCCTGTCTGAAGGTGCTGGAAGACTCCGGCATCGAACTTATGCGCAATCCGGACGGCACATATATGCGTTCCGTGGGATTCGGTCAGCCCGGCCCCTGGTGGATTCACATCAACCACGGTTTTAACGTCAAGCCGCGCCTGGCGAAATATGTGCGCGGCACGGGCGCCAAAGTGGTCAACCATGTTCTGGTGATCAATCTGCTCAAGGATGGCGACCGCATCGCGGGCTGCATAGGCTTTGACGTGCTCAAAGGCGACCTTATCGTAGTGCGCTGCAAAACGGCTGTTATGGGGTTTGGCCTGACCGCCCAGCGCGTGTCCAACAACTCCACGCACAAGCCGTTCAACCAGTGGTTTTCACCCTATGTCACCGGCAGTCAGGTCATATTGCCGCTGGAAGCCGGGGCGGGCGTGCTGAATGTGGACATTACCGACATGGCCACCATGCTGCCCAAGGGATGGGGCGCGCCGGGCATGAACGGCATCAACAACATGGGCGGAAAGGAGCTTAATGCCAGGGGCGAGCGTTTCATGGGCAAGTATGATCCCATGCTGGAAAACGGCCTGCGGCGTAACCAGGTCATGGGAACCTACCAGGAAGGGCTGGAAGGAAACGGCCCGCCGTTTTTCATGGATATGACTCACTTTGATCCGGAAGAAGCCCGGCATCTTCAGTATGATCTCATGCCCGGCGACAAGGAAACCTATCTGGAATATTGTGAAGCCCGGAATATTGATTTCACGAAAACGCCGCTGGAAGTGGAAATCAGCGAACGCATGATCGGCGGCGTGGTCAAATGCACGGACGAGCAGGAAACAGAAGTGCGGAACCTGTATACGGCCAGCCTGTGCAACAACTTTTCCGCCGCTATGTGCCTGGGCTGGGCAGCCGGAGAATTCGCCGCCGCCCGCGCGGTTGAAGTGGCCATGCCCTCTCTGCCCGAAGCGGAAATCGGCGCGCTGGCAAAGACCGTTTTTGCCCCTCTGGCGGAAAAGCCCGCCAAAAGTATCGGATACACGGAATTTGAAGACGGTATCCGGCAGGTTATGGACTACTATGTAGGCTACCAGCGCACCGAAGGCAGCATGAAGCAGGCCCTGAAGAGTTTTGCCGTGCTGGAAGAATACCTTCCCCGGCTGGGGGCCTCCACGCTGCGCGAACTCATGCGCGTGCGCGAGAGCATCGAACTGTTCAAGCTGTGCCGCATCTACATCCAGGCATGCATGCAGCGCAGGGAATCCGGGCGCGCCATGTACCGCCGCGCCGACTATCCCGACCTTGATCCCGCGCTGGAGAAATGCCTTGTCACCAGGCTCGACGAATCCGGCAATCCCGTTTTCCAGTGGAACAGCTGATGTAACTACCTGAAGGAGAGAGCGATATGCCCCCGGTATTTGACGAAACAAAGTGCATAACGTGCGGGAAATGCGTGGCCAACTGCCCCGGCTACGTTCTGGAAATGGGTGAGGCCACGCCGCGCGCGGCCTTTCCCGACGAGTGCTGGCACTGCGGTTGCTGCCGCATCGCCTGTGACAACGGCGCCGTAAGTTTTGAATTCCCCTTGCACACCAGGCTGTAACAGGCATGGCAGAATCCGGACGGCCAACAAATACCGCAATGCCGGTTTTGCTTACCGTCCGGAATCGGCCTTTCCCGACCAAGTTTCAATCCACAGTCGCCCCATCCGCGGCTGACTCCGCAACCGATTTTCCCCCTCAAGGCGGAGGTGTGAAACCTGCGCGCCAGAACATAGGATCCTAGCTGGTAGATACTTTCAATCACAACACGCTCTAATTTTTGATGAACCGACCATTGGAGAGCATCATGCGGAAACTGATGACCACACTGACGGCGACGGCGCTTTTCCTTACCGTGTTTCCCCGATTTTCCCCGGCGGCGGAGGAATATCGCCTGAGTCTGAATCTGCCCATACCGCCCATTCACAGCCGTTGGCATAATGCGATCAAACCCTGGTTTGACGAACTGACGCAACGCTCCGGCGGACGCATTGTCGTGGAACCTTACTTTGCCGAGGCCATCAGCAAACAGTCCGAATCCATGGATTCGGTGCGCAACGGCCTGGCGGATGTTACCGAATCGTCTTTCGGCATGGCAATCGGGCAGTTTCCTTTTTATGAACGCGTATTCGATGTGGTGGATCTCGGGCGTTCCATGGATCAGACCAATACTATTCTGCACGAAATGGAACGCAGTTTTCCGCAAATCCGGGATGAGGTGAAAGGGGTAAAAATGCTGTTTACCCATACCCTGCCTGTGGGCATGCTGATCGGAACCCAAAAGCCGGTAACGAAACTCTCGGATCTCAAGGGAATGAAGATTGCCGTGGTGGGCGGCGCGACCACTGCCGCCCGCCTGAAGGCGCTGGGCGCATCCATTGTGAATATTCCGGTCATTGATATTTATATGTCCCTTCAACAGGGCATCATCGACGGCAGTATGGTGGACTTCCAGCTGCTCACCTCGCGCCGTTTCGGCGACATTCTGAAGCATGTCACGCTGCTGCCTCTCAACGGAGGGCAGTTCTACTGCTGCATGAATCAGGACGTGTACGACAGCATGCCCGAAGACCTGCGGAAGATTATTGACGACATGTCCGGCGAGTATGCGGAAAGCAGGTTTACCGAATTCTGGTTTCAGGATCAATATTCTTCCATGAAAAAGTGGAAGGAGGAAATGGGTGGCAGGCTGCACATGCTTTCCGACGAGGATTACGCCCGGGCCAATGAAATGGTAAAGCCCGTGGAGGCGGAATGGATTGAACAGGTCAGCCGGAACGGACTGCCCGGAGCGGATATGCTGAAGCGCTTCCGTGAGCTGGAACAGCAGCATCATCCGCTGTGGAAGCATGCTGAAATGGCGAAATATGTGGACTGACGTATTGGATCGTCGGGAAGAGAGAACCCTTCCCGGCGATACTGTTCCCACCCCGCAGTTCCCAAGTGAGGACATGACTATGACGAGTTCGACCGCAAACTTTTCCGCCGCATCCCCCACCATGCTCACCCGTCTGGAAAAGGCCCTTGAACCGGCGGCCGGAGGACTGGAGAAATTCTGCAAATATCTGAGCGCCGCGGGCATGGTCATTTTCATGATCATGGTGGCGCTGACCTTTGCGGATGTGTTCCTGCGCTATTTTTTCAATAATTCTCTCAACGGAACGGTGGAAATTACCGAACTGTTCATGGTGATAGTGTTTTTTTCCTCCGTGGCCTATACGCAGTGGACAAAGAACCATGTGGTGATGGACGTGCTCACCGCGTCCATGAAACCGCGCCGGCAGAATATGTGGGCCTGCGTCACCACGTTCTGGTCCATGGCGGTCACTGCATTGTGCATATGGACTTCCGTGCGTTACGGGCAGAAAACCAGCTCCATCACCGGCATTCTGCTGATCCCGCTGGAACCCTTCATCTATTTTGTCGCTTTCGGTTTTTTCACGTTGCTGCTGACGCTTGTCTGGGACTTTATCCGCGCGTTGGCCCGGATTTCGCGGGAAAACGGAACTGATATCTGGCTGACCCTGTTGTTGTCCATTCTCCCGGTGCTGGCCGCCTGGCATTTCGCTGCGCATCGCATGGCGGGCATGAGCACTGTGGCCATAGGCATTATCGGCATCGTGGTCATGTTCGCCCTGTTTCTGACCGGGATGCCCGTAGCTTTCGCCCTGATGGCGACGGGCTTCATCTTTTCCGGGATGCTGCGCGGTCTGCCCGCCGCCGTGAACATGTACGGCAAGGCCATGTATTCCACTTCCGCCAGTTACGCCTGGGCTCCGCTCATGTTTTTTATGCTCATGGGGTATTTCTGCTTCTACGGAGACTTCGGCAGGGATTTGTATACCTGCGCGCGGCGCTGGCTGGGACATTTGCGCGGCGGCCTGGCCCAAGGGAGCGTGTGCGCCTGTGCAGCCTTCGGCGCGGTGGTGGGGGACGTGCTTTCCGGTTCCATCGCCATGAGCGCCATTGCCCTGCCGGAAATGCGGAACAACAGGTATGATGACACGCTGGCCGTGGGCACTCTGGCCTGTTCCTCCACCATCGGCGCGCTGATTCCGCCTTCCACCACGTTTATTCTTTACGGCGTACTGGCTGAACAGTCCATTGCGGATCTGTTCATGGCTGGGGTTTTTCCCGGCCTTATCTGCACCTTTTTTTTCATGCTGGTAATTTGGTTCATGGTGTTTCGCAAGCCGGAACTTGCGCCGCGCCTGCCCAAAGAACCGCTTGCCGTTCGTCTGGCTTCGCTCCGCGCGGCTTTGCCGATCATTGCGCTGTTCGTGCTGGTCATCGGCGGCATTTACGGCGGAATGTTCACCCCCACTGAAGGCGGAGGCATCGGCGCCGCGGGGACGCTGATTCTGGCCTTGCTCCTGCGCAGGATGACGTGGAAAAGTTTTATGGAGAGCCTCAGTTCCTCCGCGCGCTTCATCACCATGTGTTTTACCGTGCTGACCGGGGCCACGGCGCTGGGCGCCTTCATGACCCTGAGCCGCATTCCTCAGCTTCTGGCCGGGGCCATTGCCTCCACGGGCATGCCCGGCTGGCTGACCATGTGCGCGATTATCGTGGTACTGCTCTTTTTGGGCTGTTTCATCCCGGCCATGCCCCTGCTGCTGGTGTGCGTACCCATTTTCGTGCCCATCGCGCAGGTCTACCACTGGGATTTGATCTGGTTCGGCGTGGTTATGGCTCTGATGATGAACATGGCGGGCATCACGCCGCCCTTCGGGATCAATCTGTTCGTCATGAAGGGGCTGGCGGAGGTGCCGCTCTCGGTCATGTACCGTTCGTCCGTGCCCTTTGTCATTGCGCTGACCATAAGTATTCTTATCGTGCTGGCGTTCCCCTCCACGGCCACCTGGCTCCCGGCGGCCCTGCGCTGACAGGGAGAGCTTCAGGCATTCCGCTCGTACTCCGCAATATGACATATTGCGGAGTATGAGCCGTCAGGCGCAAGCCTGGCGCGGCGTAGAATAAGAGCGGTAAAATCAGTTTTTGGAAACAACCGCCTGCTTCAGAAGAATTTGAAACGCTTCAAGGGACTCCACCTGGTACACTTCTCGTGTCAGCATCCGGAGTGCGTTCGTGTCGGTCATGTTCGCAATGGATGTGCATATGTCCTGCGGCAAAGTGCTGAACCTGTTTTGCAGCAAGTCATGCAGGACATTTCTTATGCCTTCTGTCATACCTTCCTGTTTGCCAATGGCAATGCCCTTTTCCATAAAATTCTGTTCCCAGTGGGGGGCTATATCCGCAAGCATGGAGCGTGCCTCCTGAATAGTGTTGCAGTGCAGGATGTCTTCACTTATTTCCGTTCGTCTGAACACGTTGCTGCCGAGCCAGCTTATGAACGCCCGGTGCAGGTGCAGGCGTTCCGAAGATGGGAGTACCATGCACAGTTCTGTCAGAATGTGGATGATTTCTCCGATGTTCCGCGCACGTTCAAAGCGGATGAGCAGAGTTGCGAGGTCGTTGTTTCCGGCAAGGGTTTCTTCCGGAACGCGGCCTGCGTCAAGCAGGAAATACTGCTGCCTGGGCTGGTAGTTCTCCAGGCTCTTTTTGTGCGAGAGCAGCAGGTCACGCAGGTCTGTGGGCGCTTTCCAGGCTTTGCCGCCGTTGTAGAGCACGAGGGGGAAGACCGGCGGCAGTCTGTCGCCTGCCCCGAGTTTGTCCGCCTTGATGATATCCTGCCAGAGCAGGGCGGTATAGGCAAGAATGCGGACGGCCATCCACCAGTCTTCCCTGCTCTGGAACTCCAGCAGAAACAGGAGATAACAGAAAGACTCCTTGAGGCGCACACGCCAGACGATATCGTTTCGCCTTTCCCGCCGATCTTCCGCGATACGCTCGGACGGAAAGGGTTCGAGGGATGAAAAATCCATTTCCGCGACAATGTCGGCGGGAACAAAACGTCGGAGCAGAGAGGCCACCATTTCGGGGTCGGTGAACAGGTTTTTGTATGCGGCGTCGTGCTGGTAAGGTGTTTTCGGCATATTGACTCGCTTGACTCTTACCCGTTCAATAAATTCATTACCATTTCAGCCTGGTTCCGAGGTTGGCGCGCACGGTATCTTTTTTGATAATGGTGTCGTCAAAGGCAGCGAGGTCAATTTCAGCCCACTGGTACAATATCCGCCTCTGTTACTCGTGTGTGAGAATTGAATTCAGGTTATACTATTCTCAATGCTTTGTCTATATAGGCTCTGTAGTCGCAGCAATTCTCATTATGGGATTTTTGGACAAAGAATTACCTCCTCATATAAGCTCAACAGATGAAGGAATGCGACTCTTTGGAAGAGGCTGATCTTAAAAACTTGCCCTATTTTGTCATAATCAGAATTACTGCTGTAGTGGTTCTGTAGTAGAATGATGTTGATGGCGCTGTGCGTGACGTGTGCCCTTGTTCCGGCACGGACGGCAACGCTCGTTGCCGCCTGGCTGCTGACAAAGTCAGCAGCCCCGGAAATTGCGGGCAGGTCGCGGCTCGGCCTTCAAGCTCGCTAACGCTCGCGCCTCCGGCGGTCAAGGATATGTTCGACACAATTCTACTAGAGAGCGTCTCTATATCCCCCCGGAATGCCACGGAAACCAATGTTTGCATGTTTACAAAACGGTTTTCCCGGCGCGTCCGGCGGGGCTTATCCCCAGGGCCCGCATCTTGTCATACAGCGTGGAGCGGGACATACCCAGTAATGCGGCCGCTCCTTCCCTTCCCGATATTTTCCCTCCGGTCATGCGCAGTATCGTTGCGATATACTGTTTTTCCAGATCGCGGGCGCTGGGCAGGCCGGAGAACATTTCGCGCATTATCCGCCCCGCGCTGTCCGTTTCGCGGGATTCCCGCGTTCGGGCATCTTCATCCGCACGTTCCGCGTATTCCGGAGAAGGCGCGCCAAAGCGTCCGCTGTCGAAAGAGAAGTTCAATGTGCCGTCATGCGCCAGAATTACGGCCCGTTCCACCACATTGCGCAATTCGCGGATATTCCCCGGCCAGGCATGGGCGCGCAGTTTCAGGGCGTCCGCCGGATCAATATCGGGCACGGCGCGCCCGCGTGAGAATTCTTTCAGGTAGTGCGCGAGCAGCGCGTCGATGTCCTCGGGGCGTTCCCGCAGGGGAGGGATAAACAGCGGAAGCGCCGGAGCGCGCTGCCGTATCCGCCTGCTCCAGAACATCACGCATGGCGCTGCTGGAATAGACAAGGGAACGGGCGGAGCCTTCTTCCTGCGCGGCCAGGATGCGCGAGGTTTCCCGCATGCGTTCCGCCGCCTCGTTACGACGTCGGAACAGCACGCCCAGATATTCCCCGCAAAGCTGAAGGAACGGCTCATCCGCCTCCCCGGCGTGGGAAAAGGTTTCCCCCTTTGCATACAGAGCGTAAAAACGGCCTTCCCCGTCAGGAACGGGAATGCAGAGTATCCGGCTCTCCGCCTGTCCCATGCCGGACGGATTTGTCAGACGCAGCGGGACGCCTTCCAGACACTCCTTCACCAGATAGAGCGGCAGCTCCTTGTCCCGGCCGGACGCCGGTTCCCGCGTCATGTCCAGGGCGTGCGTCATTCTCGGGTGCCCGTCGTCGTCCGTGTCGAAAAGACAGGCCCGGCTTGCTCCAAAAGCTGCCGCCACGCATTTGAGTGCCTCCTGCGGGAAACTTTCATGACTTTCGGGGTTCAGGGTCAGAAGCGACCTGAAGAAATCCTGCCGCCAGCGTTCTCCGGTATCTTCGGGGGGAATCCCCGCCCGGCGCGGAGCGGGCAGCAGCTTTTCCAGTTCCGGGGACCAGTAGATGCCCAGCGGCAGAAACTGTTCATGGCAGGGCCATGCTTCAATGGCATAACGCAGCGCCTGCGGCCGTTCTTCCGCCGCGAGGCATGCCTGGGCCAGCACCGCGCAGGTCTTGCATTTTTCGGCAGGAAGCTGCTGGATCTTGAAAAAGGCCCGGCTCCTGAGCAGAGGGAGCTGAACCTCCCGTAGCGGAGCGCCCGCACGGAGCAGCATGTCGCCCCGGATGCGGTTGGCTACTGCCCTGAGCAGAGGATTAGTCCCTTCCACGCAGGAAGTTACTGATCATCTATTTTATATTTAAACACATCCTGCTTGCGCAAAACAGGCCTG
>CAJTSU010000054.1:19922-20222 GCA_910579055.1 uncultured Mailhella sp. | reverse complement strand
CAGCCGCAAGTTACGGCTGCTCCGGTGTCGCGGCGGAGTCTCGCCCTGCTCGACTCCATAGAGCATTGCATGAGCGAAATGCTTCAGCGCACTGGCCTGCTATTCCTCGTTCCCTGAAGACAGGCCGTAGCTCTTGAGCTTGGTATGCAGCGTCTTGCGCGAGATTCCCAGCCGTTTGGCCGCTTCACTTTTATTGTCGCCGCATTCCCGGACTGTTCTGACGATGAAATCCCGTTCCATATCTTCCAGTGTTTTTGGCCCGTCGGCGTCGTTGCCTCCACGATCCGGCAGGGGGCCGGG
>CAJTSU010000054.1:0-19912 GCA_910579055.1 uncultured Mailhella sp. | reverse complement strand
ATCTCCTGCGCGGGGTGGTAGGCGTCCACCACGGCCTGCGGCAGTTCCCGTTCGGAAACATAGTGCCCGAACAGCAGCACCACGGCCCGTTCCACGGCGTTTTCCAGTTCCCGCACATTGCCCGGCCAGTCATAGCGCAGCAGCATGTCCATGGCCAGAGGGGTAAAGCCTTTCACGTCCTTGCGGCTGCGTTCTCCATGGATATGCAGAAAATGCTGGGCGAGCAGGGGGATGTCTTCCCGCCGTTCCGCAAGCGAGGGAACCGCGATGCTGACCACATTGAGCCGGTAGTACAGGTCTTCGCGGAAGCGCCCCGCCCGTATTTCTTCCCTGAGATCCCGGTTGGTGGCCGCCACGATGCGCACATCGACCGAAATTGTTTCATCACTGCCCACACGCTGGATTTCCCTCTGCTGCAGAGCGCGCAGCAGCTTGACCTGCATCTGGAGAGGAATTTCCCCGATTTCATCAAGAAAGAGCGTACCGCCGGAAGCCTGGAGAAAGCGCCCTTCCCGGCGTTTGTCCGCTCCGGTAAACGCGCCTTTTTCATGGCCGAACAGTTCGGATTCGAGCAGATTTTCCGACAGCGCGGCGCAGTTGACCGCCACCCACGGGCCGCTGGCGCGTGAGCTGAGCTCATGGATGGAGCGGGCCACCAGTTCCTTGCCGGTGCCGGATTTGCCGATGATGAGCACCGTGGCGTCGGAGGGCGCTACGGTTTCGATCATTTCCAGCATCCGGCAGACAGCGGGGGAATTGCCCACAATGGCGCGGTTCCGGGTTTCCGCGCGGAGCTGAAAGTTTTCGACCTTGAGCCGGCTGTGTTCCAGGGTACGGCTCAGGGTCAGTTTGAGCACGTCAAAATCCAGAGGTTTGATCAGGTAGTCGTAGGCTCCGGACTTGAGCGCCTCCACCGCGCTTTCCACGGCGGAATAGGCGGTCATGAGCACAACCGGCACGGCGGGGTTGTAGCTTTTGATGCCCTTGAGGGCCGTGATGCCGTCCATGTCCGGCATGCGGATATCCATAAGCACCACGTCAAAAGGGCCTTCACGAACTTTTTCCACGGCCTCAACGCCGTTGACGGCGCTTTGTACGCGGTAGCCCCATTTGCCCAGCAGGGCTTCCAGCATGAGGCGGTGGCCGTTGTCGTCATCCACAATCAGAATTGAAGGCTTATTTTTCATGGTTTTCCTCCCGTGCCGCGGGGGACAGGGGCAGATGCAGCGTAAAGCGCGTGCCTTTGCCCGCTGTGCCGGCGACCTCTATTTCGCCGTCATGGGCTTCCACTATCTTTTGCACCAGCGACAGGCCCAGTCCGGTTCCCTGCGCCTTGGTGGTATAATAGGGGCTGAATATCTGGTGGATTTTGTCCTTGGGAATACCTTCGCCCGTATCTTCAATATCCAGCAGCAGAACGTCCCCACCGTCGGCGTATTCCCCTCCGCTGCCGGACTGAAAGCGGATTCGCGTGGTCAGCGAGCCTCCTCCGGGCATGGCCTGTATGGCGTTCAGGAACAGATTGAGCAGAACCTGCGTCATGCGATCCGCGTCCAGCATGACTTCCGGGCAGAGGGACGGGACTTCCCGCGTATAGCGGATGCCGAGCTTGTCCATATCGGCCCGCACCAGATTCGCGGCCCGCTCCAGCGGCAGTACGGGAGATATGCGCGTCAGATTGAGCTTGTCCGGGCGGGCGAGTTCCAGCAGGTCGCCGACCACTCTGTCCAGCCGCTGCACTTCCTGGGTCATGATGCCCGCCACTCGCGCCTCTTCGCCTCCTTCCGGGCTGATTTCCCGGAAGAACCGGGCCAGCCCCTTGATGGCGCTGAGCGGGTTGCGTATTTCATGAGCGATGCCCGCGGCCATATGGCCAAGAGCGGCCAGCCTGTCCTGACGGCGTATTTCCGCCTGAAGGCGGCGTATTTCTCCCAGATCACGGAGGATAAAGGCGTATCCGGAGTTCCGGCCATTTCTGGAAGGCACGGCAACGGGCGTTGCCGTCAGCGCAAGCGGAACGCGGCGTCCGTTGCCGAAGACGCATCTGACTTCCTGCTCATGCGGCACATGTCGCTCTTCCCCAGGTTCTTCCAGGACCCCCGTATCGTTCAGCGCGGTCCACAGGCCCGGCAGTGCCTCGCTTATGTCGCGGCCCAGAACATCTCCGCCTTTCAGGCCCGTGATGCGTTCAGCCGCGGGATTAATGGACGTGACGCGACTGGCCTGATCCACAGTCACCAGACCCAGCGGCAGTGCATCGAGAAGAGCGAAGGTAAAGGCCGAGGTTTCCTGCACCAGCAGACGTGAACGCTGGTATCCCTTGACCAGAAACAGGGTCAGCAGCCCCGCCGCTCCGATGAAGGCCAGAACGCTCCAGTGGATGAGCGCCCGGCGGGCGTCGGCGGATTCCGCTTCCAGAAGCGGCGTCATGTCATAGCCGACAAAAACGGTCAGGCGTTGATTGGGGATACGCCCCGTACTGCTCATGTGGCTGGAGGAAGAGCGCATCATGCGGCGGCTCATCATATGCCCATGCCGGCGCAGCCGCTCTTCATACTGGTGCACGGAAAGCAGCTGATAGACCTGGAATACCGGAGCTTCACCGGAAAGATTCACAATATGGCTCCTGGCCCGGCGAGCGGGAGCCAGCTCTTCCATTTCTTCCGGGCTGACCAGATCGGAATTCACCAGGCGCGTGTCGCTTGCGGCCAGCACCCGGCCCTGTTCGTCCGTGACGGCCATATAGTGGATATCGGGGCTGGTGCCGATTTTATCCAGAACCGCCTGCAGCTCCTCATCCGTCCATTGAAAGCCCATGCCCGCCTGCAATGTGGCCTCATAGGCGTGGATCAGCGAAGTGCCCCGTTCCAGAAAGATGCGGGCAGCCACCGCGCTTTCCTTGTCGTCGCCGCGGTAGTCCATCAGCAGAACCATCAGGGCGAGCAGAAGGGAGCCGGCCACCACAATCCAGGGGGAAAGCGCAAGCCAGGAGGGCATGCTGCGCAGATGAACGGCGGCGCGGCGCGGCGTCCGCCCCGCGGGGGAATCCGCGCTTCGCGTGTCTGGTTTCGGTATGCGCGGGAAAAACATGAGCATACTCCCTGTATTCGGTAAAACATGTTGTGATTGAACCTGTCCGCCCGTCAGCCCCCTGTTTCTGAACCGCAGGTTCCACGCCTGAAGCCGTGTTGCTGTGCCGGCCATGTCTGACAGGCACGGCCCTTCGGGCCGCCCGTCGGAGGGCAACGCCGCAAATAACTTGCGGCGACACCGGACAGAGGGGCATCGCGGCGAGGCCTCTCTGCTTGACCTCGGGAACATTTTCGCCTTGGAATGTTCTCACGGGCGGAATCGGCTCAAGCAAAATCCGCGCCATGCAGAGCAATCTCGGGATGTTTTACATGTTTTTTTATTTCAACGTATTGTGTATGCAGCAAATAACGCGGAATGCGAACAGGGCTCGGCCAAAGGGAGAGGTCTGTGAAAATGTGTAAAATTTACCCATAGGGGAGATGAAAAGTGTTACGAAAGGTAACACTAGCGCGAAAAGCAAAAGGATAGCAAGTGGATATGTTTTAATAATATATATTTATTTCAATATATTACAAAAATAAACGCATATTGGCACGCAGTTTGCTTATAAATGAGGGTATGCAACGAGGAATTTCCCGAAAGGGAAAAAACACGGCGTATACGCCGCATATACAGGAGAAAGATATGAACATGCGCAAAATTATGGCTGGTCTGGCCGTCACCACTCTGATTCTCGGTTCCGCTTCCCTCGCCCTGGCCCGCGGACATCACGGCGGGCATTACGGTGGCATGATGAACGGTTATGCCGGAAACTGCGGTGCCTGCTACTACACCGGCGGATACCAGAATCTGACGCCGGAGAAGCAGGCGGCGGTGGACAAGCTGATTCAGGAACACGCGGCCGCGACGAACCCCCTGCTTGAGCAGCTCCAGGCCAAGCGCCTGGAACTGGATGCCCTTTCGGGCAACCCTAACGCCCGGCCGGAAAGCATCAGCAAGCTGGCCGGGGAAGTGGCGAAGCTTTCTTCCCAGCTTCGCAATTCTGGAATCGAATTCCGGGACAAAATGGCTCAGGAAATGGGCTTCGGGGCCATGCCCGGCGCTATGGGCGGTTACGGCGGGATGATGGGGCGCGGCTATATGGGCGGCCACATGAACGGCGGGTATCACCATATGGGCTGGAATCGCTAGAAAACTTCGGCTATGAGACGGCGGGGCGGCCACCCCGCCGGGGCATGGCCGATAATGTGGAAGTTAAATGTGATAAATTGAACCAGTTTCAACTTGATCTGACAGTAGCCTCTTGAAAAGCAAGGGGAATTCCGTTTTGATGAAAACGTGAATAACCCATCAACCGGGCATCATGCCTACGGCGTTCCCAATGGAGAGCTTTAATCAAATCGTCAGGGCCGTGGCCGTTACGACGCGAAGCGGCGTTTACGGACATGGTACGCAACGCGCGGAGCCGAGTGAAGCGCAGCTTCGCGAAGGCGTAAGTGCGCCGGCCGTGGGCACATGATGCCTTAGCTCTGCTGTCGCTATTCGTAAGGCTCCTTCGTCGCCTAACGACTGCCGCTGGCCCGTGTGGAACACGGGCTGCATTTGCGGCAACGGAAGTTGCCGCTCGGGCCGTAGTAAAAATACACGTCTCGCGCAATGCTATCAACAGGGGTCTACAACAGAACCTCTTGAAAAAACACTTGACAACCAGGGCAAGTCTGGATGAAATAAAAAGTCTCTGAAAGGAGGAGTGTTCATGGAATCGTTTGTTTCTTCTTTTATGAAGTCTCAGTGGTGGCTCTGGCGGGCATAGCGCGTCGGGAGCTTTTGCATTGTTGAACACTGTTTGCTGAAACAAAGGCCGCCGGCGGATGCCGGTGGCTTTTTTTCTTTTCGTTCCGTCTCCGCCGTTTTTACCATCCGCCTTTCCCTGGCGCTAAACCCGGAGCGAATGTCATGTCTTTTTTTCGTCTTTCCCATCTTCTTTCCCTGGCGCTTTCCCTGCCGCTCGTGTGCGCTGTGTTATCTTCATCTCCGGCGCGGGCGGAAGGCCCCATCCGGCTGCGCTATGCGAACTTTCCGGCTGCGACGACCTTTCCCTGCGTGCAGATGGAAAAATGGGCCGATGCAGTGGAAGCCCGCACGGGCGGCAAGGTTGCCATTGAAACCTTCCCCGGAGGAACCCTGCTCGACGCCCGTTCCATTTTGCGCGGGGTGGCGCGCGGGCAGGCCGATATAGGCTGCATCAGCTTATCGTATCATCCGGGTTCTTTCCCCTTTTTTGATGTGTTCGGTTTGCCGCTGGGCTTTTCCAATGCCCGTGACGCCGGAGAAGCCGCCTTTACCATATATTTAAAGCATCAGCCGCGCGAGCTGGCTCCGTACAAGGTTTTGCTCATGTTCGCCTGTTCGCCTTCGCAGATTATGAGCACGCAGCCCGTAGCCTCGCTGGATGACCTCAGGAGCCTGCCCCTGCGCGCTTCGGGCAGTCTGTCCGATGTGATCGAAACATTGGGTGGTCAGGCGGTGTCCATGCCCATGTCGGAAACTCCGGAAGCTCTTCAGAAAGGCATGGTCAAGGGCGTGTTCTCTTCCTGGGATACGCTGAAAGACCTCAACTATGCGGAAAACTGCCGCTACGGGCTTGAAATCAATTCTTCCGTGTACCCCTTTGTCGTGCTCATGAACAAGAAAGCCTGGGATCGTCTGCCCGATGACGTCAAGGCGGTGTTTGACGGCTACGCTATGGAACATTGCCGGTTTACCGGCGACTATGTGGACGACTGGGGCCGTCAGGCGCTGAAATGGGCCGAAGAAACGTATAATTTCAAGCTGGTGAAGCTCTCCGACGCGGAAAAGGCCCGCGCGGCGGAGCAATGCGCGCCCCTGCTGGATGCCTGGAAGAAAAAGGTTGCCGCTGAACTGGGTGTGGACGGCGAGGCCGTGCTTGATGAAATTTTTGCCCTGCGCGATCAGCTCAACGCCGCTCGGCCTGAGAATTAAGCGAGCAAGAGCATGAAGAATCAAAAAAATATTCTGGAAAGCATGAGTCGGGCGGCGTTTGCCGCGGGCTGCGCGTGCATTGTCGCCATGCTGGTGCTGACGCTGATAAATATCGCCCTGCGCGCTTGCCTGGGTATCTCCCTGCGCTACGCGGCGGAGCTGAGCGGCTGTCTATGCGCGGCCGGAGCGGGGCTGTGCCTGCCGCTTACCCAGCTGCGCGGCGGGCATATAGAGGCGGGGCTGCTGGAGAGCGTTCCAGCGCTTCGTGCTGACGCTGATCTGCGTGGTCTTTCTTGGCGCTGCGGGCAGGGAGCTGTTCGGGCTTGGATTCTTTGTGAAGGAAATAGGCGAACGTATCGACGGGCTGAACATGGGTTATGGCGGGTTCATCATAGTGCTGGGGGCGGGCTGTCTGTTACAGGCCGCGGCGCTGCTGGCCGGGCCGCTGCGGTCTTTGAAGGGGCTTTTGCGCGGAAGCAGATCCGGGGCCGGAGAGACGAAGGCTCGTCTTGAAATGTGCGCCCGCCCGGTGGGGGAAGCTTCATGAGTTCTGTCGAGCCTTCCCTGATCGCGCTGTTCGTGGTGATCCTGCTGATCGCCGGGGTGCTTCTGCTGCGTTTGCCCGTGGCCCTGCTGCTGGCTCTGCTGGGGTTCGGCGGCTATGCCATGCTGGACGGCGTGGAAAACGCCCTGCTGATGCTCGGCAACGAGTTGTGGGGTGCCTTTTCCGGGTATGGGCTGACCGTGGTGCCGCTATTTGTGCTGATGGGACAAATCTGCTTTCATTCCGGCATGAGCGAACGCCTGTACAGATCCGTTCACGCGCTCACCGGGCATCGCCGGGGAGGTATCGCGGCGGCCACGTTACTGGCCTGCGGGGCTTTTTCCGCCATTTGCGGATCAAACACCGCTACCATGACTTCCGTGGCGCTTCCGCAGATGCGCAGATACGGGTATCATCCGATCATCGCCACCGGCAGCATCGCCGCCGGAACGACGCTGGGCGTGATCATTCCGCCCAGCGTCGTGGCAATTGTGGTGGGAGTGCAGACCTCTCTGTCCATCCAGCGCCTGTTTCTCAGCGGCATTATCCCCGGTATGCTGCTGCTCGGGGGCTTTTTGCTTGTGGTGCTGGCCGTATCCCTGCTGCGTCCGGCCTGGATGCCCGCCGGGAACCGCGCCTCACGGGCGGAGAAACTCCAGGCGCTGCCCGGCTTGCTGGAAACAATCGTGCTGTTTATACTGGTGATCTGCGGCATGTCCCTCGGGGTGTTTACCCCTACCGAGGCGGGAGCCGCGGGATGCGCCCTGGCGCTGGTGATCGGCTTTTTCCGGCGTGGTCTGGATGGGCGCGGCATCCGGGCCGCCCTGGGGGAAAGCATGGGGATCTCGGCCATGATTTTTCTGCTCATGGCGGGCGATATTCGGGAAGTTTCTGGCCCTGACGCGCCTTCCGTTCACGCTGGCTGACGCCATTGCCGCCTGGCATGTTTCCGGCTGGCTGGTGCTGACGATTATGGGCGCGGTATTTTTGGCCGGGGGAATGATCATGGATTCCCTGGCTCTGCTGGTCATGACCCTGCCGGTATTCTATCCTCTGGCGGAAAAGGTAGGATGGGATCCCCTGTGGTTCTGTATGCTGCTTATCGTCATTACCAGCATGGGGGCGATCACACCTCCGGTGGGCGTGTCTTCCTATGTGGTATCCAGCATGTCCGGACAGGGGGGAAGCAGGGAGAGGGTTCCGTTGGACAAGGTCTTTGCCGGAGCGTTGATGTTCCTGCCCTCCTTTATCGTGACGTTGCTGCTCATGGCCCTGTTTCCCTCACTGAGCCTGTGGTTGCCATCACAACTGGGATTGTAGGGGATATTGCGGCTGTTCCGGTTTCAGGCGTGAAACCTGCGGGGGAAATACAGAAAAAACACCGTGGCAGGATCAGTTCCTGCCGCGCCTCCACCGTTTCCCACCCGCCGGGAACTCCGCAATTATCCCCGGACAGGCGGGATCGGGCAAACCTCAGGTCTGTTTCAGCGCGTCGGTCAGACGCGTCATGGCCTCACGGGTATCGGCGGGAGAAGAGAAGGCGGTCAGACGGGCATACCCTTCGCCGGACGGGCCAAAGCCCGATCCGGGCGTGCACACCACGGCCGCGCGATCCAGCAGAAACTGGAAGAAATCCCATGAACTCATGCCGCGCGGCGTGCGCACCCACAAATAAGGGGCGTGGATGCCGCCGTATGCCGTCAGCCCCAGAGCATTCAGGGTTCCGCGCATCAGTGCCGCGTTGTTCCGGTAAATGTTCACCACAGCCGCCGTTTCTCCGCGTCCTTCCGGTGAACAGG
Organism: uncultured Mailhella sp.; assembly: GCA_910579055.1. Classification (GTDB taxonomy): domain Bacteria; phylum Desulfobacterota; class Desulfovibrionia; order Desulfovibrionales; family Desulfovibrionaceae; genus Mailhella. The sequence goes on along the minus strand of CAJTSU010000054.1, from coordinate 11,533 downwards.
CCGCTTCCGCCGCCTTTTGCACAATATAGGGGCAGCCGTTGTATTTTGTGCTCTGGCGGCGCGCCCACATGTCATGGAGCCGGCCCTTTCCCCCGGCCTTCAGGTTGGCGGGAACCACGGCATAGGCGCAGCGCAGCCCGGTAAAGCCCGCGCTTTTGGAAAAGCTGCGGAATTCCACGGCCACCTCGTCCGCGCCGGAGATTTCATAAATGCTGTGCGGGATATCCCCTTCCATGTCGTCGATGAAGCATTCATAGGCGGAGTCGAACATGATCAGCATGCCGCTGTTTCGGGCGTACCGTACCCATTCGCTCAGGCTCGCGCGATCCAGCGCGGTTCCGGTGGGGTTGTTGGGCGAACAGAGATAGAGTACATCCGGCGCTTTTTCGGGAGGCGCGGGTATAAAGCTGTTTTCCGCCGTGCAGGGCAGGTAACGGATGCCGCTCCAGCCCTGTTCCGTCCATGTTCCTCCACGGCCCGCCATGCAGTTGGAATCCACATAGACCGGATAGACGGGGTCGGTGACGGCTATGTTCACGTCCGGGGCGAACAGCTCCTGAAAGTTGCCGAGATCGCACTTCGCGCCGTCGCTGATGAAAATGTCGTCCGGGCTTACGCTGACGCCGCGCGCGGCGTATTCCAGCGCTATCGCTTCGCGCAGAAAGGCGTAGCCCTGTTCCGGGCCGTAGCCGTGAAAGCCCTCCGGGCCGCCCATGTCGTTCACGGCGGCGTGCAGCGCCCGGATGACAGAAGGAACGAGCGGCTGGGTCACATCGCCGATACCCATGCTGATGACGTCAGTGCCGGGGTGATCCTTGCGGAACGCCGCAACCCGATGGGCAATTTCCGCGAACAGATAGGACTTGCCCATACGGGCATAATGGGGATTGATGCGCAGCATGTATCATCCTTTTTCTTTGAGGTGATGCGGGGCGCTGCCCCACACCCCGCCGGGGGGATAATCCCCCCGGCCCCCTTTTCAGGACGGCAGACATGCCGCCCGAAAGAGGGTGCAGGGGCATCATGCCCCTGCCGGAGGGTTCGGGAGGCGGAGCCTCCTGTCTGAAAAATTCATCCGCTGTAGGGCCAGTCGCCTTCAAAGACGGTGACGGCCTCGCCGGTCATGAAGATGTGGTTGTCGGCGCGCCATTCGATATCCAGCGGGCCGCCGGGCAGATTCATGCGCACCTTGCGGGCGGCAAGGCCGCAGCGCATGGCGGCCACCGCCGCTGCGCCGGCTCCCGTGCCGCAGGCCCGGGTTTCACCCGCGCCCCGCTCCCATACGCGCATGTCCAGCGATTCCGGGGAGCGCACATGAATGAACTCGGTATTGACCCGGCGCGGGAACAGGGGATGATGCTCAAACAGCGGGCCGAGGCGTTCAAGGTCAAGCCCGGCTATATCGGGCAGGAAAAGCACGGCGTGAGGGTTGCCTACGGAGAGGCAGGTCACTTCCCAGCTTCTGCCGTCCACGCGCAGGGGACGGCGGATGAAATCCTCGCCCTCCGCAAGAGAGAGGTTCAGGGGGATTTTCGCGGGGAGCCATTCAGGCTCGCCCATATCCACCGTGATCATGTCCGCGTTTTCCGCAATTTCAAGCCGTCGTATGCCCGCCCCGGTTTCCACAGACGGATCAGACCGGGAGATCAGCCCGCGCGTCAGGGCATAGCGTCCCACGCAGCGTATGCCGTTGCCGCACATTTCCGCTTCACTGCCGTCGCTGTTGAACATGCGCATTCTGATATCCGCGACGGAAGAGGGCAGAATGAGGATGAGGCCATCCGAGCCGATGCCACGATGACGATCGCTGACCGCGGCTGCCAGCCGTTTCAGGGCGGCGTCCCCGGTGGGCAGGGCGGTGGAGAAGCCGTCCATGTAGACATAGTCGTTGCCGAGGCCGTGCATTTTGACGAAGTGCATCATGGTTCGCGTTCCGTTGGCTTGGTTTGGGGAGGAAGTTAAAGCACATCTTCGGTAGCCGGGGCCACATCTCCGCCGTGCCGCTGGCTGGCGTGCCGGCGCGCGAGAGCGGCGCGCGCTTCCAGCGGCATGACCTTGACGAAAAGCGGGAGTTCCGCTTCCCAGTTGGCAAGCAGGGTTTTGGCCCGGGGGCTTCCGGTGTGGCGCACATGGTTTTCCAGCAGGCCGCGCAGCAGTTGTTTGTCGGCTTCGATCCAGACGGATTCCAGTTCCACGCTGTCGGTGTTGCAGCGGTTCTGAAAACGTTCATCCGGATCATGGACAAAGGCCACGCCGCCGCTCATGCCCGCCGCGAAGTTGTAGCCGCAGCTTCCCAGCACCACCACGACGCCCCCTGTCATATATTCGCAGGCGTGATCGCCCGCGCCTTCCGCCACGCACAGCGCGCCGCTGTTGCGCACCGCGAGGCGTTCGCCCGCGCGGCCCCGGAAGTAGGCTTCGCCGCTGGTGGCTCCGTACAGAGCCACGTTGCCGGTTATGGCCTGACCGGGCTCCAGCCCGGAAGAAGCGTCCGGATCGGCGGGCCGTATGATCAGGCGGCCTCCGCACAGTCCTTTTCCGGCATAGTCGTTGGCATCGCCTTCCACGGTGATTTCCACGCCGGGGGCAAGAAAGGCTCCGAGACTCTGGCCCGCGGAGCCGCGCAGCAGCGCGCGGAAGAAGGGGCCGTCCGCCGCCGCGTCCTTCAGGCGGCGGATACCATGACGACGGGCCAGATCGCCGGAAAGCAGCGCTCCCACGGCGCGATCCGAATTGCGTATCCCGGCGGAGAAAACCCGGCGGGACGGGCCGCCTTCCAGCGCGCCCCGGCCGGCATCGAGCATGGCCTGTTCCAGCGGTGTGGGAGCGAAGGCCCTGTCGTTGCCGCGCTCTTCAGGCGCGGCGGGCAGCGGAGCCTCGAGCAGCTCTGTCCAGTCCAGCAGGGCGCGCTTGCCCGTGGCGGGGGCAGGCTTCAGCAGATCGAGGCGATCCCGCGCCGCTTCCAGATCGGGCAGTCCGAGGGCGGCCAGATGGCGGCGCGCATCTTCCGCCACAAGACGCAGAAAGTTTTCCACATGCGCCGGTCTGCCCGCGAAGCGACGGCGGAGTTTTTCGTCCTGCGTGGCGATGCCTGCCGGGCAGCGGCCTTCATGGCATCTGCGGCACATGACGCAGCCGCAGCTCACCAGCAGAGCCGTGCCGAACCCGAATTCGTCCGCGCCGAGAATCGCCGCGATGACGATGTCGCGCCCGCTGCGCAGGCCTCCGTCAGCCTGAAGCCGGATTCTGTCGCGCAGACCGCTGGCAACGAGCGCGCGGTGCGCCTCCGCCAGGCCGAATTCCCACGCTGATCCGCAGTGGCGTATGGCGGAAAGCGGGGCGGCTCCGGTGCCGCCGTCGTGGCCGGAAATGAGAATGCCGTCGGCTCCCGCCTTTGCCACGCCTACGGCCACGGCGCCCACGCCGCTTTCCGAGGCGAGCTTGACCGAAATGCGCGAGGAGGGGCTGACCCGGCGCAGATCGTGGATGAGCTGGGCCAGATCCTCAATGGAATAGATGTCATGATGCGGCGGAGGTGAGACAAGGGTGACGCCGGGCATGGTGCGGCGCAGCCTGGCCACTTCCTCCGTGACCTTGGTCGCGGGCAGCTGGCCGCCCTCGCCGGGTTTGGCTCCCTGCGCGATCTTGATCTGGATTTCATCCGCATTGACCAGATAGTCCAGGGTCACGCCGAAGCGTCCCGATGCCACCTGACGGATGCGGGAACGGCTGTCGCCGCCTCATCCGCTCCGCGCGTCTCGTCCTCGCCGCCTTCCCCGCTGTTGGAGCGCGCTCCGGCGGCGTTGCAGGCGCGGGCCACGCAGATATGCGCTTCGGCGCTGATCGCCCCAAGGGACATGGCCGCGCCCACAAAGCGGGTCATGATGGTTTCGGCGCTCTCCACCCTTTTCAGCGGCAGGGGATGTTCCGCCTCGATCAGACGCAGACAGGCGCGCGGGGTGAACGCGGGGCGTTCCGCATCCGCCAGAGCGGCAAATTTGGCAAAGGCGGCGGGATCGGCGCTTGTATCCTCCGCTGATCCCGCGCGGGAAAATCCCACGGCCCGGTGCAGCAGGGTGACGCTTTCCCTGTTCCAGAAACGGGTTTCGGACGGCGCGCGCCCTTCCCGCGCCACGGCCCGCAATGCGGCGGCTTCGGTGGCGAACTCGTTCAGTCCGAGTCCCATGCCCGGCAGGGCGGAGCCGAGGCGTACCGGCATGCCGGCAAAGAAGCTCCCGGCAAACTCCTCGTTCAGTCCGACGCATTCAAAGAAATGCCCGCCCCGGAAGCTGCGCAGGGTGGAAATGCCCAGGCGGGCCATGGCCTTGAGCAGCCCCTTGCGCAGCGCGGTGATGTAAGCGGAACGGGCTTCCTCGTGGCTGAGCCCTCCCTTCGCGCCCAGTTTCTCGGCGTCATCCAGCGCTCCCCACGGGCAGACGGCGTCCGCGCCGCAGGCGATGAGCTGGGCCATATGCATGGGTTCCCACGCGTCGCCGTTTTCCGAAATGATCCCGCACAGATGACGCTTGCGCGCGCGGATAAGATGATTGTGCAGGGCTGAGGCGGCAAGGAGGGAAGGAATGGGAAGCGGATTGTCCCCGCCGCTCCCGGCATCGCTGAGGATCAGCAGCGTCGCCCCCTGATCGAGAGCTTCCCCGGCCGCGCGGAACAGCGCTTCCAGTCCGTCGCGCAGGGCTTCCCCCGCGTCGGAATTGCGGGCGGGCAGACGCCACACCGCATCAAGCCGGACAGGGCGCAGTTTGTCATGCCTTGCCAGACGCAGGCGGCGCATGTCTTCGCGCTGAAGGAAAGGATGGGGCAGACGCAGGCGGAACAGGGCTTCCGGCTCACGGGCGAGCAGATTGCCTTCCGGGCCCACATAGCTCATGAGCGACATGGAAAGTTCCTCGCGCAGCGGGTCAATGGGCGGATTGGTCACCTGCGCGAAACGCTGGCGGAAATAGTCGAAGAAGGGCCGAGGAGCGTCGTCCAGCGCGGCGAGCGCTTCGTCGTTGCCGGTAGAGAGAACAGGCTCCTGTCCCTTGAGCGCCATATGGCGCAACGCGTCCATATCGCGCCGGGCGCGTTGCCGAAGGCATGGCCGGGGGAGAGCGCCGCATGCCGCCGCGCGCGCTCCATCCGGTTCGGCAGGGAAAAGATCGGCGGTGCCCAGGCTTGTCCGCACCTGCCAGCGACGGTAGGGATGTTCGCGTACCACCTGCCCCTTCAGCTCGGCGTCGGTGAGCAGGCGGTGCTGGACAAGGTCGGCCATGAACATGCGGCGCGCGCCCAGTTGACGGCGCTGCGTGCCGGGGGCGGAGTCCGTTTCTTCCCGCGCGAGGCTTACGCCGCTTTCCGAGGCAAAGACCAGGAGCCCTTCCCGGCTGAGGCTGTAGCGGCCCGGTCGCAGGGCGTTGCGATCGAGCATGGCGCCCACGCGGCGGAAACCGTCGGTGAACACCAGGGTGGAGGGACCGTCCCATGCTTCCATCATGGCCGCGTGCCAGTCATAGAAGGCGCGCTTGTTGTCGCCCATGACAAAGGCCCGGCCAAAGGGTTCCGGCACAAGCATCATCAGGGAATGGGGCAGGGGTCTGCCTCCGCGCGTGAGCAGTTCCAGCACGTTGTCCAGAGCGGAGGAATCGCTTCCATCCTCTTCAATGACCGGCCTGACTCCGTCCGGATCGCCGAACAGCGGAGAGGACAGGGCGGCTTCCCTGATCTTCATGTGCGCAAGATTGCTTTGCAGGGTATTGATTTCGCCGTTATGGGCCAGCATGCGGAAGGGCTGGGCCAGCCGCCAGCGCGGCATGGTGTTGGTGCTGAAACGCTCGTGAAAGATGGCAAAGGGTGCGGAGAAATGGGGATCGGCGAGATCGGGATAAAAGTCCGCCAGTTTTCCTCCGGTGAGCATGGCCTTGTACACCACGCTGCGGGAAGACAGGCTGGCGACGTAAAAATCTTCCAGTTCCGGCAGTTTCCGCGCGGCCCGTTCCATGCTCTTGCGGGCGAGATACAGGCGGCGCTCCAGTTCCTCGCCCGGCTCGGCCAGAGGCGAAACCACGGCGGGAAGCGCGGAAGCCTCCCGGAATGTTCCGGGTGTTCCCGCGCGGGGCAGGACGAGAACCTGCGCCATGCGCGGCATCTGCGAGCGCGCGTGAGGGCCCAGCGCGTCAGGTCGGACGGGAACATCGCGTCCGTCCGCCAGTTCCAGCCCCTGCGCGGCAAGGCTTTCCTCCACAAGAGTCATGGCTCTTTTTCCAGCCGCCGCGTCACGGGGCAGAAAAAGCTGTCCGAACCCGAAGGCCGGAGGCAGGGTCCAGAAACGGCTCAGGAAATCAAGCGGAAGGGGGAGAAGCAGGCCTGCCCCGTCGCCTTCGCCTCGTCCGGAGGCAAGTCCACCGCGGTGGGCAAGGCTGGTCATGGCGGAAAGGGCGTCTTCGATGATCCTGTGAGCGGGGCGTCCGTCCAGGCGGGCCACAAAACCGACGCCGCAGGCGTCGTGTTCGCGGTTGGGATGGGTGATGCCGGTAGGCTGTCGTGTCGTCATGAAAACCGCCGATCATGTTTGCTGACCATGAAGATGGCGCGTGTTGCGGGGAAGAGGCTGTCCGTCCGGCTCATGCGCCGGACGGACAGCAGAGAAAAAAACGAACGGATCAGAATTCGGAATCAATGCGTCCAGAGCAGCTCCGCATACTTGGGCAGCGGCCAGGCCGCGTCGTCGGTCATGCCTTCCAGCGCGTCGCATTGTTCGCGGCAGCGGCGCATGAGCGGCAGTACCGCATCGCGGGCGGCGCGGGCGCGGGCCCGAGCGCCGTCCATGCCCGCAAGCTGTTCGCGGGCGGCGTGCAACTCATCCAGCGCGGTCATCAACGCGGTGTTATGGGAACGGAAGGCCGCATAGCGCCTTTCTTCCACACTGGTGGGCAGACTGGCGGCCGGACTGTTTGCCGCGCCTGCCCTGACATTGGCCGGAGTCCCTTCCGCCGCGCGGATTTCCGCCACCAGATGGGCGGCTTCGCTCTGGGCCCGCAGCGTCACGGGAAGCACGATTTCGCGCAGCATGCGTTCCAGCACCGAGGCTTCGATGCCGACGGTCAGCGCATAGTTTTCCTGGAGAATTTCCTGACGGGCCAGAATTTCCGGTTCGGAAAGCACCTTGTTGCGCAGGAAGACTTCCATGACTTCCGGGTCGTCATAATGCTCCAGCGCGGCCACGGTATCCTTCAGGTTGGGCAGGCCGCGCCGGGCGGCCTCTTCCGGCCATTCGGCGGAATAGCCGTTGCCGTTGAAGACCACGGGCAGGTGTTCGCGGAACAGACGGGGCAGCAGATCCTTCAGGGCGTCGTTCAGTTCCTTTCCGCCTTCCACGGCGGCTTCCAGTTCTGTGGCGATATCGTCCAGGGCACAGGCCACGGCGCTGTTCAGGGCGATATTGGCCGGAGCGATGGACTGGGAGGAGCCCAGGGCCCGAAACTCGAACTTGTTGCCGGTAAAGGCGAAGGGACTGGTACGATTGCGATCCGAGTAGTCGCGCGGCAGGGGCGGCAGCGTGGAAACGCCGATCTCCATGGGCGCGGTTCTGGCATGCGCGGGCTGCTCCCCAATGATGCTCAGCAGGGTTTCTTCCAGCAGATCGCCGAGATAGACGGAAATAATCGCGGGCGGGGCTTCATTGGCGCCGAGGCGGTGATCGTTGCCGGCTCCGATGGTGCCGAGACGCAGGGCCATGGCGTGTTTGTGCACGGCGCGCAGTACGGCGGCGAGAAAGACCAGAAACCGGGCGTTCGTGCGCGGGGTATCGCCGGGATCAAGCAGATTCCGGCCGTCGGAGGAACACAGGGACCAGTTGTTGTGCTTGCCGCTGCCGTTCACGCCCGCAAAGGGCTTTTCGTGCAGCAGGCAGACGAAGTCATGATCCGGGGCCACATGACGCAGCATGTTCATCATGAGCATGTTGTGGTCGGTGGCGATGTTGACTTCCTCATACAGGGGGGCCATTTCAAACTGGCCCGGAGCCACTTCGTTGTGGCGGGTGCGCACCGGAATGCCCAAAGCGATGAGACGGTTTTCCACATCCTGCATGAAGGCCATGACGCGCCTGGGCACCGCGCCGAAATAGTGATCTTCCATTTCCTGCCCCTTGGGGGAGGGAAGGCCGCTCAGGGTCGTTCCGGTCATGAGCAGATCGGGGCGTAGCGCGGCAAGACGGCGATCCACGAGAAAGTATTCCTGCTCCGCGCCGACCATGGGGCTGACATGGGTGGCCTCCGTGTCGCCGAACAGGCGCAGCACGCGCAGAGCCTGCCGGGAAACGGCCTCAATGGAGCGCAGCAGCGGCGTCTTGCGATCCAGCGACTCGCCGGACCAGGAATAGAAAATGGTGGGAATATGCAGGGTATTGCCGCCCTTGCCGGGCAGGATGAAGACCGGCACGGTGGGGTCCCAGGCGGTATAGCCGCGCGCCTCGAACGTGGAACGGATGCCGCCGGAAGGGAAGGAAGAGGCGTCGGGCTCCCCGCATACCAGCATCTTGCCGGAAAACTCCTGAATGGCGTGCCCGTCTCCGGTGGGGGCAAGGAAGGCGTCGTGCTTTTCCGCCGTGACCCCGGTCATGGGCTGGAACCAGTGCGTGTAGTGCGTTGCCCCGCGCTCCAGCGCCCAGTCGCGGATGGCGCTGGCCACGATATCGGCAATGTCCGCGGGCATGGGGGCACGGCAGCGGATGGTCTTTTCCATTTTTTTGTATACGTCGCGCGGCAGACGTTCGCGCATGACATGCAGATTGAACACGTCACGGCCGAACAGGCTCTGCATGTCCACGACCGGCCGCAACGGGGCCGGGGAGGATGACTCTTCGGCGGTGTCGGCGGAAAGAATATCACGAAAGGCTTCCTGACGCGGTGAACTCATGGCTTGCTCCTCAGATGATGGCATGTGCCCGCGTTGTTCACGGGCATGACATACCTGCTTGAGCAAGAAGAGTGCCAAGACGGATAATAGATTTCTTGTTTGAATAAAAATATTTTATTTCAATATATTAGGTATGCTGTTTTGAAATCGGCGTGGAGATGGATAATCATAAAATCTACATTTATGTAGATTTTTTCGGGAACAGGTCACGGGGAAGTGCTGCGGAACGATAACTGAAAAGCAAAACAGGGAATTCTACATTATAGTTGAAAATATTCTTGTCCGATAACAGGTTTCGACATAATTGTAGATTTTAAAGGCAACAAGTGTCCACGACCGGCCCACTTGCGCCTTCGTGAAGCGGCGCTTCACTTTTATTGGGGAGGAACCGGTTTCCGGCGGAATTCCTTGTAGGTAATGCCGTATTTCTTCATGCGCAGAGCCATGATGCGATCGGTCAGCCCCAGTTCGCGGGCGGCCTTGCCCATATTGCCCTCATGACGGCGTAGCGCCTCAAGGATACAGCCCTTTTCCAGCTCGTCCAGACGGGGCTGAAGCGGACCGATGGCACGGCCCTGCGCCCGCCGTGGGCCGGGAGCGGAAATCGGGCAGCCCTTGCTGTGCAGCTCCGGGGGCAGATGCTGGGGCAGAATGACGCCCTCCTCTCCGGCCAGCAGTACGGCCCGCTCCATAATGTTTTCCAGTTCGCGGATATTGCCGGGCCATTCGTAGCGCTGGAGCATGTCCGCCGCGCTGAGGGAAAGGTGCATTTCCGTCCGTCCTCCCGCCGCCGCGAACTTTTTCATGAAGTGAGCCGCCAGCAGGGCGATGTCCCCGCTGCGATCGCGGAGCGGAGGCAGTTCGATGGGAAAGACGTTCAGGCGATAATAGAGGTCGCCCCGGAATGTTCCCTGATGCACCATATCTTCCAGCGGCCGGTTGGTGGCGGTGATCAGGCGCACGTCCGCGCGGCGGGTTTCCGCGCCGCCCAGCCGTTCATAGCTGCGCTCCTGAATGACGCGCAGCAGTTTGGCCTGGGTAAGCGGGGGCAGATCTCCCACTTCATCCAGAAACAGCGTGCCGCCGTCCGCCTGTTCAAAGCGGCCCCGGTACAGGCCCTGCGCTCCGGTAAACGCGCCGCGCTCGTGGCCGAACAGTTCGTTTTCCACCAGCGCTTCGGGCAGGGCCGCACAGTTCAGGGTGATGAAGGGCCTGTTCGCACGCGGGCTTGCCGCGTGGATGGCCAGTGCGGCCAGTTCCTTGCCCGTTCCGCTTTCCCCCCGCAGCAGCACCGTGGCGGAAGAGCGGGCCACCTGATCGATGCGGGCGTAGACCTGCTGCATGGCCTCGCATGAGCCCACGAAAAAGGGAGAACGGAGGCTTACTCTGCCCCTGTCATGTCTTCTGGCGGCGGTTCGGCCCGCATCCCGTTCCGGCAGGCAGTTCCGGCGAACCTTGGCCGCGCGGGCCAGCATGGAAGCAATGATGGTCAGCAGGCGGGCGTCTTCCTCCAGAGTGGAGGTGTCGGCAAAAAGCCGATCCACGGACAAGGCGCCGATGGCCTGATCGTCGGCCCGGATGGGCACGCAGATGAAGGAAACGGCATCCTTGCGCAGATTGCGGGATCTGGTGCGGTTGAGGAAGAGCGGATCGTCCGACACGTTGGAAATGACCATGGGGCGTCCGGTACGGATAACCGTGCCGGTGACGCCTTCTCCCGCCGCATAGTGTCCGCGCGCCTGTTCCGCGGCATTGAGCCCGTATGAGCTTTCAATGTGGATGCTCCCGTCCCCGGGGGAAACCAGAGAGATGGATCCCCGCATCATGGCCATGTGCCGGGCCATGAGGCACAGCGCGCCGTCCAGGGTTTCGCCGATATGGGCCGCGCAGTCGAGAAGCTGGCTCAATTCGAACAGCAGGCGCAGCTCGCGCACATCGTCGCGTACGCCATTGCGCAGGCTGGGCAGGGCATCATTCTGATCCGTCCCGGATGCGGCGGGACGGCGCGGAGAGGATATGTTCATGTGGCCGCCGGGGCTGGTGGGGAAAGCTCCTTCATGGTAAGCGTTTTGCCCGGAGGAGGCAATGTGCCCGGGGTGCTTCCCCGCGCGGCGCGGATTACTCCATAAACTCGCGCGGTACGCGTAGCGCCGTCAACATGGCCCTACTGCGCAGCCCCGAAAAAGAATGGATTGACAAGGCGGCGAAGCCGATGCGATCCTGGTGTTGAGTATGCAATATTGAATGCCATCACAGGAGCAAGTCATGATTCGTCACATTGTCTGGTGGACGCTGAAACCGGAAGCGGAAGGCCGCAGCGCGGCGGAAAACGCGGAACTGATGAAGAAAGCCGTGCGCGGGCTGGTCGGGAAAATCCTCGGACTGCTGTCGCTGGACATTTCCGGCACGGTGCTCGGTTCCTCCACCATGCCGGCGGAACTGGTGCTGCACAGCACACACGGATGAAGAAGCCCTCAAGGCCTATGCCGTACACCCCCTGCATCTGGAGTGCGGCAAACTGATGAAGGCCGTGGCGGAAAGCAGGCAGGCGCTGGATTACCTCAACGCGCCGTAAAGCCCCGCTCTTCAGGGCGGGGATATAAGGCGCACCTTGACT
>CAJTSU010000053.1:11649-20253 GCA_910579055.1 uncultured Mailhella sp. | reverse complement strand
CCATTCGTAAGGCTCCTTCGTCGCCTAACGACTGCCGCTGGCCCGTGTGGAACACTACACGTCTCGCGCAACGTCATCAACACGGTTCCATGACAGAGCCATGCTCTAAGTGATGACCGTTTTGCCGCTACGGAAGGATTATGTTCAACACTATTCCACAACAGCCCCTCTGATAAAGTCTTTGAAGGAGAGAGGGGGGCGGGGGAGGGGAAACTTTCTTCAGGAAGTTTCCCCTCCCCCGCCTGTTTCCTAGCCCAGGAGCCGGGCTTTAAAGTCTTCGCTGGGTGAGGGGATGACAATATGGCTGAGCACGGGGCCCGCGCCCTCGGTGCCCACGGTGGCCACGCCCGCATCCACGGAAGCCTGCACCGAGCTGACTTCGCCGGTCATGGTGACAAAGGCCTTGCCGCCCAGACCGGCGGCGAAGCGCAGTTCGATGAGATGCACCTGACCGGCCTTGGCCGCCGCGTCAGCGGCAATGATGCAGGCTGCCGTGGTGCAGGTTTCAATGCAGCCGAGAGCATTGATGCGGGGACAGACCGCGGTGCCGTTCATGGCCGGAACCACGCTTTCGTGTACGCTGGGGATGACGAACCAGTCCACAACCATGTCACTGCCGATGGCGCGGCCGTGCGCCACGGAGCTTTTCACCGCGCCGGTGTCGCCGGTGACGATGACCAGATAGCGGCCCGGACAGGTGGGACGGGCGAGAACGAGCTGAACCTCGGCGGCCTTGACCATTTCGTCGGCGACATGCATGCCCGTGCTGATGCTGTTCAGCTCCACGCAGCCGATAGTGCGCAATTTCATTGTATTCACCTTACGCCTTGATAGTTATCATTCCATCCGTAACGGACTCTACCACGCCGTCGATGCTCGCGTGAACCCGCGCGCCCATGGCCTTTTCAGGGATTTCACCAAGCAGATCGCCGCATTTCACGCGGCTTCCCGCGGAAACCACGCATACGGCCGGCGCGCCGATATGCTGACGGAGCGGAATACTGACCCGCGCGGGGGTGAATTCTCCCGCGTAACCGGGATGGGTATCATAGTCCACAAGATCAAGGCGCTGGATCAAACGGGCGGTGGGCACACGACGTTCCTCGCGGAACAGGTTTGTTTCAAGCGCCTTGCCCGAACTTCCCCACTTGACGCCAGCCTGCATGAGAACTTTCTTGATCTGGGCGTTGACTTCACGCGGCGAGACAAGCATGGGGCAAGCGAATTTTTCGCACAGACCACATTCGGAGCAGAGCAGCGCTTCCCGGGCGATTTCGCTTTCCAAATCCTGGCGGGCGAATACGCGCATCAGTTTGTGCGGGTGGAGTGAGTGGCCCAGCAGGTTGCGCGGGCAGAGATCCGTGCAGCGCGAGCACTGGCAGCAGACGCTGCTGGTGATCCGGCGAACCCTGTCCGGGTCCATGACCTTGCGAACCACCACATTGTGATCCGGAGGAAGCACCAGCAGGCCGCTGGTTGTCTTGGTCACAACGGCGCGGGATGCATCCGGGAGAACTTTGCCCATCATGGGCCCGCCGTCCACCACGCGGTATTCGGAAATGAGGGGGCCGCCCGCGAAGGAGAGAACATCGTCCACCGGCGTGCCCACCGGGACTTTAACCACCATGGGGCGTCGCACTTCGCCCGCCACGGTGAGATAACGATGGGTCACGGGCGTACCGTCAAGCGCGCGGGCTACGTTGTACAATGTTTCCACATTGCTGACCACAGCCCCCACCTGGAGAGGAATGCCCCGTTCAGGAACAGTACGCCCCAGCGCTTCGTGCACAAGGACGTGCTCGTCCCCGGCGGGGTAGAAGTCCATAAGTTCAAAGGCTTCAAGCCTGCCGGAAGAAGCACGGGCCACGGCCGCGCGTACCGATTGCATGGCACCGGCATGCTTGCCCTTGAGGCAGATGATGCCCTTTTTCGCGCCGGTACAGTCCATCACGGCTTCAAGACCGCGGATCACGGTGTCCACATCGCTTTCCATAAGGTGCGGATCACTCATGAGCAGCGGCTCGCAAGAGGCTCCGTTCACCAGAACCGTGTCCACCGTGGCGTCGGCCTTGACATGCGTGGGCAGGCCCGCGCCTCCTGCGCCTACAACTCCGGCTTCCCGTATGTTGTCAACAATCTGATTTCCCATCACACTGTCCTCTGGTTATGATATGGAGTCGGCAGAGCATGTATGCTTCAGGCCGCTTCCTGAAACTTCCCCGGAGCGGCCTTGCTCTTGTCGCGGAAGGAATCAAGAAGTTCCTGAACCCTGGCATCTCCGGGAACAAAGTCGGTTTTCAAAGCATCGCCGCGGAAATTGATCAGTTTCAGCTGACCGTCCATTTTTTGGAATGTCAACTCCAGACGACCGAGCACATGATCCTCTTCGCCGCCATGCTGGACAATGGGGCTGCTTTTTTCGCCGTCCCATACCCAATAGATGGGCGTTTCCATGCGGAAGTGATCATCCGCGCCGAGTATGGCGGAAAAACCGCTGACCTGATACAACAGCTCAACATCCCTGGAAAGACTGCAATGCGAGAGTACGATATTGATGTCAGTCTTGCCTTTCAGTTCAGCCAGGTATTTTTTCAGCGTATCAGCGGGGTCGAGAAATATCTTGGTCGGTTCATATCCGCGATCCTGCGGCTTTGTGGACGTCAGACCGATAATGCCAACCTTTACCCCATTAAGATTCTTGATAATGTACGGCTCAACCCCTTTGAGCAGTTTGCCGCTGTCTTTTTCCAGTACATTGGCGCAAAGCGTTTTCGCTTTGCTTCCGGCGATCAGAGTATAGGGCACTCTTGGATTGACCGGAGTATGATCTTCAGGGGACACCCGAAAGTCATTGTTGCCGATAACCCATGCATCATACCCCATTTCATTGATCAGGGCCATTTCCGGCTCACCGGAAAGGCCATCGAATTCACCGCACAGAAAAAGGTCCCCGCCTTCAAGTACAAGGAGGTTGTTATACTGTTTCCGCGCTTCCCTGATCAATGTGGCATATTGGGGAAGCCTGTCCACATGCCCATGGAAGTTATTGGTATGCAAAATGGTCAATACATAGACCTCGCCGTTTTTCAGGTTGTCCGCTCCGGCTTCGGAACTCAGGACGAACGTCAGCAGGAGAAGGATGCCCAGACAGGCTGAAACGTGCATGCGGAGGGGGTTGGTGTGGAAGAGCGCCATAGTTTCCCTTTTTACCGTTGGTCTGAAAAGATGTCCTTACCATGCCTGTTCCAGAAGGGTCCGGATATCCATGAGTGAGGGCCGCCTGGGGTTGCTTTGTGTGCACATGTCGTCCAGCGCATGGGCGGCCATGGAATCCAGCGCGGCCCGGAATGCCGCCTCTTCAATGTTGAGATCCCGGATACGGGCGGGAATGCGCATGGCTTCATTCATGCCGCGTATGGCCTCAATGAGTCCGGCAGTGCCTTCTTCCACATTGGAGTGGGGCAGGCCGATAATCCGGGCCAGTTCACGGTAGCGGACCCCGGCGTCGAAGCAGTTGAAACGGATGGCATAAGGCAGAAGCACAGCGTTGGCCAGGCCGTGGGGGATATGAAACTGCCCGCCCAGGGCGTGGGCCATGCTGTGCGTCAGGCCCAGGCCGCTGTTGTTGAAGGCCATGCCCGCCATGCAGGAGCCGAGCAGCATCATCTCGCGGGCTTCCATGTCTTCCATCTGCTGATAGGCCTTGAGCAGGAAGGAAAATACATAGCGAATGGCCTGCACCGCGAGAATGTCCGTGAAGGCGTTGTTTTCCCTTGAGGTATAGGCTTCCACGGCATGGGTAAGCACATCCATGCCCGTGGCGGCCGTCACTTGGGGCGGCACGGTACGGGTGAAGCGGGCATCAAGAATGGCCACATCGGGAATGAGCAGCTCGTCGTTCAGCGGGATTTTCATGCCCTGTTTCTTGTCCGTGATGACGGAAATGGCTGTGACTTCGGAGCCCGTGCCGCTGGTGGTGGGAATGGCCGCCAGCAGCGGGCGGGGAAGATCGGGCGCGGCCTTGTGGGCGAAAAAGGTGATGGCCTTGGCCGTGTCGATGGCGGAACCGCCGCCCAGCGCCACGATGAGATCGGCTTTGGAGCGGATGAAATCAAGCGTGCCCCGCATCACCGTTTCCAGTGAGGGGTCGGGTTCGACCTCGGCAAAGATAAGGTGGGGAAGCTCACGGCGTTCCAGATGGCTTGTGACCTGTTCCGCGAATCCGCTTGTCACCATGAAGGGGTCGGTGACGACAAAAACGGATGTGGAAGGCAGTTCCTCAAGAGTCTCAAGAGCATACTTGCCGTAACAGATTTTCGTTTTTCCGTGGAACTGGGTCACTGTGCTTCTCCGCAAGATGTGGTTTCCTGTGACAGGCTTGTTGCCGTTGAGGCAGAGGGGAAGGAAAGCCCGTTATCCGTCTTTCCGGCCGGCGGGTGGAAAGCATGGACAAGGGCGTCCCTCCCCGCAGGGGCGGGACAGTGTCCCGGAGTATGCCTTATTCGGCGGCTTCGGCCCGGTGGGGCAGGATGAGTTCAACTTCGGCATGGGGACGGGGGATGACATGCACGCTGCGCAGTTCGCCCACGCGTTCCGCAGCGGCCGCGCCGGCGTCCGTGGCGGCCTTGACCGCGCCCACATCGCCGCGCACCATGACGGTGACCAGGCCGCCGCCCACCTGCTCCCGGCCGATCAACGTGACGTTCGCCGCCTTGACCATGGCGTCCGCGGCTTCAACGGCTCCGACCAGACCCCTTGTTTCAATCATGCCCAGTGCATCCAATTTCATGGTTGTCTCCTTCGCTGCTTGCAGCGTTCACGCGGGAAAACTGTCCCGCATGTCGTTGGTTGTGTATTCTGCGGGCACTCGCGTGGCGCGAGTGCCGGAGCAGTTTTAAACGTTGTCCCGGATGGTCTTGAGCGCTTCAATGGTCATGGCCCGCAGCTGTTCGGGGTCCGTGACGCCGTATTGCTTTTTGAGCATTGAGGCAACGGCGATGGACAGGCTTTCCAGACTGCCGGCCGCGGCCAGCGAGGAAGAACCTTCTTCCGGCCCCACATAGAAGGTTCTGCCGGTGCCGCAGCAGCCCCGGCAGGGGGCGGCGGTCTGACAGGACGCAACCGGCGCGGGTTCCGGCGCAGGCTCCGGGCCGTACACGATGCTCACTCCGCGCCTGGCAAGCTCATCTTTCGCGCCCGGGGTCAGAATTCTGCCCTGGTCGACGTAGAGCTTTCCATCCTGCTTGCAGATAAAAGCATCGAGATTTTCCACACAGATCAGTTCTTTTTTCATGTTTACCTCACTCCGCCCGTTATTGCCGTTGCCATGGCTTCGGCGGGATTGGGAATAACCACCGCTTCCACAAGTTTGTCTCCCAGGGCCTCGCTTGCGGCGGCCACGGCCTCGCGCACGGCGGCCACGTCGCCCCCGAGCACAAAGAAGGATTTGCCGGTGATGCCCTGACCGGCCACAAACTTCAGCAGCCGGACTTCCGATTTCTTGACCGCGATATCGGCGGCATTAATGCCGATGGAGACAAAGCGGCTTTCCACCACGCCCAGAGCTTCGCCCCGCGCGGCAGGTTCGCCTTTTTTCAGCGCCGCGAGCAGCAGGGGGGAAACATTGGAAATGACAAAGGAGCCGCTCAGGCGTTTTTGCCCGGCGCGGGCGAAATTGACGGAAGTTTCCACAGCCTCGCGATCGCCGGAGACATAAATGATGAATCTGCCGGAGCACAAGGTCGACGAGCGGACAAGATCCACGTCGGCCACCTTGACCATGCCGTCCGCCAGCTCCGCACCGGCGGCGATGCTGTTTACTTCCACAACGCCGAGAGTATCCACGTTATCCTCACAAACCCTTGGTGATTTCTACTTCGTCCAGAATACCGACAATGGCGGCATCCACCGGAATACCGGGGGAACTCAGCGCCTGGCGGGCCGAACTGCCGGTCACTACCAGCACCTGTTCGCCGATGCCCGCGCCCACGCAGTCCACGGCGACAAGGCTTTCATGCCGCTTGCCGTCGGCCGGATCGATACGCTGCACGACCATCAGCTTCAGGCCGTTGAGCGCGTCTTCCTTTTTGGTGGCCCACACGTTGCCGATTACAATGCCTATAATCATCCGCAGCCCTTACAGTTGTTTCAGGATGCTCATGTGCAGAGCTTCCGCCGTGTCCGCCGCGAGAGGCGTAACATTGGCGGCAGTCGGCACCACCAGAGTACGGACGCCGTCAGCTCCGGCCTGTTCGACCATTCCCGCCGTGATCAGACTTTCCCGCAATCTTGCCGTATCGGGCCGCTTGGCGCGAAATTCCCTGAGGCCATAGGACGCCAGCTTTTTTTCATACGCGGCGTACAGATCATACAAGGGGCCGGGGGCGCTTTCGGCATAAGCCCGGTATGCGAAGTCCAGCACTTCCACTTCAACGCCCCGCAGAAGAAGGGCGAGGGTTTCCGCCATACACGGGGAAGACGCCCCGCCCATGGCCAGATCGGCCATGTCGGAGCAGGAAAGCACGGGCAGGATATATTTTTGCGGCGTTCTGCCCTCGCAATCTTCGCCCGCGAACAGGATGTCCGTGTCTTCCCCGCAGAAGGGGGCGACAAGAGGCGCAAGGCGTTCGGCAAGGGCGGCATCACGCGCGGCGAGCACCAGCACGCAGGCGTTTTTCCCGCGTCCGTCGATCCGTTCCAGAACTTCCAGAACGACTGTCCGCACCAGTTCCGCTACATCCATGACTTCACCCGACGATGATTAATCCTTTACACTACAGTTGAGCGCAATGCCCAGCGGCGTGACCAGGAAGGGGTTTGAGGGTTTGCACACGGGCTTGCCCGTTTCCCTGGCAATGACCGTTTCCATGTCTTTGAGGCAGCAGGTGCCGCCCACCAGATAAATGGCCGAGACCTCGCGTCCGCGAATGTGGCTGTTGATGATCGAGGCCATTTTTTCCAGCACCGGTTTGACCACGGGGAATATCTCCTCATGCCGGGCGGGGTCTTTCTTGATCGCTTCGGCTTCTTCAAAGGAGATGCCGTAATTGCCCGCCAGTACAAGGGAAAGATGCGTGCCTCCGGTGGGTTCGTCGGCAACATACACAACCTTGCCGTTTTCAAGCACAGACAGGCCGGTAGTGCCGCCGCCGATATCCACAATCACCCCGTTTTCCACGCCCAGCACCGCGTTTGCGGCGGTGGGTTCGTCCAGCACGGAGGTCACGGTGAGGCCCGCGCCTTCCACAACATGGCGATGGGTGGCGCATTCGCGCTCGCCGGTGCCGGGGGGCACGGCAATGGCGGCCACTGTCAGTTCGCGGCCAAGGCGTTCTTCAAGCTGCTGAACCAGTTTGCGGACAATACGCGTGGCCCCGGTGTAATCCACCACAAGGCCGTCCCGAACCACCTGGGCGAATTCCAGCGCGCAGGCCACGGGTTCGCGTTCAGCGTTGACCACAACGACCACGATATAGGCCGTGCCGAGGTCTACGCCCACGAAGAGCTGCTCGCCCGGAGAGAGTTCCAGGGGCGTGCCGATACGGCTTTCAAGCTCGTCGATTTGCCGGTTAACGGCCGCAAAGTCCATGAGAACTCCCGGATTTGCCGATGATGACGCCGTTCACGCCGTTTTTCCAGCCCGATCCGTTGCCTTCGTCCGCGTCGATGTGCATGGCCAGATTGAATTTGTCGCTGACCCGCACCAGTACATCTTCCAGAATGAGGGGACGTTCGGTGTCAAGGCGTACGCAGACCTTGTCGTTATCCGCCACGCCGAAGCGCCCGGCGTCTTCCGGCGACATGTGAATGTGGCGCGCGGCCACGATGACGCCTTCTTCAAGGCCGACAATGCCGGTTTGCGAAGCGAGGATGATGCCCGGCGTTCCGGCAGTGTCGCCGGACTGGCGCACAGGGGCGTCAATGCCCAGAATGCGGGCGTCGGTTTTGGATATTTCCACCTGCGACCTGCCCCGCGAGGGGCCGAGAATCGCCACATTGTCCATGACGCCTTTGGGGCCGATGAGGCGCACGCGTTCCTTGCACAGGAACTGGCCGGGCTGTGAAAGATCCCTGGCGTGAGACAGCGGCGCGCCGAACAGGGCGATGGCGTCCTGTTCGCTGAGATGGACGTGACGGGCGGACAGCTCCACCGGAATGGGGCCGCTCTCATGCACGTCGGAGTGAGGCGCGGCATGGGCCGTGACTTCGTTCAGCACGCAGGTGAGAACTTCCGCCAGCACATTTTTGATAGCTTGTTCGTTCATGTTTTCTCCGCTGAGCGCAAATCCCGCCGGTGAATGCGGCAGAGGGTCGGAACAGCTTTCCGGCCCCGGCGCTGCCGATAAGGTGAGCAGCGCCGAATATTGCGAGTAGGTCGCGGCTTGTCACTGCTCTCTTCATCCGTAAGGCGCTTCGCGCCAACGGCTGAAGGTGCCGCGCCGTAAAACGAGCGATTTTCATGCCTGTCAGCCTGAGAGCCGGGGAACGCTCCCCGGCCCGTTCCGCTGTCTTACGCTTCCTTGTGGGGGAGGATGAGTTCCACTTCGGAGTGGGGGCGGGGAATGACATGCACGCTGACCAGCTCGCCGACTTTCTGGGCGGCGG
>CAJTSU010000053.1:0-11622 GCA_910579055.1 uncultured Mailhella sp. | reverse complement strand
TGACCGCGCCCACATCGCCGCGAACCATGACGGTCACGAGCCCGCCGCCAACCTGCACGCGGCCGATGAGGGTGACGTTGGCGGCCTTGACCATGGCGTCGGCGGCTTCGACGGCACCCACGAGGCCCTTGGTTTCAATCATGCCCAAAGCATTGGTGGAAGTCATGTTGGTCTCCTTGATGTTTTTTTGCGTTTGTCATGGGAACATCCGGGCCGGGGCTGACCGGCCGGAAGCCATGTTACATAACTTTCTTCAGTTCCGCGACAATCAGCGAGGTAATGGCGTTGATGTCGATGGAGGAATTGCCCGCTGCGTTCGCACAGGACGACGCGGCGGAGCAGCAACTCTTCGGCGCTTCGGCATGGCAGTCATGATGCCGGCACATGCTGTTGCCCAGATCGTAGGCCACGCGCCGGATGTTCAGCAGGTTCATGGGGGTCACGTTGTCGGACGTGGCACTGCCGCCCACCGCTCCGCAACCCAGCGTGAAGGAGGGGAAGAGCGCCGTGGTGAGGCCCACGCCGCCCTGGGTGGAGGGGGTGTTGACCAGAATGCGGGAAACCGGCTTTTTCAGGCCAAACTCGCGGATCACGTCTTCATTGTTGGAGTGGATGGACAGGGAGTGGCCGATGCCGCAGTTGTGCAGCAGGGCATGGCAGAGTTCACAGGCCTGATGCCAGTCGTTGACCACATAGAAGCCGAGCAGAGCGGTGAGCTTCTCCTTGGAGAAGGGGAACTTGGCTCCCACACCCTGTTCGTCGGAGATCAGCAGACGGGTGCCCGCGGGGACTTCGATGCCGGCGATCTTGGCGATGGTCATGGCGTCGCGGCCCACGATGGCCGGGTTCATGGAACCGTTGCCGCGTTCCATGACCGCCTTGACCCTGGTGAGATTTTCACCTTCAAGGAAGAAACCGCCCTGCGCGATGAGCGCGCGCTTAACCTGCGCGGCGATGACCGATTCGGTGACGATGGACTGTTCGGACGCGCAGATGGTGCCGTTGTCGAAGGTTTTGCTGGCCATGATTTTGGCCACGGCGTCTTCGATATTTGCGCTGCGTTCAATGTACGCGGGCACGTTGCCCGCGCCCACGCCCAGAGCGGGCGTACCGGAGCTGTAGGCCGCCTTGACCATGCCGGGGCCGCCGGTGGCGAGGATGAGGTCGGCAATCTTCATGAGTTCGGCGCTGCCCTCAATGGTGGGGATACTGATGCAACTCACCAGATCGCTGCTGACGCCGCAGTGGTGCAGGGTTTCCTTGATGATTTCCACCGTGCGGGCAATGCACTTCTTCGCGCTGGGGTGCGGCGTGAACACAATCGCGTTGCCGGCCTTCAGCGAGATAAGGGATTTGTAGATGACAGTTGAGGTGGGGTTGGTGGACGGAATAATGCCTGCAATGACGCCCACCGGCACGGCGATTTCAATGATCTTGTTGACCTTGTCCTCGTGCAGGATACCCACAGTCTTCATGTCTTTGATGGCCGCATAGACCTTTTCGCTGGCAAGAAGGTTTTTGATCTTCTTGTCCTGGGGCTTGCCGTAGCCGGTTTCTTCATTGGCCAGAATGCCCAGCTCTTCGGCATGGGCCGCTGCCGCTTCGGAAACGGCTTTGACTACCGCGTCAATGCGTTCCTGTCCCAACTGCGAGAACTCGGCCTGGGCGGCGCGGGCGGCACGAACCAGGGCGCGGGCTTCCTGGATGGACAGTAAATCCTTGTCTACCATGTGACTACTCCTCTATTTTCCTGAGCGCCCGCGTAATGGCGGCAATCAGGGATTTTTTGTCAGCCGACGCAATGGCTTCCTCGGTCATGGACAGGCCGTCCGTGGTCCGGGCCAGCTGGCGCAGGCGGTTCAGACTCATGTTTTTCAAGCGTGCGGGATCGGGCGGCGCGGCAGCCGGCTTTTCAGCGTCGGGGGCCGTCGCGGACGTTTCGGAAAGAGACGCGGCAGGCGCTTCCTCCACGGCTGCTGCACCGGTTTTGCCGGGCGCTTCAGGAAGAATTTCCGCGGATGCGGCCTCCGGAGCGCCGGAGCCGGCATCGGGCGAATTCTCCTTTTGAGAGGGGAAATATTTTGCATCCCGGGGATCGTTCGGATCGGGATCCAGCAGCAGGATGCCGCTCAGTTCCTGATCCGGACGGGGAATAACATGGGAGGAAACCAGTTCCGCCCCGGCGATGCGCAGGATGCAGGCTTTGGCGGCATCCACGGATGCCTGTACGGCAGATACCTCGCCGGCGATGGTGATGGTCACCAGGCCTCCTGTCGCCAGATTCTTTTCCAGCAGGCGCACGTCGGCGGCCTTGAGCATGGCGTCCGCGCCCTCAATCGCCGCGATCAGTCCTCTGGTTTCCACAAGTCCGAGTGCCAACATGGGAAAGCCTCCTCAGGCTTAGAGCATGATGCTCTTGAACGTATCCGCCGGCCAGAACCTCATGTTCCGCCCCGCAGGTTTCATGCCTCCGCCGGAGCTGTGCGCCGCCGGTGAATTGCGACGCCGCCGGACAGGGGCGTCGCGTGCCCTCAGCCGCGAGCGCGAAGCGCTTTACGGATAAGGAGAGCAGAGAGCAGTCTTGCTCCGCTCAACTCCGGGAGCATTTGCAACGTGAACATGCCCTAATGCCTGATCACCGTTACCGGGAAGTCGTAATGTTTGATGAACCCCTCAACCCGTGCCAAATCTTCCTCGCTCAGCGCGGGATCTCCCGTGAGGGGGTATTCACGCCCCAGCTGAGCGTATTTGTTGACCCCCATCTTGTGATAGGGGAGCAGATCGATGCCCTTGCAGTTACGATGATCCTTGTAAGGCTCAAGAAAACGTACCATAGCCTCGATGTCGCGCTCGCCGTCGTTGACTCCCTTGAGCAGGGGCACGCGTACCTTGACGTTGCGGCGGTTTTCAAACAGTCCTTGCAGGTTTTCCAGAATAAGCTCGTTACGTACGCCGGTGAGCTGGTAATGGCGGTCGGAATCCATGTGTTTGACGTCAAACAGAAACAGATCCGTCACTTCCGCCGCCTTGCGCACAACTTCGGGCCGGGCGTAGCCGCAGGTTTCGATGGCGGTATTGATGCCGCACTGCTTGCAGGCTGTCAGCAGGTTGATCGCGGCTTCGGGCTGCATGAGCGCCTCGCCGCCGCCCAGGGTCACGCCGCCGCCTGAACTCTGGTAAAAGGGCAGGTCTTCCTCAATGACGCTCATGATGTCCGAGATCGTACGATATTCTCCGGACACGCTGAGCGCGGACTGGGGACAGGCTTCCGCGCACTTGCGGCAGCCTATGCATTCCACATCGCGCCGGACAATATGCTGCTTTGCAACCGGGTCCATGACATGGACGCCCGTGGGGCAGACCGCGGCGCAGGCTCCGCAATCCATGCAGCGGTCCTTTTTGAACAGGATCTGATAACTGCGCAACTGGCCTTCCGGGTTGGAGCACCAGAGGCAGCGCAGGGGGCAGCCCTTGAAAAAGACCAGCGTCCTGATGCCCGGTCCGTCATACAGATTGTATTTCTGTATGTTGAAAATCAGTGCTTTTCTTTCAACCACGAAACTGGCTCCGCAAGACACATTCACTGTCGTTTCGGCGGCGTCCCCGCGGGGACGCCGCCTGTTTTCCTCTCCGGGGCAATCCGCGCTATATGGAACGCAGCACCGTTCTGCTGATGATTTCGTCCTGCACGTCCTTGCACAGTTCCACAAAGAAGGCGCTGTACCCGGCCACGCGAACCACCAGGTCACGGTAGTCTTCCGGATGATCCTGCGCTTTCAGCAACACGTCGTTGTCGAGGTAGTTGAACTGCATTTCACCGTTGCCGAGAATGCTCGCCGTACGGATCAGGGTGACGATGCCGTTCTCGCCTTCGGGCGTGTCGAGCAGGCCGCTCATCAGCTTGAAGTTGTGCACCAGGCCGATGTTCATGTTGTCATTGGCCATTTTGGACACGCTCTTGATGATCGCCGTGGGGCCCTTGTAGTCGGCGCCCTGGGTGGGGCTGATGCCGTCGGACAGGGGCTGCCAGGCGGGGCGGCCGTTGGCGGACGCGCCGGTCAGCTGGCCGAAGGGCGTGTTGTTGGAGATGGACAGCGTGCCGTGGCTGAGTACGGAATACAGCGTCTTGTACTTGCGGTGCTCCCGTTCGGTAAAGGCGATGAGATCCGCCGCGATGAGGTCGGCATAGTCATCGTCATTGCCGTACTTGGGCGCGGCCAGACAGTCGGCCCTGATCTGTTCATAGCCCTTGAAATCGGCCTTGAGCGCTTCATTAATCTGTTCGAGCGTGTACTTTTTGTCGTCGTACACCAGCTTCCTGATCGCGGCCATGGAGTCCGTATAGGTGGCAAGACCGCTCCAGACCACGCCGGGGCCGAAGTTGTACATCGCACCGCCGGAGGAGACATCCCGGCCGTGTTCCATGCAGCCCTCGTACATCACGGACATCAGGGGCTTCGGCGCAAGTTCGCGGTGCACGCGCTGGGAAATGACCGTAGCCACGGCCGTCCACTTGGTGATGTATTTGATCTGCTCCTTCACGGCGGCGTCGAACTTTTCCCAGGTATCGAAGGCCTTGAGGTCGCCCAGATCGGGGCAGACCTTCTTTCCGTACCACAGCGGCACGCCGTGGTTGAGGACGAGTTCGATGCAGATGGGCCACTGGGTGTAGGACGTGGAGGTCCACTGATACAGGCGGCCCGCCTTCTGCGGCTCCACGCAGCCCATCAGGCAGTAATCGCGCGCGTCTTCGATGGAAACGCCCTTGGCCAGCATCATCTTGATGTGGGTATCGTCGAAGTGCACCGCCGGGAAGCCCATGCCGGAACGGATGACGTCCACGATCTTGCGCAGATACTTTTCCGGCGACTTGTTGTGCACGCGGGTGGCCAGCGAGGGCTGATAGATGCGTACATGACGCACGGCGTCCATAAGCAGATAGGTAAGGTCGTTGGTCGCGTCGCGGCCCTCGCGGGTCACGCCGCCCACGCACATGTTCACAAAGGGCTGGTAGCCGGCGAAGAACTTGGAGCCGCCCTCGCTGGTGAGCCACATCATTTCCGACATCTTGATCAGCATGCAGCCCGCGAGGTCGAACGCCTCGTATTCGGTCATGCGGCCCGCCTCAAGGTCGGCCTTGAAGAAGGGATACATGTACTGGTCCACACGTCCGATGGACATGCCGGTCTGGTTTTCCTCGACAGGCAGCAGGGACTCCACGGTCCATACGGACTGAATGGCCTCCCAGAATGTGGAGGGCGCATGGGCGGGCACACGGGCGTTGACTTCGGAAATTTTCAGCAGTTCGGCCTTGCGCCTGGGGTCGCTTTCCCTGGAGGCCAGTTCCGCCGCGTACTCGGACATGCGGCGGGCGTAGGTCATCACGCCTTCGGTGGTGTCGATGATGGATTTGTAGAAATAGATTTTGTCCAGATCATCGGGGTTTTCATAATCCAGATGTTCCAGATGCTCACGGGCTTCGCGCTGGATATCCAGCATCCCCTTTTTCATCAGGATGACGTCGTAGCCGGGGTTGGAGTCTCCGCCGCCGTTCAGGGCGTGGTAGGAGCAGTCGGACACGAAAGACTCGCCGGAAAGTTCCCATACTCCCGCTTCGCGGTACTGGGCTTCGCAGTATTCGTCAACGGACTTGCCTTCCCAGTAGGGGAAGATTTCATCGCGCAAGACCTTTTTGTCTTCTTCGGAAATATAAAAGGGATCCTGCGGGCGGTGGGCGATGGTATCCAGTTCGTCACGCAGCCAGCGCCAGGAAATATCCGGAGAGAAGGCACCCACGCGGGGGCCGCCGCAGGGGCAGCCGACGATCAGTTCATTGTCCTGAATGACCAGAGGCGCGGTTTCGCAGCAGCGGCGGAAGGCTTTGGCGCGCAGTTCGATCTTGGGCAGGCCGGGGTTTTCCTTGTCGATTTCGGTGATGACGCGGGCGCGGTGAATGGAAATGCTGGGTACCTGCTTCAGGAAGTTTTCCTTCAGGCGCTTGTGGCGTTCGGTGGGGCCTTCGGGGACGCCGTTTCCGTGGGCGCATGCAGCGGGAGCGCCGGACGCCGGGATCGCATGCGCGGATTCCTGAAGGATCTCCGCGGAGACGCCTTCAAATATTTTCCGCAGGGATTCGCGCTCCGCCGGAGACAGGTTCCTGGTCGCCTCTGCAATTTTGCTGGAAAAGTCGTGAAGATCCACTATGCTTCCTCCGTTGGTGAAAATGTCGTCAGTTGCGTTCGGGGGCGGAAATGACCCGGATGGTTTCCCGCAGTACCTGGCGCAATGCATCAAGATTGATGTCGTGCCCGTTTTGGGGGCGGCCGTCTGACCCGGATGCGGGCAGGGGCCCGCCGCCGTGTCCGAGGCTGTGATCGTCGAGCATGTGAACCAGTTCGTCCGCACTTCGCGCGCCGTAGCCGACTCTGCGGATGTAGACGAGGTTCATGGGAGAAACATTGTCGGACGTGATGCCCTGCCCCGCCAGCCCGCTGCCGAGGGTCATGGCCGGAAAGAGATCCGTGGTCGCGCCCATGCCGCCCAGCGCGGCCGGGGTGTTTACCAGAAGTCTGGCTACCGGCTTTTTCAGCGCGAACTGGCGCATGACTTCCGCGTCGCGGGAGTGGATGACCAGAGTATGCCCGGCGCGATCGAACAGGAGCAGTTCAATGCACTTTTCGCAGGCGTGCATCCAGTCGTCTTCCACATACCAGGGCAGTACGGGGGCGAGCAGTTCCCGGTTGTAGACGTCCGTATCGGAAACGTATTTGCGCTCCGCGATGAGCGCCCGCGTGCCGGCGGGAACTTCAAAGCCTGCCCGGCGGGCCAGCGTGGCGGCGTCAAGGCCGATCATATCGCGGCGGCGTCGGCCGTCATGGTGGAAGAACAGCCCGGCCAGGGCCTGCACTTCCTGTTCACGCATGAAGTATGCGCCCTGTTCCTGAAAGGCGCGGCGCGTTTCCTCCGCGATGCGGGAATCCACCACCACGCACTGCTCCGCCGAAGGGGCAATGCCGCAGTCAAAGGATTTGCTGAGGAGGATATCTTCCACGGCCTGCCGGACATCCGCGCTGCGTTCAATGAACGCGGGGCCGTTGCCGGTGCCGCCGCAAATCAGGGGCTTGCCTGAGGCCCGGGCGGCGTCGAGCATGCCGACCACGCCCGTGAGCAGCACCAGAGACGTTGCCGGGTGCCGCATCAGCTCAATGGTTCCGCTTCTGGTGGAGGTGGCGAGATAAGAGATGCAGCCTTCGGGCAGGCCGCACTCCTGAGCGGCGGCGATGATCAGATCCAGCGCCTTGCTCATGCAGCGCACGGCGCGCGGGTGGAGAGAGAAAATAATGGCGTTGCCCGACTTGATGGCCAGCAGCGCCTTGTAAATGGTAGTGGAAACAGGGCTGGTGGAGGGGCACAGGGCGACAATAACCCCGAGGGGAACCCCCACTTCAAGCACGTTGCCCTCCGCGTCTTCCCGAAGCGGGCCCACACAGCGCATGCCGTGCAGGCTATGGCGAACGGCCCGGCAGACAAAGCGGTTTTTGATCAGCTTGTCCTGCCAGCGGCCATAGTCCGTTTCTTCAAAGGACATGACAGCGAGGGCCTGGGCGTGTTTTTCCATTTCCCCGGCCACATGCGCGACGATTTCGTCAAGCTTCTCCTGGGGAAAGGCCGCCAGTTTTTTCTGCGCCTCCCTCGCGTTTTCCGCGAGGATTCTGGCGTATTGCATGGAAAGCAGGTCTTTGTCGGCAATCATCATTCACGCCCCGGTTTTCGGCTGCGGGCGACGCGTGAAACGTCGGGCGCCGGATCAGGCAAGCAGGTTTTCAATGGCGTAACGGCGCGTCATTTTCACCAGATCCCGGTGCGGGGTAGGAATGACGCAGGAACTGTACACGGAGGCGTCCATAGCTTCCACGGCCTTGATGCCGGCGGCCACGGCGGCCTTGCATGCGGCCACATCGCCCTGGGTCAGAACGGAAATGTACCCTGAAGCCACGTTTTCATAGCCGATAAGTTCGACATCCGCGGCCTTGATCATGGCGTCGGCCGCTTCAAGCATATAGACGATGCCGAAGGTTTCAATCATGGCCAGAGAACGGAGGGGCGGCTCGCTCGGCTCGTTCATGACGCCGTGCACCAGCGCTATGTCGCCCACGCCGCGCACCGGGCGGGGCATGACGTTGTGCGCCGTCAGTTTGCCGATGGAGGCCGCGGCGGCCTTGCCCGCGTCCACGGAGGCGCGTACCGCGGCCACATCCCCCTTGACCATGATGGTCACCAGGGTGGAACCGACGTTTTCATAGGAGAAGAGCTGGACGTCGGCGGCCTTCAGCATGGCGTCTGCGCCGTAGATCGCGGGAACCATTCCAAGGGTTTCAATGAGGCCCATGGCCTCGTCAGCGTAATTTCTCATACTGTCTCCGTGGGCGGTTCGCAAAAGGTTCGGGAGAGGCTCCGGACGCTCCCGGCCGGAAGCGGAACCGGAACGCGGCGCGCGTGCGGAATCCCGGCGGGGGCTGAATCTGATTTGGATAATAGGTTTACAGTAGCCTTTCCCCGAAGGGGAAGGTCAAGAACATTTTGAAAAAAAATGGGGGAAGGCGAAAGCGACGGCGGCGAGGCCGGAAAAGTGAGTTATTGTGCGGTGCTGAAGGTATGTCCGGCTGATTTTGATGGTGAGCTCATTCAAGACAGGCGGGGAATATCCTTGTCTGTGGAGCAGGCGGGAGAATATTCCCTCAGGGGAACCTTTTATTTTTTTCTTCACAAAATACGTTAGAAAATCATGCGCTTCTGCAAAACACTCCCCGCATGGGCAACAGGAATCCCCGCTTTGTCAGGAATGCGGGTTGACCTTTCCCCTGAGGGAAAGGTTATTCTTGCCCCAATCATACCCAAGTTCGTTTTTCGTGGTTTGCGCGCTCTGTCCGCCGGACGGGGGCGAACCGGTGGAATGGCTCGTCATTCCATGGACGGAAGGCTCCGCTTGGGCAGGCGAGATGCATGTTTTCCGCGCGAGCCGGAAACGCGGACTTTCCCCGTGAGGGAAACTTTGCGGCGGACGCCCGGCGGAAAACCGTTCGGAACAGCAATTCACGGAGGGTCTTATGGAGCAAGCAACCGGCATGCCGAGCCAGGCCGCCCTTGAGGCGAAAAACAGACTTACGGGCAATTTCAGGCGCAGGGGCATCATCACCGCCATCATGTCCGGGGTCACGTACGGCAACTATACCGCGTTCATGACCCTTGCCATGACTGTGGGCATCTGGGCCAAGTTTTACGGAGAGGACGCCGGATTCACTCCGTTTGCCGTGGCGTTCATGCTGAGCGCTCTCGGCGCGGCGCTGACGGATACATGCAGCGCCGTGTGGGCGCTGCTGATCGCGGCATGGAAGGGCAAGCTGGGAGATTTCGGACGCAGTTTCAAGACCAAGCCCGGCTTCATTCTGGCGCTCGCGGCCATGATCGGCGGGCCCTTCGCCTCCACCGCCTATGTGATTGGCCTCCAGCAGGCCGGCTCCATTGTGGTGCCGATCAGCGCGCTGTGCCCGGCCATCGGCGCGATTCTCGCCCGCATTCTGTTCAAGCAGGCGCTTACCCCGCGCATGTTGCTGGGCATTCTGATCTGCTTTGGTGCCAGCGCGCTCATCGGCATGACCAGCATGGGCGGCACGGAAGCGCATCCGAACATGATGCTCGGCCTGCTGTTCGGCTTCGGCGCGGCTTTGGGCTGGGGACTGGAAGGCTGCGTAGGCGGCTACGCTTCCTCCATGATTGACCCGGAAATAAGCATCACGATCCGTGAAGTGACCAACGGCCTTTCCAATCTGGTTATCATGGTGCCCGTTCTTGGCTTCATCGGCGGGGCCAGCCCTTTCAGCGTGATCGGTTCCGCCCTTGCGGACTGGGAGTCCATGAAGTTCTTCATTATCGGCGGGTTTGCCTGCTATTGGGGCTTCATGCTGTGGTACAAGGGCAACGCCATGTGCGGCGCGGCTCTGGGCATGGCCTGCAACGGCATGTTCTCCTTCTGGGGCCCCTTCTTCTGCTGGGTGTGGATGGGCCTGGTGTTCGGCATCGAAGGCTGGAACATGCCTCCTGTCGCCTGGGTCGCCGCGATTCTGATGGTTGTCGGCATCTTTACCATTGCCACCAATCCTCTGGCGATATTTATGAAAAAGAAGGAGGGCTGAGCGTATGAAGCCGCTGAATTTTGCCATTCTCAAGCTGTTTACCGACGGCGCGGAGCGTTCTCCCGAAGATGTGATTGAAGCACTCAAGCCCGAATATGGCGGCTTCAAGGCGCTTAACAAACCGGAGGTTCTGACCTCGCTGATGACCGCCGAATCCAACGGACTGCTGGAAGAATCCCGCTTTGAGCTGGACGAGGCCGGCGATGTGCGCATGTTCTTCCGCGCCGGAGCGGAAAGCATTGCGACAATCAACAATTATATCAGGTAAGTATCCAGAATATCCACCCTCAAACCAATGGAGTTGCGTATGACATTCCCAAAACTCGCAAAGGCTCTGGCCGCATCCGTTCTCTGCTGCGGACTGCTGGCATCCGGCGCATCCGCCGCCACCGAATTGAAACACTGGCCCAAAGAGGCGCGCATAAAAATTGAGGCCATGATCCGGGCCAATGCGCATCAGGGACAGTACGCCACGTTCGACATGGATCAGACGACCTACCGTTATGACCTTCTTGATCCGTTTCTGGCCTTCATGGACATGAAGGGGCTGCTCACCCGCGAAACCATGGACCCGGCCATGAAGATCATCCCCTTCAAGGACAGCCCGGAATTTGAAGGCGGCAAGGAGAACATGACCAGCTATTACTGGCGTCTCTGCGCGATGCATGACCTGATTAGCTACCCCTGGGCGTCCCAGATTTTCTCCGGTTTCACCCTGAAGGAACTGAAGAAGAATCTGGACGAAATGCTGGCCCTCAAGAAGCCCATCGAACGCCAGGTGTGGGACGGCGACAAGGTCGTCACCGTCAAGCTGGATATTCCCAAAGTGTTCCGCGGCATGCAGGAACTGTACGCCAAGCTGCGCGAGAACGGCATCGACGTGTACATCATGACCGCCGCCCATGAGGAAATCATCCGCATGATAGCCTGCGATCCCAAATACGGCTATAATATCGATCCCGAAAAGGTCATCGGCGTGACCGTGCTGCTCAAGGATCCCAAGACCGGTGAGCTCACCACTTCCCGCATGCAGATCAGCGAAGGCAAGTATGACCAGAAGAAGAACCTCAATCTGGTGACGACGTCCTTCCTGACCAACCCCATGACCTGGTTTGAAGGCAAGCAGGGTTCCACCATCGGTTACATCAACCAGTGGCAGCGCCCGATTATGGCTGGCGGCGATTCCACCGGTTCTGATACCTATATGCTGGAATCCGTCAATGTGGAACGCGGCGGACTCAAGCTGTGGATCAACCGCAAGCCCGGCAATCCCGTGGAAGACAAAAAGGCGAAATGGACCATACAGCACGCGAAGAAGTCCGCTGACGAGCAGAACGCCCTGAATATGCCCGTAACAGCTGACAAAAACTGGATCTTCATTGACCCTGACACCATCATGTAATCCGGTGTGAGATAAAGAGGCTCCCCC
>CAJTSU010000052.1 GCA_910579055.1 uncultured Mailhella sp. | reverse complement strand
GAACTCCTTATCTGCGGTTCATTATATCTATTTATTTCATGGACGCAACACTAGACCGAGATATGAGTGCAACACAGGGCTGACATCAGATTGATCTTACAATATAAAACTTTTCAAACTATTACTCGAATTTTTAAATTTTATAATTCCGTTTTTATAGCAGTATTGGAGATGTTACCTGTTACCCAGCTCCAAAGTCAGCTTGAGAAGTCCGGCCTCCTGCTTGATGTCCCTTTGATTAAAACTTCCCATAGACTCCATGGGGACAACGCACATGTAATGAGATAGCTGCATTTTCCGCAAAATGGAATTCCATTCCTTTTCAGGAATCTATCAGATTCATTTGAAACTAGTTCAAACTTATATACTAAGATGGAATTCGATGTGAAGGTATATCTTTAATTGCAAGATTAAACAATTCTTTTAATGCTAATTTAAATTGTTTGTTCTGCGGCCCTTTTGCCATAGAATGTAGCCTCTTTGAGGCTTTTTTTATAAGATCACTTTTATTAATATTATTTCCTATATCAAGGGATACAAGTATATCAATATTTAATTTATGACAATATTTTTTTATTAAAAAATCTAATATATCCTCAGAACCTAATTCATTACTAACCAATGCAAGAAAAAAAATAGCTTTTATTTTAATATTTTCATCAATTTCACTATCATCGATATGAACACATGCTGATAAAATTGCTTTTTTAAAAAAGTTATAAGAATAATTTGCAATTAAAATCGATTGAATAAAAAATAGTAATATCTCCTGTGGAAAAACTGAAAATGGAGAATCAATTTTTTTAGTGACAATTTCTGCATATAAGTTTGCAGCTTCAATAAAAATGGAAGGTATATATTTTTCCGTATGTTCATACGGTGTCATAAATGCTGCCAAAAAATACATCCCACTAAAAAATATTTTTCCCCATCGTTCAGCTTCTGAAGAAGGATAAATTTCTATTATTTTATCGAGTATCATAGGACAATCATTTTGCAGACCTATGTAAAAATAGTAGATATTAGACCAAAATTGTTCAAATATTTTATTATCTATTTGAAGACTATCCTTTTCCTTCGCATATTTTGCGTAAAAAAATTCAAAAAATGTTCTATGTCTAAAACAGGCTCCATTTCCCTGATCTATAGATAGGAGATCGGATTTATAAATTAAATCATCTAAAAGTTGTTTAGCGTCAAATTCACCTTCAAGATTACGTTTTACTAGATAGTCTTCAAGCATATGAAGGAGAGCTTCATATTCTACTGAGTTACCATCATTAGAAATAAAATATACGAAATCCATTATAAAATTACTATGTATAGTATACTCAATTTCTTTTTTTAATCCTTTATCGATATCCCATCTCCCTAATGCAATTTCAGTATATTTTGAATACAATTCTGTCATTGTGCTTGGAAGATCATAATTAATATTTTCAGATACTATTTTTGCTAATAAAAGTGCCGCGATAGGACTTTTGGGAATTTCTTTAAATAGAGAAGACTTTTTCATGTCTTCTATAAATTTTCGAGTAAAATCAAAATGCACACAAACTCTTTTTAAAAATTCAATTGTTTTTGACAAAGTAAGAGCTTCAATTCTATAGCATTGCACTGATGCAATTGCGGCATTTGTATTAGTACTTATTGGAGGATATCGCATACTAAAAACGACATGAATTCTATAATCTGAATCAAATGAATTAAATAGGTCAATGCAAGAATATAGTAATTGGTCAGTATCTTCACATGAAATTCCAATTTCATCAACTGCATCGATTAAAAATAAAAACGTATCTGAAGGGGTATTTGAGATACCTGTGTTTTTAATAAGAAAATTTATATCTTTCTCGTATTTTTTTATAAACTCTGTAAATGAGCAAAAAATAGGAATTATATGTGTTTCATTATATTTTTGTTCAGATGCATAATATAAAGCAATATTACGCATCATTTTTGGTTTTCCAAATCCAGCACCTCCATCAATAATAGAAATTTTTGATGCAATTACTTCGTCAAATATATTTATTTTTTTACGCTTTTTTGCACGTAATATTTTATTATCACCTTTCAATTTATATAATTGAACATCTTGATTGATATAAAAATAATTCTCTTGTGGAATAATTTGACTATTTTTATCAATCTCCATGATCTTATCTTTTAATTTTTTAAAATATTGAAACATTTGGATATTTTCTGAATTCCAAAAATCTGAAAAATGCTCATCAATTAATTTAATTAATATATCAACTCCAATAAACTTAACTTTTTTATCTTTAAATATTGCATAAATTTTTTCTTGTGCATTACTAGTTATATTTTTTGAGCACACAACCCATACTTCACTTATTTGAACTTTCTTTTTTCCAGATTCAATAGTTATATCAAAAAGATAACATTCTTCAATTTGCCGCTGTACATCAGTAAAATCTTGTTTTATAGGAACAGCTTTTGCGACAATTGCTATATACTCCTCCACACCTAATACGCTATCATTTCTATTTAAAATTATATCTGCCCCCATTTCTTTTGAACCATGCGTATATTCTACATTAGTAATCTCTTTAATATTATTAAATAAATCCATCAACAAAGGATGTAATTCTTCCACTTCTTTTTTAATTGCATAAATTTTTTCTTTTTTTTTGATTAACTGATATCATATCATCTCCCGATAGTAAAAATATACTTTTTATTTTGTTTAATTAACACAAACTGACCATACGGTTCTGTAGTTAAGTATTAAGGCACTTCCCCACCTCTTACAGTACTAAAATCTGCCACAGGTGCTACGCCTCCTCATACCTTTGGAAACACTACCACGGTCAAAACTTTTTTCAAATCTGTGGGGCAGAGAGTGGGGCAAATTTGCCCCACATACGAAAAAAGGGCTACATCTTCATGTAACCCCTTGATTTTCTTGTGGCGTCCCCAAGGGGATAAAAATTCAATGATATCACTATAAATTTATTGAATTTTTATGAACTTATTGTCACTAATACCTACTGATGTACCTCAAAATTTGAGATATTCCAAAATTCTTTTTGAGACGTGGCTGGACGGCAAATTCGATAAGCCTTTTCTGTGGATCGGACTGCCTACGCCCTAAACGGATTTGAATCTCTTGCCTTCAGAGAAGGCTATCCGTCTTCACCCACCAATCTCCAAATGCCGGGCAGGTGAAACGCCTCCCGGCATTTTCATTTATCATGCGCATGCTGCTTTGGGCAGCTCAACTGCTCTCAGGCCCTGTTCAAAGATGAAGGAATCTCCAAAGAGATTCTGCGCCAAACCATGTCAAGCAAAAAATTACCGCATATAAACTCTTCAGTTGGACATATGGGGATTGCTCTGGCCATAGCCTCTTCTCCAGAAGAGGAGTCGGCTGAAAAAACCGTGATACGCTGTGCGGATTCCGTCTTGCTCAATAAAGAAGGCTGTTGGATCAAGACGGCAAACTTTTTCCATTCTTTCAGCAGGAGAATACCGCATGGCCCGTCACCACCCGTCAGCTTCCTCAGTGCATCAACCGTCCGCGCAGGCCGGACGACACGATGTGCCCGTCATCTTTGACGCCTTTGTCTCAGACATCTACCTTCCGCACGCCAAACTCCGCAAACGAAGCTGGGATGTGGATGAGCGCATAGCCCGGCAGCATCTTTCCCCGACATTCGGTGACCGGCGGCTTGCCGACATACAGCAGCACGAAGTGGAAATCTGGCTGTACATATTGTCCGCCAAGGGACTGGCCCCTGCTACCTGCAACCGCATTCTGGCGGTCTTCAAGACCATCTGCTCGCTGGCGGAAATGCGCGGCATTCTGCCTCCCGGGCAATCGCCGTGCGCGGGAGTCGCGCCTTTCAAAATCCGCACGCAGCGGGAACGCTATCTGACGCAGGACGAAGCCCAGCGACTCATGCGGGCGCTGGAAAAAAGCGACCGCCCGGAAGCCTTTGCCCTCCGCCTGCTTCTGCTGACCGGAGCGCGCAAGAGCGAAATCCTCAAGGCCCGCTGGGAAAACGTCCGTCTGGATCAGCGGCTGCTTACCGTGCCGCTGTCCAAATCCGGCAGGCCGCGCCATATTCTCCTGTCCGAAGAGGCCATAAAAGTTCTTCGCGCCCTGCCTCGCACTCCCGGCAATCCGTGGTTGTTTCCCGGCCATGCGCCGGGAAAACCGCTCAGTGACATCTATAAATTCTGGAATGAGTTGCGGCGCAGCCTGGGGATTGCCGATGTGCGCATTCACGACCTGCGGCACACCTTCGCCTCTTTTCTCGTGAATACCGGGCATTCGCTATATGAGGCGCAAAAGATGTTGGGGCACAGCGATCCCCGCACCACCATGCGCTATGCCCATCTGGGGCAGGCTTCCCTGCTGGCGGCAGCGGAAACCGTGAGCGGCTTTTTCACGGCGTCGGGCAGAGACGGCGGGAAAAACGTGTTCTTTCCTCCGTCAGGCGGAATGCCTTTCACACATGGACGATCCCGTCCCTGCGAAAGGTAGCCCTGACTGGCATAGCTGTCTCAAAGAAACAGAACTATGGACGGAAAAGGAGGAATGCGAACGTCCGCAGACAACAGAGGCTAAACCCGGATTCTCCGGGACATCTTTGGACGTACATGAACAGCTCATCGACAGACGCACTGTCAATGAGCCTTTGAAATATCTACAAGTAACAGCCGGTTTTGGCAAGATTTCATGAGAAACAAAAATTCTTCGGCATTTCCCGCCTTAATAAAAAGTTTGTTATTTCATTATATTATATCCTGATTCTAAATTTTTGAACCTCCAGAAATTGACAGTGCGTCTGTCAGTGTGCGGGCATTCAGAGGGAATGTCCTTGTCGTTCAATCTTTTTTACTCCGGAGGCTGTCATGAAGGAAAAGACTCCCCTCAATCCGAGCGTTATTGACGAACTGGAACAGTCCAAGAACGAAGTGTTGCAGCGTATTGCGGAAAAGCTGAAAAACCAGATGAACACGGATTGCGTAACGGCCGGTCACAGCTCGCATAGCTCTGGAAATTCAGGTCGTACTCATAGCTCTACTACGACGCATTAAGGAAAACTGACCCCATGCTTTTTGCTGAAACAGGCGCATCATGCCGGCCCTGGGGCTGTATGATACACTTGACAACACGCTGTCAGCATCGCTGCGCGCACTGCTATGTCGACTTTGAGCGCGGTGATGAACCGGATATGTCGGATACGCTGCTGGACAGAGTGATCGCAAAATGCGCTGCCGCCGACCTGCTGGGCAACGTCACGCTGCTGGGCGGCGAACCCTTCATTGATCCGCCGCGTCTGCTGAGCCTCATCCGCAAGATATGGCAAACCGGCTCCCGCACGCTGGAAATCTTTATTCCTACCAATGGCCGCTGGGTCATCCGGGCGGACTGGGAAGACATCGTGCGGGAACTGGTGAAACTGGGGCAGTGGTTCCCTTATGACCTGCGCGTTGCATTTTCCGAGAACGAATGGAATATGGCGCAACTGGGAGAGCAGGCTCCGCTGGTAAGGGAACGCTGGCGCGAACTGGAAAAGCATTGGCCGTCCATCTTTTCCCACCGCACGCTGACCAAGGAAGAATTGTTGCCCTTGGGCAGAGCAGCCCGGAATCACCTGGCCGAACCGGCGCGGCATGTGGGCGTCAATTGCAGTTTTGACGACTGGTACGACCCGGATGCGGGCGGTGGTTTCTACACGGATTATCTGGCGTTTTATCCGGACGGGAGCTGCGGCCTGTGTTACGTCTACCACTCCCCGGTCATCGGCAGGGTGGAGGACGACTTTACCGCCCTGCTGCAAAAAAGAAGAGAATATCTGCTTGCCCTGCGCCAGCATATCACCGGCGAGCCTTTCGGCGTCCTTTATCCGGATGCATGCGCG
Source organism: uncultured Mailhella sp. (assembly GCA_910579055.1). Taxonomy (GTDB): domain Bacteria; phylum Desulfobacterota; class Desulfovibrionia; order Desulfovibrionales; family Desulfovibrionaceae; genus Mailhella. The sequence goes on along the minus strand of CAJTSU010000052.1, from coordinate 14,536 downwards.
GAATGCAAGAAGTTTTACCCTCAATGGCTGGCCGAATTTTCGGCCCAGGGCCCTGCCGCCCGCTGACTTTCCGCATGGAGCCTGTCGTGTCGCATCCGCTTTCCAGCTTTCTGATCAAGGTGCACAGCCGCTGCAATCTCATGTGTGATTACTGTTATGAATACAACTGCGGCAATACCTCATGGCGGCAAAAGCCCAGGGAAATGTCGGGGGAAGTTTATGCCAAGGCTGTGGATCGCATTGTGGAACACGCCGCGCGGCATTCCGTGCCTTCCGTTTTTTTCAGTTTTCACGGCGGCGAACCTCTGTTGCGCACGCCGGATTTCTACAGGCAGGCGGTGGATCATGCGCGGCGGGAATTCGGCAGACACCAGATCGAGATCGAATTCGGCATGCAGTCCAACGTCACGCTGCTCAATGCGGAAATGGCGCGCACGCTGGAAGAGCTGAACATCGGCATAGGCGTCAGCCTGGACGGGCCGGAAGATGCGCACAACCAGTTCCGCGTGTATTCCAACGGGCTGCCCAGCTACGCGGATGCCCGCGCCGGGCTGGAACACCTGCTGACCCCGGAAGGCCGCAAGATCTGGGGCGGCTTCCTTACCGTCATCAATGTTGAACGCGATCCCTGCGAAATTTTTGATCATCTGGCAAGTTTTCTCCCTCCTTCCACAGATTTTCTGGAGCCGCACGGGGCATGGAACAAACTGCCCAGCGGCAAGGATACACCGGAAGATACCCGCTACGGAGACTGGCTGATCCGCCTTTTCGACCACTGGTTCCATTCGGACAGAGCGGCCATACCCATCCGCAAATTTGACGAGATCATCGAGCATCTCTGCGGCGGGCACGGTTCTCTGGAGTCTTTCGGGCTGGAACCGGTGGACTTGGTCACCATCGCCACGGACGGCGCGTATGAAACGGTGGATTGCATCAAGGCGGCATACCCGGCCGCGGAACGTCTGGGACTGAATGTCTTTGAACACAGCTTGGATCAGGTGCTGGCCCATCCCATGATTTCCATGCGTCAAATCGGGCTGGATGCCCTGCCCGAGGTCTGCCGCCAATGCGACCTCGTGCATGTATGCGGGGGCGGCTACTTTGCCCACCGTTACAGTCCGGAAAACGGCTTCCGCAACCCCTCCATCTATTGCGCCGATTTGCAAAAGCTGATCCGGCATATTCAGAAACGCATGCGCGAGGCCGTGGGGGCATGATGCGCTTTCCCGTGCTGATGGTGCGGCGGCGCAGGGCCGAAGTGGCGTATTTCACGCTGCGGCGCCGCTCGCATGGTTCCTTTGTTCTGGGGGATGAGCTGGCCTTGCGTCTTCACGGGGAGGGAGGCTTGCTGAATTTTTTCCTGCTCATGGCGCGGCGCTACTTTCCCCGCGCGCTGTACAGGCAGGTGGACTGGCCATCGTCCGAGCAGGCCGCGCTGGCGGATGCCTTCAAACTCACCGGGGCTTGGCGTCTTGAAGGCGATTCCTGGTTTCTTCCCCTGTTGTTCGCCCTGGCCTGCGCGGAATGGGGCCGCCCCTGGCCCGCGAAAATTCTGGCCAGCGGCGCCATACGGCAGTGCCGGGGTCTGCGCTGCGTCTCCGTGGGCGGGGCTGTACACAAGCTGCGGCGGGCGCAGTCTTCCGGTTGTCTCTGTTTTCTGCCCAAAAGCAATGTCACGCAGCTGCGCAGGAGGAACGTGGACATGAGCGCCTGCCTGCCCCTGCCCTGCGGCGTGGATCAATGTCTGGAACTGTGGCGGCGCTATGTGTGAAAGTCATGCCGTGTACCACGAACTTTTCGCCGCCCTGCGTCCAAGGGTGAGCTTTCAGACCCTGAGGGAAATCCTTCTGGCCGCGCACGGGCAGAAAGTCGCCCGCCTTTGCTTGTCGGAGATGGAAATTCCCTGGATGGTCGCGGAGCTGGAAAAAAATGGTCTGCGGGTGGGCCTGCACCCCCGCAAGCTGATTTTGAGTCCTGATCAGGGCAAGGGCGGCTGGGTAAGCGGGTACGGCACGGAAGTTTCCCTGGAATCTCCCCTGCCCGGATATATACAGCTTTATACAGGCAGGGATCCGAACCGCGTACTGGAGGCCCAGAAGGCGGAACACGCCTGCCGGTTCGGCGCATTCGGCAGACTGCTGGCCTACCCTCCCTGCTGCATCGCCTTTTATGAGGCATCTCTGCCCGTTGCGGAACAGGAACAGGGAGATTTTCTGCTCACTCTGCTGGATGCCAGCCTGAAGGGCCGTTCGGAGCAGCTCCCTGTTTTTCCCGCATGGACCAACGTGGGAGCGCAATATTTCGGTTATGGACTGATCAGTTTCTATCCCTGTTCCTTCTTCTGTGCGGAAGCCGCGACGGCGGCGCGCGAGGCATGGCGGCTCCTCCGCATGTATGACCGGGAACTGGCGGATCAGGCCCTCGCCGCAGCCCGTCTTCCTCTGCTCTACACGGAATATGAAGGCGTGTACGCTTTCCATGAAGCCGAGCTGGAAGGCAATACCCTTGTTTATGACAACAGTTCCATCGAATGTTCCCTGCGTGGTATTCTGGCGGATGTACTCTCCGCCGGAGATCGTATCCTGATTCACTCCGCCCGTTCCGTGGAGGTGTTTTGCCGCGACACGCTCCTTGCCCGTCTGAACAGCCGCAAGCTGGGCATGATGCTGTTTGACCGAGGTTGATATGTACCTTGATGAACTTTTGCGCGCCCTGCTGGACGAACGGCTTGAATGGACGGACTTCCTTGAACTGCTGGCCGTGCGCGCGGGCAGAAAAAGCGTTGTCCGGCTTACGGGGCAGCCGGATCGCCTGGAAGAGCTGAGCCGCCTGGCACAGATGATTGATCTGCCGTGCGCTGTGGCTCCCTTGCATCTGGAAGGTGTGTTCGTCACCTCCCTGCGGGATCGTTTCAGCCGCCTGAGGCCGGGATTCCCCGGAGCCGGAGAGGAAGGAATACTTTTCATAGGCAGAGAAGAAGGCATCAGCAGGGCGCTGGATATGGAAGGAGAAGGCTGTCCTCCCGATGCGGCGGCCAGACTGTACGGATATCCGCAATGCTGTGCCCGTGTCTACCAGAACCGCATCCAGAACGGACAATGCCCCTGGGTGGATTCTTTTCTGGCCGAAGTGCGCGGCGTGGCGCATTTTCCCTGGCAAATGAACCGGATGGGGCGTCTTTTTGCCCCGTATCTCTCCATCCTGCCTGACTACTTCCCCTGCTCTCCCCGCTGTGCGGAAAGTCTGAACATGGCAGAAAGCTATGCCGATCTGCTTCACGAGGCCGGGCTGAGCATGCTGGAAAAACTGATCCGGGAACATCTGGCGCGTCCCGTCCTGCGCCATGCCGGCTGTCTGTATCTGCTGCATCCTCTGCGGGACGCCCTCTCTTCCGGAAACGGAGAGGATCTGCATGTCCGGGTCATGGACGTCTTTCCCTATGCCGGGCCTGCGGTGGAGAGTCCCGAACTGACCATAACCTGCGGCCCCGGCGGTCTTGCCCTGCGGGAAACGGGCAAAACGGACGGCGCCGCCGCGCTGATGCTGTTCGAGTAGCGCCATGTCCGTTCTTTTTGATATTGATCTGGATTTTTTCTTCAACAGCGAACGTCCGCTCACTGAAGAACCATGCAAACATCTCTGGATGGATCCCGCGGATTTTATGAAGCGCTGTGCGCATCTTCCCTGCTATCTGCACCTGGAACACAGTGAAGCTCTTGCCGCGTGGAACGCTGCCGCCATGCACGGCTGGGAGTGCTGGCACTTTGACGCCCATGCCGATTTCGGCGAAAGCGGCCTGAACAGCCCTGCCCTGCTCCCGCCCGGTCGCCGCGCGGATCATATCCATTCGGGCAATTTTCTGTTCGCGGCGCTGCGTGAGGGCGTCTGCGCCCGCGTCTACTGGATTTTGCCGCCCTGGCTGAAAAAAGACGAGGCTGAACAGCGTCTTGCCCATATTCCGGCGGATGCAAGGGCAAAAATTTCCTGTCTCCCTTGGCAGGAAGCAAAGGAGCAACTGCCCGAAGCCCATCGGGTGGATATTTCCTTTTCCCCCGCATTTACGCCCTTTGCCGCCATCCGTTCCCTGGCGGAGTGCCTGGCGCGCGACGAGGAAGCTCCTGACGCCTTCGTGGATGCCCTGATCGCGGAAAAGGCGCGGCTCTGGAACATGCCTTTTCCCCGATTTTTCCCGGACAGCGGCGGGGCACGATGTGTTTCGCTCTATCACGGCTCCGCCATGCCCGGTCTGACGCGGCTTGAAGGAACACCCCTTTTTCTCTCGCCTTCTCCGGCGGTGGCGGCCTGTTTCGGACTGCCGCTGGACAACGGGCAGGGCTGGATACACGGAGTGGATCATCTGAGCGGCAGCATGCCGGTAGTCTATGTGGCCCTGCCCGCAGACAGGACTGCCTGCCTGGACGCGCCCATGACGCTTTATCGGACAGACGACGCTTCCTCCTGCCTGCCCGCAGGAGAACTGCGCGGCTATGAATACGTCACGGATGCGCTCTGCGCTGTGGCGGAGGAAAAGGCGTTTTCCAGCGTCCGCACGGCCCTGGATACTTACGGCGTCTATGTCGGAATCCGGGGGCGGGAATCCCTTGTTCCCTGTCTGCGGGATATGGTCAGGGCCATGCCCCGCGAAGTGGAAGACTGGCTGGAAATGCCTGTGGACGCCATTCTGGCCCTGCCGCCGCTGGAACCCGCCCTTGCGGTCTTTTTTTCCGGAAGGGAAAGCGCGCCCCGGAACGGCCTGCATGCGCTGCCCTTTCGGATATGGCGCAAAGTGCTGGACAGAGTGCTTCTGCCCCTTTGCGTTCCCTTCATGCTGCGGCCCGACAGCGGCCATGGCCTGGAACACGCGCGGCAAACGGCCCTTTGGGCGGGTATGCTGGCCTGGAGTGAAGGCTTGCCTCCCCTGCCGCCCATGCTCGCCGCCTGCCTGCACGATGCGGCGCGCGCCGATGACGGCCCGGGCGAACGGCACGCCTGTGACAGTGCCCGTCTGGCGGAAATAGTTCTGCGTTCCGGCCCGGGCGCTTCCCTGCCGCTGTCCGACGCCATGAAGGAAGATATCGTGGCGGCCATCAAGGGACACGCAAGGGCGGCGAAAGCAACGCGGCCTGTGGCGGCCTGTCTGCAGGATGCGGACAGACTGCGCCTGGCCTGGAGCGAGGGCGTACGGGCGGATCTGTTCAGCACAAAGGGCGGTCTGGCGCTGGCGGAGGCTGGCCCACAGTCAGGAGAAAACGTCCTCGCTTTTCTGGAAGCTCTGGGGGATGAAGAGCAATTCCCCCTGGAGTGCAAGCTGGAAATTACCGATGCCTGCAACCTGGCGTGCGGTTTCTGCCACCAGGGGTTCGGAGCGCGAAAGGGCAGCCGCGTGATGCCGCCGGCGGACTATGCGGCGTGGCTGGATCGGCTCGCGGAAGAAAGGATAGGCATGGTGCGCCTGACGGGCGGCGAGCCCCTGCTGGTGCCGGATATTAAGCGCTACCTTCAGCTGGCCGCGGAGCGGGGATTCTACGTTACCCTGAACAGCAATGCCGTCCTGCTGGACATGGATCGGGTGTCGCGCATTGCCCCCTTTGTGGACTGCCTGAAAATTTCCTTCCCCGCTCCGGACGAGGCGGGCATGCTGGCCTGTTCGGGGAAGTCCGACGTATGGAAGCGCAAGCTGGAAGCCGCGGCCTTTGCCGCGGCCAGAGGGGTGAGCGTGGAATTTCTTACCCCCATGTTCCCCGCCGCAATCAGGGCTGTGGAATCTTTTGCCGAGCTTCTGGAACAAATGTCGTTCATCCGCTGGCTGCCCCTGCGGGCGGAAGCCGCCCCGGGCAACAAGCGGCCCGTCACGCGGGAGGATATGCTCCGGCTGCTGGACAAGCTGAATCACCTGCGCGCCCACAAGCACTGGGAAGATTTGCAACTCGGCCTCTCCGTGCCCTTCTGCCTGCTGGACTCCCCATGGGATGCGGCAAGACTGCTGCACGGACGTCAGGGCTGCGGCCCCTTCAGCAATCTGGCCATCAACCCGCAGGGCAAGGTCATGCGCTGTTACTCCCGCAGGCAGGCCCTGGATACACGGGAGGGCCTGAGGGCCGCGGCGCTGCGGGCCGCGTGGGAAGATTTCCGGCAGCTTCCCGCCTTATGCCGCGCTTGCCCCGCCGGAGCGCGCTGCCAGGGCGGATGCCGCGCCCCCCAAAGCCTGAGCGCGGACGGCTTCGATTATCTGGCCCGTCCCGATCAGGCCCGACGCTGGCTGCAAAAGCCGCTGGAGTTCGTGCTGTCATGAGGAATTATCGAGTGCTTCTCGTTTCCATGCCCTGGCAGCGCGCGGACGCGCCGTCCCTGCAACTAGGGATATTAAAGGCACGGCTTGTCCGTGAGGGCGTCAGAGTCAAAACCCTGCATGCTGCCCCTCTGCTGAGCCGGAAACTGGGAAGCAGCCTGTACTGGCGCGTGGCGAACAACCTGCATCCCCTGCTTTCCGAAGCCTGCTTCGCCTTTGTGCGGCGAAATGTCCGGCAGGAGGCGTTGCGTGAAGCCCTGATTGCCACAGAAGAGTTGACGGAGGCCGAATCTGCCCGCGTGATGGATGCGGTACGGGATTTCTGCGCCACGCTGCGCGAACGCGCTCCCTGGCGCGGCTTTGACGTGGCGGGTTTCTCCTGCACCTTCAATCAGCTTCAGGCCAGTCTGTGGGCCGCACAAGAAGCTAGGCGGCACGGATGCCGGACGTTGTTCGGAGGTTTCCTGACCCAGGGGGGAATGGGTGAAGAACTTCTGCGCAGTGAGTGGGTTGACGCCGTTATCGACGGTCCGGGCGAGAAGGCGCTGCCGGACTGGCTGCGTCAGGGCTGCCCGCCCGGTCTGTTCAGGGCTTCCTGCGATCCGGTCGAGCCGCTCATTCCCGACTACAGCGATTATGTTGCCGACATGCAGGCAGGCATAAAGGACGATGCGTCGATGGAAGATGGGGAAGATAGGGAGAACGGGGCCAGCCCGGAGCAAAGCGCCCTCCTGCTGGAGGCGTCCCGCGGCTGCGAGCATGGCGTGTGCGCTTTCTGCGCCCAGAATCAGCGTAAAGGGCGCGTAGTGTATGACGCCGCTTATGTGGAAGATTGTCTGAAATTTTTTGCGGATCGCTTCCCTGGTTCAGATCTGGAATTCGCCGACACCAGCTTCCCGTTTTTCTGGCTTGCGGCAACACGGGGCAAAAGCCCCCTGCGGACAGGAAAGAAAAAATGGCGGGCCTTTGCGGAATGCCGCTGCCCGACACCGTTGCAGATGCGTCGCTTTTCCCTTGCGGGCTTCGAGAGTCTGCAAATCGGCGTGGAAAGTCTGCACTCCGCCATTCTGCGCCGCATGAGAAAAGGGGCGACCCTGCTGCAAAATATCTGTTGTCTGCGGGAATCCTGGAATTGCGGTCTGAACATTCACTATAATATTATTCTTGATATGCCGGGCACACGCGCCGAGGAAATAGAGGAAATGCTGGAACTGCTGCCCCTGCTGCATCATCTTCCGCCACCGACGGCTCTGGTGTCCTTTCAATTGCAGCGCAACTCTCCCGTGTTTCGGAATCCCCGGCGCTACGGCCTGGATGATGTGCGGCCTCACCCCTGGCATACATGGCTGGGCAGGGAACACCCTCCCTTTTATTTCGTCTTTCATGATGCGCGGGCTCTTGCTCCTTCGCTGCTGGAAAAGGCGCATGAAGCCTTCATGCAATGGGAAACAGCCTTCACGGAAAAGGCCCCCCTCTGTGCGGCGCGTTTTTCCGGTTCCGGGGCTCTGGTGACGGATGGACGCTTCGCGCGTCCCCGGCAGTACCATTTACCCAGGGCTGCCGCCCGTGTTCTGCTGGCCTGCCGTACCCCGCAGCCTCGCGCACGGCTGCTGGCCGTGGGAAAGGAGCGAACCGGCGAGCTGCTCCGCGAATTGACGCAGCGGAACCTGCTGCTGGAAGAAGACGGCTGTTATGCGGCTTTGCCCGTCCTGGTTCCGGAGAAGCGGGAACTCCTTTCTCTGTCCCGACGCGATCCCATCGACTCCTGGTTTTCTCCCCCCATCGCTACCGCAAGAGAGGAGGCAACGTATGCACATTGATCTGAAGCTGGGGCTTTCCTGCAATAATGCCTGCATTCACTGCATCATGGAACCCGTCCGGAAGCTGCTGCTGCGTGAACGCAAGCACATTGACGCTTCTCCCGACGCGGTGGAGGATATTATTCGCACCCTCACGGAACGCGGCATTGATTCCGTGACGCTTACAGGCGGGGAACCGACACTGCGCGGCGATTTTTTCACGCTTCTGGAACGGCTCTGTCAGCTGGATATTGCCGTTACCGTCCAGACCAACGGCCGCCTGCTGGGCGGCGAAAAGGCCGCTGAACGTCTGCGTGCCCTGTCGGACAGGAGAATCCTCTTTGTCGTTGCCCTGCATGGAAGCGAGGCCGCCCTGCATGATGCAATCACCCGTGTACGGGGCAGTTTTGACGAAACGGCGCATGCCGTACATATTCTGCACGATCTGGGATTTCGCGTCTGCGGCAAGATGGTGCTTTCCCGCCGCAATGTGAACGCCGTTGCGGATACGCTGGATGCTATGGCTTCCCTGCGCATGGAGGAAGCCATTGTGGCCTTTCCTCACGCGGAAGGATTCACGACCGAGGCTCTGGGCCGCGTGGTGCCGCGTTATGCAGAAGTGCGTCGGGCGCTTGCAGGGCTTTCTCTTTCCTCCGGGCTTCATCATCATGTTTTTTGGGAAACTATTCCCTTTTGCCAGCTCCCCGGACCGGATTTTTACGTTCGTTCCGTTGATCTGGATTTTCTGCGCGAGCGCCTGCACAGGCAAAGCACCTGTATTGAAATGTCCATGACGGGTCAGCACATCAACTGGGAAGAAAGCCGGAAGTCCATCAAGGCCAAGGGAAAAGCCTGTTCTTCATGTCTGCTGGATCGGGTGTGCGAGGGCGTATGGGAGGAGTATCTGCCGCTGCATGGCGAAAGCGACCTTGAACCCGTTACCGACATGAACCGGATACGCGCGTTTCTGGAGCGTCTATGACTATCCCGGGATGGGCCACAGAGGAAGGAACCGCCCTGTTTCAGGCGAAAGCGGCCCTGCCTTCCTGCGCCGTACATGAAGTTCACAGCCTGCGCCTCAGCGCCCTGGGCATGGGAACATATATGGGAAACATGGATCACATAACGGACAGACAGCAGGAGGACGCTCTTGTTCATTTGCTGCGTCTGGGCTGCAATGTGATCGATTGCGCGCCCAATTACCGCAACGGCAGATCCGAGCTCAGCGTGGGAAGAGCGCTGAAACGGGCCATCGGGCAGGGAATTGCCGAGCGGGAAGCCGTGTTTGTGGCGACCAAGGTGGGACTTGTCCCGGAAAACCGCGCCCTGCCCGCCCCGTTTACTGCCGGGCCGGAACATAGCTGTTACGCTCCGCCTTGGCTTCGCCGTTCCCTGCGCGCTTCCCTGCGGCGTCTGAATCTGGAAACGGCGGACTGTGTTTTTGTGCATAACCTCGAATTGCTCCGCCTGACGGATACTGCCCGCTTTGAGCAGAATTTCATCGCCGTGGCGGAGTGCATGGAAGACATGGTGCGGGACGGCATGACGCGCGCCTGGGGCATTTCTTCATGGAACGGCTTCCGCGTGCCGGAAAATCATCCGGAATACCTCTCTCTGGACAGACTGCGCGCCCGTTCCTGGCCTCATCTGCGTTATCTCCAGCTGCCTCTCGGCCTGTGGGGCAGCGAAGCCGTCACGGGAACGTGGCAAGGGGGAGAAAGCATTTTGGATCATGCCCGTGATCTGGCTGTCTTTGCCAGCTCGCCTCTTCTGCAGGGGGAACTTGCGGCAGCTCTGGGCAATTCGTCGGATTCCATAGAAAAGGCGGTGCTCTTTGTTCGCGATACCGCGAATGTTGCAGTTACGCTTCTCGGCATCAAGCAGAAAGCGCATGTCGAGGCATGGAACAGGATGCAGCATGTCTCTTATGACACGCTGATGACATTGTATGAATTTTTTTAACCAGATACAAAATTGACAATTCAGCTTGTGGGAGGTCTGAAAAAAGCGTTTGATAAAACAATTCGCTGATAGAGTTTTGCACGCAAATTTGCATACAACAATCAAACTCAATTAAAAAGGAGAGAAAAAATGGTGATGTCAAAAAACAAAATACAAAGTGGAAGATATGTAATTACAGTAGATTCATATAAAGAAGTCAGTGATGGTAAATTTTATTTAAAATTATCTCTTGTTATTTGTGTTTTTTCATTACTTATCATATATAGTTTATTTGCAAAATTTGAATTTATCAGTATATTATTTTTGATTATATCATTAACATTATCAATTATATTATTTAAAAAATATAGAAAATTAGCGATGACATATAATGAATCACCTACAATATATATTAATTATATAATAGATACTGATAAAGATATATTTATTTATCCAACAAAAAATGGACAAGAACAGATAAAAATTTCCAATATTTTAAAATTAGATGAAAGTCAAAAAATAATAAGAAAAAATCAACAATCATATGGAACATATTATATTGAATTAACTGCATCATTAGAAGGGTATAAAGTGTTTGAATTTTCGGACAAATCACATCGTGATGAAGTATATTCACTGTTATACGGAGTTATTAAATATGGGACTAAATAGTTTATTCACTAAAAATATATTTATCAGAACACAATGAAGAACGCAAACGCTATCGCTACGCCATGCTCGGAGCATGAAAACCGGGCAACGGGCTGTCTCATGGGACAAATCGTCGGAGATTCACTCGGTTCACTGGTGGAGTTTCAGTCTCCAGGAGAAATACGCCGTCACTATCCCGATGGACCACGCAAACTGATTACCGGCGGCGTGTGGAACACTCTGGCCGGGCAGCCGACTGATGATTCTGAAATGGCTCTCCTGTTGGCTCGTCTTCTGGCTGACGCCGAAGAGTACGATGCCGACGCGGCACGGGAGCGTTATGTCTACTGGCTGGATTCCGGACCTTTCGATTGCGGCAATACCATACGTTCGGCCCTGCGGGGACATGCCAATCAAGACAGTCAGGCAAACGGCGCGCTCATGCGGGTCAGTCCCCTGGGTATTTTCATGGCGGGAAAGGATTGGGAGCGTGCGGCGTCCCAGGCGATGCAGGATGCGGCAATCACCCACCCCAATCCGGTGTGTATGCAGGCCAACGCGCTGTATGTCTGCCTTATCGCTCACGCGGTGGCCTACGGAGGGAGCGGCCCCGAATTGTATCGGCTTCTCCCGGACTGGCTGGACAGGATCCAGGCGCACCCCGCGCTGCGTGCCGCTGTGGAACAGGCCGAACATCAGGTTCCGCCCGATTTCATGTCCAAACAGGGCTGGGTGCTTGTGGCTCTCCAGAATGCCTTGTGGCAGCTTGTCCATGCGGCATATTTTGAAGACGGCGTTGTGGATACCGTACGGCGCGGCGGCGATACCGACACCAACGCCGCCATCTGCGGGGCTTTGCTTGGAGCTGTGTACGGCTGGAACGCCATTCCGGAACAGTGGCGCGAATGCGCCCTGAACTGTCGCCCTGAAGCGGGAAAGCGCGGGGTAACGCATCCCCGGCCCAGGTGCTTCTGGCCTGTCGATGTTCATGAACTGGCCCTGCGTCTGCTGGATAGCCGGATTCGCCGACGTGACCGCTTTATCTGCGACACGGAAAGTTCACAAGGACTGAGCCTCACAAAAGAGGATGGCTCCGGATTTGTCTTTCAGGGTGAGTCCTGGCGCAGACTCCCGGAAGATGCCGCCGACTGAACAAACATTGACCGTGCGGGAGCGGGACGCCAATGCTTCCGCCGAAATGCGAATTGTACATGTGATGTATGCATGAGGTACAAGCCATGAAAATTTTTTTCAGTTATGGGCATGACGAAAACGCTTCATTTGTGGAATGCATCAAACAGGAATTGGAAAAAAGACATCCGGACTACAGCATCTGGTTCGACAAGAGCAACATCCATGCGGGCGACGACTGGCGACGCTCCATCTACTCCGGCATTTCGGAAAGCGATGCTGTTCTGGCCTGGCTTTCCCGCCATTCCGTGCGCGAACCGGGCGTCTGCCTGGACGAACTGCGCATCGCCGCAGGGGAACGCAGCTGCGAAATCGCCTCCATCCTGCTGGAGTCGCCGGAAGAAGTGCGCCCGCCCCTGTCCATTTCCCACATCCAGTATCTCGATCTCAGTGACTGGAAGGAAAAACATGCGGCAGGCGACGCGGTCTTCCAGCCCTGGTTTGAAGAAAAGCTTCAGGCCATTGACGCCATGGTGAGCAAGGGCAAAGCCTTTTCCGGAGAAGTGGAGCAGCTCAGGGCCAAACTGATGCCTCGCCAGTTCACCGGCTCCTACCTTGACCGGATGCAGGGCCTGCTGAAAGACGGCTTTGTGGGCCGGGAATGGCTCTTCAACGATATTCAGGATTGGCTGGAACATGACCGCCGCCGCAAGGTCTTCTGCATTACGGGCGAGCCGGGCATAGGCAAGAGCGCGCTTGTGGCCCAGTTTGCCGCGCAGAACAAGGTGCAGGTTGTGGGCATTCATTTCTGCGCGGCCGGGAGCAGCCTGGACGAGCCGCGCAGCGTCATCCTTTCCCTTGCGTTTCAAATGGGCACCCGTCTGCCCGCCTACCGCCGGTATCTGCTCACGCATGATTTTGATTTTGCAAGGCTTTCGGAAGAAGATCTTTTTTCCAAACTGATCACGGAAGCCTGTTCCTTCGGCATTGACGGAGGGCGGCAGCCCTGCCTGCTTATCGTGGACGGTCTGGATGAAGCAAGCGGGGAGCTGGCCCGCTTTATCGCCCAGCATTACCGCGAACTGCCCGACTGGCTGTATTTTCTGGTGACGTCCCGGCCCAATGACCGGCATGTCAAGGCGCATCTGGACGCCATGAATCCCAGGGTTCTTTCCGCCACGGACGAGCGAAACGAAGCCGACGCCCGTCTCTATGTCCGGAAATGGCTGGATGAGGCAGAGGTGGAGGACGCCCGGCGCGATCAGATTGAAAAACATGTCTTGCGCGCTTCCGCAGGCAATTTCCGTTATCTGAGCTTTCTGCGGGGCATGGTGCAGAACGGCGTCATTGATCTGGACGAATTTGTGGAAGGGGAAGTCTTTCCGCGCGGGCTTTCCAGCCTGTATCAGTCCTGCATGGATCGCATTTTCCCTGATGGACGCGGCTTCTCCGAACAGGCCAGGCCCGTTTTGAGCATGCTGGCCTGCTGCGGAGCCACGCCGCTCGCTTTCGGCGTCCTGCTGCCGGTGCTCAAAAAGAACTACGGGCTGACCGAAAGCGCGGTCAGGGACACCCTGGGTCGCCTGGGCAGTCTGGTCCGCATCAACGCCAACCGTATCCCGCAGAAGCAGACCGTGCAAATCTTCCACAAGTCGGTTTCCGACTGGCTGCTGAGCGACAGCAACACCCTGTACTGCCTGGATCGGGAAGAAGCCTCCACCTTCCTTATCCGTTACCTGTGGGACAAGATGACCAAGAGCTGCGACAGCGAAGAACTGCTGGAAGAATTCCGCGATTCACATGCCGCCCTTCTGGGGCAGCTTCTGCTGGACAAGCTCGCGCCCGGCGAAGGCCTCACTCCGGATCGCCTTGATGCGTTTGACGGAACGCTTTTGAAAGAGCTGGGCATTACCAAAAGGAAATTGGGGAAAAGTCTAAAGGCTATTGATTATTGTAAAGACGAGATAAATAGAAATCATAATACATATCAAGAAGCATCTAAAAACTGGAATATTTTATATTATCTCTTCTGTAAATACTTTAATGGCAGAGAAGATAGTGAGACTATTTTTTCTTCACAGGCATTAATAGATAATATTTTTCCTGTTTATAAATTTTATGAATGGGCAGTCTGTTTTGCTGAACAGCAGTATAAGATAGCTATTAAAATAAAAGATGGAATATCAGAAGAGAGATTTGATGCTCTTGAGTTTTTAATTCGTGTTTATGAAGATCATCCTAATCCTGATTTTAGGGACAAAGGCAGAGAGCTATTAAAAGATGCGCTTGCGGATGCCGAAAAATTATTCGGAAAAAACAGCCAAGAACTTGCTGATCTTTATATACAAATTGCAGAATTTTCACATGATGATGAGATCAGAAAAAAATATCATGTCGGAGCCATAAAAATTCATAAAAAAATTTTTGAAAAATGGAAAAAATCTCTTTCCGCCGATAAGGCCGAACTTTGTCAGCTCCTACTTGACACGCCGGACAAGAAAGAGACTCTGACCACAAAACAAAAACAGATTCTGCAAGCGCTGAGAGAAGACGCCTATGCCGCGTTCGATCTGGGGTTTTCTCTGATAGCGTATGCCGAATTTCTAAATCTCGAAGAACAATATGATGAAGCGCTTCAAGTGCTGAATGATGCTGCCCCGCTATTATACCTACTGATCTTCCAAATTTTTACTAAACAATGTTTAGCAAAACTGGTACACTGCAT